>JBGTUK010000008.1:0-38604 GCA_041939225.1 Devosia sp.
CGGAAACCTTTGAAGGCTGACATTGAATTTGAAGGTTTGCCAGCACGCTGAAACATGTAGATCCGTTTTATTACCTCGACTACGAAGCCAATACGTCAAAGACGGCAGGCGGAGACGCGGCTAATACTTCGCAAAAACTGCGCCGTCTGGCCGGGCATACGAAAACGACGATCTTTGCGCTCACACAGGCAGATGAGGATGACGAGAAAGAAACGGAAGACGGAGCGCGCGTCGACGACCGTCAGGCCCAGATCGTGAAAGGCAATATCGGACTGGAACAGGGCGTGGGTGCCAACGGCAATGGATATTGTCCCTTCTGCGAGCCCGGCCAGGATGGCGCGCCGGTCGGCTGCTGGCATCTTGCCGGTCAGCAAGGCGCAGGTGAGGCCCGCGGCTTCGCAAAGCGGCTGGATGGTCCGGAAGTGCTGTGAGGCCAGGAGTTCAGTAGGGGCCATGAGGGCGGACTGTGCGCCGCTCTCGGCCATCGCGGCCATGGCCATTAAGGCGACGACAGTCTTGCCGGAGCCGACATCACCCTGCAAGAGGCGCGACATGCGATCAGGCGCGGCGAGGTCGGTACGGATTTCCCCCAAGGCTTGTTGCTGGCCATCCGTAAGGGAGAAGGGCAGGGCGGCGGCGATCTTCTCCGAGATTGCGCCGGTGAAGCTGCGAGCGACGCCGCGAGCCGAGACCATGCTCGAGCGCACCAATTGCAGTGTGATCTGGCCGGCCAGATATTCGTCATAGGCCAGGCGTTGACGGGCAGGGGACCAGAGCTCGGCCTGTTCAGGGTTTTCGGGAAGGTGCACCATGCGCATGGCCTGGACAAAGCCGGGCCAGTTCCGCTTTGCCCTGATTTCAGGCGCAATCCATTCGGGCAGGTCGGGCACGGTGTCGACGGCCTGTCGGACCAGCTTGGCCAAGGCTTTCGAACTGAGACCATTGGTCAGCGGATAGACGGGCTCGACGAGCGGGAGGGTTCCCAATTTGTCCGGCTCGACCACGTAATCGGGGTGCGTGATCTGCTTTTCGCCGTTGAAGAACCCGATCTGGCCGGAGACATAGCGCTCTTCGCCGACAGGCAATGAGCGCTCGACCCACCCGCCCTGGGCGCGGAAAAATACCAGTTGCACGTCTCCGGTGTTGTCATGGGCGAAAACCCGATGCGGGACATGCGGCTTGCCGCGTGGGGGTGGCTGGTGCCGGTCGATATGAAGGCGCAAGGTGACGATCTGGTTGAGATAGGCTTCAGCTATTCCAACCTGCCGCCGGCGGTCGACCACGCCGGACGGCATGTGCATGAGCACGTCGAGAACGATGGCCTCCTGTCCGTCCGGCGCGCCGAAATAGCGGGTCAATAGGGCGGCCAGCTTGTCGCCGACACCCTTGATGGTGTGCAGCGACCGGAACAGCGGCAGAAGGTTCTGGGGACGGGACATGGCTGATATCTTGCCTCGATTCCAGTCAGTGGGGCAGTCTCCGGCGGTATCGGAGCGAGAATAGTGTGGAGGAAAGGGAGAAAAATAAGATTGCCCCTATCCAGACAATGGTCAGTTAGTGTCATGGCATGGTCAATGCCGGTCAGGAGGCCGCATGGATCGCGTATTATCCTTTTTGCTCAACATTGGCATGCCACGCCGCCTGGTTGACGGGCTGCGCCGACGCCCCCTTCTGGCGATCGTGTTGATTGGCGCTCTGGCCTGGGTGCCCGTGATACTGCTGGTCTGGCTGTTCCTGCGCTTGCTGGGCTGACAAGCTGGTACTTTGCGCGTAAACAACCTGTCCAAATCGCGAACATTTTCAATCATGGGTGTCCAGATGACAGCCGGTGAGGACATCGCTATCCGTCGCAAACGCCTACGCTACAGGGCCTGGCATCGTGGCACCAAGGAAATGGACCTGATTCTGGGGCCGTTTGCCGATGCCAATGTCGAGGCCTTCGACGGCCCCGCCCTGGACCGCCTCGAAACGCTGATGAATGAGGAAGACCCGCCGCTGCTCAAATGGGTGATGCGGCAGGAGGATCCGCCCGCCCATATCGACGCTGACTTTCTTAATCTGGTGATTGCCGACCACCAATCCCGGATCGAAAAATGAATGAACTTACCGGGGTGGCACCACAAGTGCGCACCATATCCAATGTGCCTGACGGCATGCAGCCAATGGTGCTGGCGCAACTGATCGAACAGCGCCTGAAGGATGCGCCGCACGATGCTGCGAGCCTGGTCTTTGTGGCGCGCGATGGCCGACGCATGCTGCGCATGGCGGAAATTCTGAGCGCCATATTGCCGGGCCACACCGTTCTGACGCTGCCGGCCTGGGACTGTCTGCCCTATGATCGTGTCTCGCCCAATACGGTGACCATTGCAGCGCGCATGAACGCGCTCGCGGCCCTCACCAGCGGTGCAAGCGGGGCAATTGTGCTTACCGCAGTCAATGCTTTGATCCAGAAGTTGCCGCCGCGCGATCTGGTCGAAACGATGAGCTTCTCGGCCGCAGTCGGCCGTATGGTCGACAGCGACAAGCTGATCGCCTGGGCCGCCAACAATGGCTATCTGCGCGTGCCTACCGTGCGCGAAAGTGGTGAGTTCGCCGTGCGGGGTGGACTGGTTGACCTGTTTCCGGCCGGGTCGGACGCGCCTTTGCGGTTTGATTTCTTCGGTAGCCAGCTTGAATCGATCCGGACGTTCGATCCCGACAGCCAGCGCACCACAGGCACACTCAAGCGCATCGACCTGACGCCGATGAGCGAAGTTGTGCTCAATGAAGAGACTATTCGGCGTTTCCGGCAGAACTATACCGCGGCCTTTGGCGGCAATACCGTGGATGATGCGCTCTATGCGTCAGTTAGTGGCGGCGCGCGCTATTCGGGCACCGAGCATTGGCTACCATTCTTCTACGACCACATGGATCGCCTCGCAGACTATGTCGGAGATGCGCCATTTGTGTTCGACGATCAGGTGGCCGAGGCCTTTGTCGAACGCGCCGAGCAGATCCGCGACTATTACGATGCGCGTGAAACCGCCCGGCAGGAGCCCAAGGTCGCCGGAGGCGGGGCACCCTATAAACCGATCAAGCCAGAGCTGCTCTATGATCTTGATGTTGTGCCGACCGAGTTGGCAGGCGCTTCGGTGGTGCGGCTCTCGCCGTTCCTTGCACCGGACACGGCACGGGGCGACGATGCTGGCGGGCATATTGCGCCGAGCTTTGCGGCGGAACGGGCGGCATCCGACGTCAATCTGTTCCAGGCGGTTGTTGACCGGTTGCTGGCGGAACGGCGCGAGGGGCGCAGGGCGGTCATCGCGTGCTGGAGTGCGGGCACGCGTGATCGCATGGCCCAGGTGCTCAAGGATCACGGGCTGACCAATCCACGGCTGGCCGAAAACTGGCGTGATGCCGAGACCACGAGCGCAGCGACTACGTCGCTGGTGGTGCTGCCGCTTGAAACAGGATTCGAGACCCGGGATCTGCTGGTCCTTTCCGAGCAGGACATCCTGGGCGAGCGCATTCTCCGGCCGCAGCGGCGGAAGAAGGCGTCGGATGCCCTGACCGAGGCGGCGAGCCTGAGTGCAGGCGACCTCGTGGTGCATGTGGACCATGGTATCGGGCGATTCCTGGGGCTCAAGGTGATCGAGGCAGGTGGGGCGCCGCATGAATGCGTCGAACTACAATATGCCGGTGACACCAAGCTATACCTGCCGGTCGAGAATATTGAGCTGCTGACCCGCTATGGCTCCGATGATGCTTCTGTAACTCTGGACAAGCTGGGCGGCGCTGCTTGGCAGGCCAAGAAGGGCAAGCTCAAGAAGCGCATCCGCGAAATGGCGGAGCAACTGATCAAGCTGGCGGCGCAGCGGCTACTCACCAAGGCCGATGTGGTCGATCTCAACACTGGCGCCTATGACGAGTTTGCGGCGCGTTTCCCCTATGAGGAAACCGAAGACCAGCTCAATGCCATCGAGGCGGTGTTTGACGACATTTCCTCGGGCAAGGTCATGGATCGGCTGGTGTGCGGCGATGTGGGCTTCGGCAAGACCGAGGTGGCGCTTCGGGCTGCCTTTGCAGTGGCCTTGAGCGGCAAGCAGGTGGCCGTGGTGGTGCCAACGACATTGTTGGCGCGACAGCATTTCAAGACGTTCTCGGAACGGTTCAACGGCCTGCCGGTGCGGGTGCGCCAGGCCTCGCGCATGGTGCCTGCTGCCGAGTTGAAGGCCACTAGGGATGGATTGGCGGACGGCCAGGTCGATATCGTGGTGGGTACGCATGCGCTGTTGTCGAAATCGATCAAGTTCAACGATCTGGGGCTTCTAATTATCGATGAGGAGCAGCATTTCGGTGTGGGCCACAAGGAGCGCCTGAAAGAGCTCAAGGCCAATGTGCATGTGCTGACGCTCACTGCGACGCCGATTCCGCGCACTCTACAACTTGCATTGACCGGCGTGCGCGATTTGAGCCTGTTGGCCACGCCGCCGGTGGATCGGCTGGCGATCCGCACCTTCATTTCGCCGTTCGATCCGCTTTCGATCCGGGAAGCACTGCTGCGCGAAAAGTATCGCGGGGGGCAGAGCTTCTATGTCGTGCCCAGGATCAAGGACCAACCCGACATTGCCGAGTTCCTGCGCCAACAGGTGCCGGAAGTGAGCTTCGTGGTGGCCAATGGGCAGATGCCGCCGGGCGAACTCGACGACATCATGAATGCGTTCTACGACAACAAATTCGACGTGCTGCTGGCGACGACGATCGTGGAATCTGGGCTCGATATTCCCAATGCCAATACGCTGATTGTACATCGTGCCGACCAGTTCGGGTTGGCGCAGCTCTATCAAATTCGGGGCCGCATCGGCCGGGCCAAGCAGCGCGCTTATGCATTGTTCACCGTGCCGCCCGACCGAAAACTGACCGACACGGCAGAGCGCCGGCTGGGCGTGTTGCAGTCGCTCGAAAGCCTTGGCGCCGGCTTCCAGCTTGCCAGCCACGATCTGGATATTCGCGGGGCAGGGAACCTGCTTGGGGACGAGCAGTCCGGTCATATCCGTGAGGTCGGTTTCGAACTCTACCAGGCGATGCTGGAAGAGGCCGTCGCCAATCTCAAGAGCGGCGAGGAAGACTACGAGGATCGCAACGAGTGGAGCCCGCAAATCTCGCTGGGCATGCCGGTCATGATTCCGGAAAGCTACGTGCCCGATCTGCAATTGCGCATGCAGCTCTACCGCAAGCTCGGGGACCTGAACGACGTGCGCGATATCGATGCGGCCGGGGCAGAGTTGATCGACCGCTTCGGCCCGTTGCCGGAGGAAGTCGAGGCCCTACTCAAAGTGATCCTGGTCAAGTCACTGTGCCGCCAGGCCAATGTCGAGAAGGTGGATGCCGGCCCGAAGGGCGCGGTGATCAGCTTGCGCAACAATGAGTTCCCCAATCCGGCCAGCTTGGTGAAGCTGGTGAGTGATCCAGGCAATCAGGTTCGGATCAAGCCCGATCAGAAACTCGTGTTCGCGCGCAATTGGCCCAGTGCCGAGCAGCGACTGAAGGGGGCGGCGGCAATCCTGTCAAAGCTTGCAAAACTGGCGGAAACCGGGGCTTGAGGGCCACGGTGCCGACGATATAACTCATAATGTTTTGGCAAGGGTGATCGGTCATGTTATTGCCCGATTTGAGCCCTTGAAGGGCAGTTCGAATTTACGGGCGGTTTTGCGCCGCCGGGACCGCCAAGGAAGGCAAGGACATTCTATGACTTTCAGGAAACCCCTCGTCGTCAGTGTTGCGGTAGCTGCACTGATGCTCTCCCCGATTGCCTCGATTGCACAGGAGACGACGACCGAGGCGCCGGCCGCCGAAGCAGCGCCCGCCGAAGACTCTGCTCCCGAAGACGTTGCCGCCGCCGTTGATGACCTGGCCTCGCAGAACTGGCTCAAGGTCTGTGATCCGCTGCCCGACGGGCAGAAGGCCTGTCTGATGCGCCAGGTGGTGCTGGCCAATGGCCAGTTCCTCGGCTCGTTCCTGCTGCGCGATGATCCCGGCCAGGAGAGCCGCCTGCTGGCCGTGGCTGCAGTGCCGCTTGGCGTGTTGCTGCCCTTTGGCCTGACCTGGCAGATCGACAATGCCAAGCCGGTCCGCGTGCCCTATATGCTGTGTGACACTCAGTCCTGCTCGACCCAGCTCGTTATCAATGAGCAGTACGTCAATTCGCTCAAGCGCGGGGCCACTCTGACCCTGACGGCGAAGAACCGACAGAACCAGGACCTTTCCGTGGAGATCGACCTGTCCGGTTTCACCGCCACCTATGATGGCGATGCAGCACTGACCTTCGAGCAGCTGCAGCAGCAGGAATCGGGTCAGAACGCGCTAGAGCAGGTGCTACAGGATCGTGCCGAACAGCTTCGTCAGCAGTTGTCGGGCGAGGGTGCCGAGGCTCCAGCGGCCGGTGACGACGCTGCCGCCGAAGAAACCCCGGCGCAATAAGCCAGCCGGGATCAGTTCCGAAAGGGCGCGGGTGACCGCGCCTTTTTTGTTGGGCTCAGTTTCGCCCGCCCATGCCCAGCGCGAAGGCTTGCCGCCGTAGCGCCGGTAGCAGTTTCAGTGCCCAGAGCCCGCTGGCGCGCATGGCCTGGCTGGGCAGCATGTCGGCCAGCAGCGAGCGGAAGAGCGTGTCGACGAGGCCTCCGGTGCGGGCCAGATCGGGTGCGCGCCTGCAGGCATAGTCCTGGCTTGCTTCCAAGCCCCAACTGGACCGGGTGCGATCGGCGGCGTGGACGGATGCGAGCAGGTCGGCGACATCTCGCAAGCCGAGATTGAGCCCCTGGGCGCCAATCGGCGGAAAGGCGTGCGCCGATTCCCCAACGAGGGCGAGGCCGTTGCTGCCGGCGGATTCGACGGTCAATGTTGAGAGCGGAAAGACGAAGCTGGGGGACGAGAGCTTCATCGCGCCGAACAGATTTTGAGCGCGCTGAGATATTGCAGACAGCAGCGCATCGGGCCCTTCCGATTGAACTTGTTGCAAGAGGGGTTCTTCATCGATCCAGACCAAATTGGCCTTTGACCCACCGGCGGGAACCAAGGTGAAGGGGCCGTGGGGAAAGTGAAACTCAATCGAGGTTCCGCCGATGGGACGGCCCAGCTCCAAGTCGCAAACCAGAGCGGCCTCGGCAAAGTGGCGTTCGCGGGTGACAATTTTTGCGGCGGCGCGGAGCAGTGATTTCTTGCCATCGGCCCCCACGACAAGTGGAGCCATGAGCTCCGTCTCGTCCGTCAGTGTGACGACGCCGAGGTCGCTGTCGCGGCAATAACTGGTAACGGTGGCGTTGCGGATTTCGGGGCCGTTCTCTGGCGCTGCCGCCTGGAAGCGGGTGAGCAAGCCGGCGTTAGAAAAATTCCAACCGAACGCGGAAAGCCCGGCCTCACTGGCCTTGAACAGAGTTTCGGGAGCGCGGATCAGGCGGGGCGTTGCATCGATGATCCTGATCGCTGTCAGCGGGTGACCGATTTCTTCCGGGTCATCGATGAGGCCGGACTCGCGCATGAAATCGACGCTGGGCATCATCAGGGCAGACGTGCGGCGATCCGGTGGCGCCGTTGGCGCGAGGTGGATGACCTGCAGGCCGTTTCGTGCCAGTGCAATTGCCGCAGCGGAGCCGGTGAGGCCTCCGCCCACCACGATGATGTCTGCGTCCCGTTTCAAACTCGTCTCCAAACCTTGCGGCATGCCATCTGTCCAGGGCTGGATGCGTATCGCCATAGCAGGGGTAGGCGATAGAGGCACTCGGTTTCATGCCGCAGGTCGCTACAATCTGCATTTGCGCCCTTCACTGCAAGCCACGCGGTCCATAGATTGGTGTAGCGCGACGACTCGCAATTGCGGAGCCCAAGATGCTTGAACTGCTTGCTGACCCAAATGTCTGGATTGCCTTTGCCACGCTCACCGTGATGGAGATCGTGCTGGGCATCGATAATATCGTGTTTATCTCGGTTTTGGTATCGCGCCTGCCACGCGAGCAGGCCGAATTCGCCCGCAAGCTCGGCATCGGGCTGGCGCTGGTGTTCCGTATCGTCCTGCTCTTCCTGATCACCCTGATTGTGCAGCTCAAGGAGCCGGTGTTCGAAGCGTTCGGCCATGGCTTTTCCTGGAAGGACATCATCCTGATCGCGGGTGGTGGCTTCCTGATCTACAAGGCTACGCACGAAATGCATGCGGCCATTGAAGAGCCCCATGAGGTGGGACTGGCCGATGCCGCAAAGGCGAGCCTGCAGGCCATCTTGGTGCAGATTGTCGTCATCGACATGGTGTTTTCCATCGACTCCATCATTACCGCTGTAGGCATGGTCCCAGCCGATCAGGTGATCGTGATGATTGCGGCGGTGCTCGTGGCCGTTGCGGTGATGTTTTTCGCCTCTGGGCCGATCGCCAAATTCGTGGCCGACCATCCAACCACCAAAATGCTGGCCCTGGCTTTCCTCCTGCTGATTGGCGTGACGCTGGTGGCTGACGGTCTCGGCTTCCATATTCCCAAGGGCTACATCTATTCGGCAATGGCGTTCTCGGTGCTGGTCGAGGCTATCAATATCTTTGCCAAGGGCCGCAAGCTTCGGGCGGGCGGAAACAAGGTCGGTGAGGTGGAATTCACGCCATTCACCGGCGATACCGGATCGGTGTCGGCTCAAGTCGCCATTGCGGCGATTGGCGGGAAGGCGCCCGTGACGGTTACGCCGAGTGTGGAACCTGCGACAGCCAGGCCGCGGACCAAATCCAGCAGTAGCAATCGATCGAAGTCGCGGCCGAAATCGGCACCGCGCAAGCCAAGGACGCCCAAATGACCAGAGTAGTCGCCGTCAACACAGTCGGTGGACCCGAGATGCTGTCCATTGAAGACTGGGATGTAGGAGCACCGGGACCCGGTCAGGTGCGCCTGCGCCAGACGGCTATTGGCCTCAATTTCATCGACACTTATCAGCGCTCCGGTCTGTATCCACTGCCGTTGCCCTTCGTGGCCGGCAATGAAGCGGCTGGCGAGGTGGTGGCGGTCGGTGACGACGTGACGGAGGTCAAAGTCGGTGACCGCGTCTGCTATCAGGGCTCGCCCGGCGCATATGCTGATGAGCGGCTGATGCCGGTGGAAAAGCTTGTGCCCATTCCCGATGGTGTCGACGACCAGACGGCGGCAGCGGTTCTGCTCAAGGGACTTACGGCCTACTACCTGCTGTTCAAGACCTGGCCGGTGCAGGCAGGGGAAACCATCCTCTGGCATGCGGCGGCAGGCGGCACGGGGCTGATCGCGACCCAGTGGGCGCGGGCCCTGGGGGCAACCGTTATCGGCACCGCGGGTGGACCGGACAAGGTGCAAAAGGCCCTCGATCACGGCTGTCATCATGTGATCGATTACAGCATCGAGGACTTTCCGCGTATGGTGAAGGAATTCACCGGGGGCCGGGGCGTCGATGTCGTCTATGACGGCGTTGGAAAGGCCACCTTCGAAGGATCGCTCGATTGCCTGAGGCCGCGTGGCCTGTTGGCAAGCTTCGGCAATGCTTCAGGCGTGGTCAGTGTTCCTGATCTGGGCATTCTGGCGCGCAAGGGCTCGCTGTTCGTGACGCGTCCGACTGGTACGCACTATTTCCCGAAACGCGAGAACCTGCTTGAGGGCGCCAAAGCGCTGTTCGATGCGGTGCTGGCCGGGCACATCAAAGTGGATATTGGCCGGACCTATCCACTGGCCGATGTGGCTCAGGCGCACCGGGCTCTGGAGGGGCGAGAAACCACTGGTTCGGTGGTGTTGCTGCCATAAGACGATAAAAGGGCGGCGCAAGCCTCTAGACAGGTCGCGCCGCCGCAGCTAAACGCACAGGCCATGGGCAGGTGGCAGAGTGGTCGATTGCTCCGGTCTTGAAAACCGGCGAGGGTGCAAGCCTTCCGGGGGTTCGAATCCCTCCCTGCCCGCCAACCACTGTCGCTTACGACAGTAAGTCGGTTTCCCACTTTCCATTGCTGTCTGCCTGTGAGCGCTCAGGACGGGTTTTGCCGAAGCCGAAATGGACGACTGCCTGCTGGTCGAGGGGACTTTCAATACACTGTTGGGTAAAGCGGACTGAGCGAGGCGCGAAGAACCGGGTTCTGCCCCGCTTCCTGGGATGTGTTGGTGAAGGGAATTGGCATTGCCATATTCGCGGCAATTCCATACCCGGCTTGCGCTAGCTTCGGAGGGCACGCTATGACCGTTCTGTCGCTAAACTGTGTATCAGGCGCTGGCGGAGCTGCCACATTTCCTGGGCTGGAGGGATGTCATCCTTGTCCATTCCCGCCTGCCATTAGACCGGGACCACAAAGATGAGCCGCAAGGAATTGGATAATTCACGTATGCGGCGCATGAAGCGGGCAGCGGCACGCCGCGGGTTGACGATTCTTACCTCGGAGAAGGCCAAAGTGCTCGGACAGCCGGGCGGCCATGCCGTGCGCGACGATGACAGCTTCAAGATCGTTTTTGGGGACGAGCCCAAGCCCTTTTCGGCGACACTGGACGATATCGAGTCCTGGCTTGAGGGGCGGGATGACGAATCGTCCTAGCGCCCTGTAGCCGTATGAGGCTCCAAGGTATTGCGGAAAATGGTCTTTCCCGATCATGCGACAGAATAGTGAAAGCGGGCGAAGCGTAAGCGAGGCTGACCTTGCCGGCAAGACAGGTTCTGTCCCATCAGGGTGGTTTCCGTTATTTAAGCGGTAACGGAATCGACGCACACTCGTAATTGTAGGCTCGTCTGGAGCCAGTCTGGTTCCAGACTATTTTGGTCGCGGGCTTCTGCGGAAACCGTATTCCTACTTCCGCATCCCGCTCCAGTGTGGAGGCGCGTACCTCATGTTTACCCTGATCAACGCCGACGCCGACGAAGACGACGCCGAAATCACCGATCCCCAGGAAATCGCGGAGCTGTTTGCAGCCATTGCCGCCGTGGCCATCGAAGCCATCGGGGCAGGGCAGGCCCGCACCCTGTTCGAGGCAGTGATCGAGCAGGAGGGGCGCGACCCAAACTGACCGATTGGACCACCCCGACCTCGCATCACAGGGCTTTGGCATTCTGCTGGCGCAGGGTTGCTGGTGATTGGCCTCTTGACGGCATGCGGTTCAATCTGAACGACTGCATTGCCCATGGAACAGCCTTCAAACCAGCCCCTGCCCAGCGGTAACCGCCGCGGGCCGACTTTGCCTCAAATCGTACCGTTGGGCGATTGCGCCTTGCTGGTGCGGTTTGGCCAGAGTCTCGATGATGCCGCCAACCGGGCTGTGCTGGCCTTTGCTGCACGGCTGGAAGCTGATGGCATTGCCGGCGTGGTCGAGATAGCGCCGAGCCTTGTTTCGGTATTGGTGCGCTATGACCCGGCACTTGTGGGGTTGGCGCGGCTGTCCGGGGAACTGGCGTTGCGGCTGAGCGGGAGTGATGTGCCCGGCGAGAACCGGACACATCGGATCGCCGTACGCTTTGATGGTCCTGATCTCGGTGAGGTGGCAGACCTGCTCGGCCTGTCGATTGATGCCTTCGTTGAACTACATAATCGAGGCGGGTTGCGCGTTCTTACGACGGGATTCGCGCCCGGCTTCGTCTATTGTGGGTTTCACGAGACGGCGCTGATCGTGCCCCGGCGCACACTGGTGCGGCCCGAGGTGGCGGCCGGGAGCGTGTTGTTTGCGGCCGGGCAAACAGCCATTGCGGCGACAGACATTCCGACCGGCTGGCACGTTATCGGGCATACCGAATTTCGTAACTTCGATCCGACGGCCAGTCTGCCAACGCAATTGCGTGCCGGGGACCGGATTGTCTTTGAGGTGGCACCTTGAGCTGTAGTTTGAAGGTGGATCGGGCGGGGCCGCTGTGCACCGTGCAGGATGGTGGGCGACCAAATCTACTCGCTCATGGGATCAGCGCCTCCGGACCAATGGACATTGGTGCGTACCGGCTGGCGGGCACGTTGGCGGGTGCGTGCGATGAAACCGGGATCGAATTCACCAGGGCGGGGCTCGATTTGCAGGTAGAGTCCGGGGGATTGATCGCGGGCTGGGCGGGCGGCGCGTTCGAGGTGCGACTGAACGGGCGGCATCGGCCCTGGCCCGGCGCCGGCAGGCTTGAGGCGGGCGACAGACTGAACATAATGCCCGGCGCCGCGGGCAATTACGGCTATCTGCGCTTTAACAAGGTGTTGGACCTCCCCATGGTGCTGGGGAGCAGGGCGACCAGCACCCGGGCGCGGTTGGGAGGACTGGAGGGACGCGCCCTGCGTGCCGGCGATGTTCTGAGATTTGCGGGAGAAGGCGGACACGTCCAATCGGTCGTTCCGCCCAATCAGGCGGCCGATTGCACCGGGGCAATTCGTATCGTCTGGGGGATACATGCTGATCGGTTCGCGGCAGAAACGCGTCGTAAATTTGTCGGGACACCGTTTCGCGTAACCAATGCGATGGACCGGATGGGGGTGCGGCTGGCCGACGAAAAAGGTGTTTTCGCCGACTCCAGCATATTATCCCTAATTTCCGACCCGATCCTGCCGGGCGATGTTCAGATCCTGGGGGATGGCACTCCAATCGTTCTGATGCGCGATCATCAGCCGACCGGTGGCTATCCGCGGATCGGCACGATCATCAGTGCGGACCTGGATCGATTTGCGCAGATCCGGCCCGGTGAGGAAGTTGTGTTTGTGCCAGTCAGCGTGGACCATGCGCACCGACTGATGCGGAGCGCCAAGCCATGACTTCTATCGACCTCAACGCCGATTTGGGCGAAGGCATGGGCACTGACGATGCACTGTTGCAGATCGTCTCGAGTGCCTCGATCGCGTGTGGTGGACATGCTGGGGATGCGGCCTCCATTCGGAGAGTTCTCGAGATCTGCAAAGCCAGTGGCGTACGCGCGGGCGCGCATCCTGGCTATGTCGACCCCAAGCGCTTTGGGCGGATTCGTATCGTGATGCCGCTTGAGCAATTGCTTGGCCAGATCAGAGAGCAGCTTCTGTTGGCGCGGCACATCGGTGACGATGTCGGTGTGGCTCTTTCCTATGTCAAACTGCATGGGGCGCTTGCAAACCAAACAGCGGAAGAATTGGCCTTTGCCGTGGGAATTTTTGCCAGCATTCAGGCCATGGATCCAGATATGGCGGTAATGGCGCTGGACAACAGCCAGCAGGTGCGCGCCGCCAAGGCAGTTGGCTTGCCATTGATCCGTGAGGCCTATGCCGACCGTGCCTATACGGCCGACGGACTATTGGTTTCCCGCAAGGAAGAGGGCGCAGTGATACACGATGCTGCGGCGGTTATTGCGCGGTGCCTGCGACTGGCTGAGGCAGGTGAAATCGTCGCTATTGACGGCACCGTGCTGAAATCCTCGGCGCGGTCCATCTGCCTGCACGGCGATACGCCTGGGGCGGTTGAGCTGGCGGGCAGCGTGCGTTTGGCGCTGGAGGATGCGGGTATAGAAATTGGGCCAACGGCGCCGGAGACGGATGTCTCGGTGCGGATATGACGGCGGGCAATCCGTGCGCGGCACTCTTGCCACACTCAAGAGTGGCCCTCATGGCCTCTAAAATCGCTCCGCTGGAGCGGTATTGTGCCTGTGTCGTCGGCTCGAAGTACCCTGGGCCCCGTGAGGGGGAGAGGGTGAGATCGGCATCATGCCTTGGTTCTCACAGGACCCAGGGTAGCTGGTGCGCCGGTTCAGATTGCCAGATATTCGTGGCGGAGCTCGGCGTTGTCGAGGACTTCCTTGGCTGAACCGGCGAAGGCGACTTCACCTGTGTCGAGAATGACGGCGCGATCGGCCAGCTTGAGCGCTGCAACTGCGTTCTGCTCGACGATCACCGTCGTGATGCCCATGGGCTTGATCGAATGCAGAATGCGCTCGATCTCCTGAACGATCACCGGCGCCAGCCCTTCATAGGGCTCGTCGAGTAGCAAGAGCTTGAGGTCGCGGGCCAGGGCGCGTGCGATGGCCAGCATTTGCTGCTCGCCGCCGGATAGAGTCACACCTTCCTGAGTGCGGCGTTCGGCGAGGCGCGGGAAGCTTTCATAAATCTTTTCAAGGCTCCAGCCATTCCCGGGCGCCACCTTGGCCAGGGTGATGTTCTCTTCGACGGTGAGGCCCTGAATAATGCGGCGGTCTTCGGGCACCAACTGGATGCCGGCGCGGGCGGCCTGGAAGCTGCTCATTTCATGGATGGGCATGCCATCGAGCCATATCTCGCCTTGCCGCATCTGAGGATTATCGGTGCGGGCGATGGTTCGCAAGGTAGACGTCTTGCCGGCGCCATTGCGGCCGAGTAAAGCGAGGATTTCGCCTTTTCGGACATCGAGAGATATACCCTGCACGATGTAGCTTTCGCCGTAATAGGCGTGCATGTCACGCACGGAGAAGAAGGGGCGGGAGGTTTCCAGTTCGGCGGCGTTCTTGCCGATGGCCGTTTCAGTTTGCATGGCGACTGAACTCATCAGTGAGCTCCTCCGAGATAGGCTTCCTGAACCTTGGGATTGCCGCGTACTTCGTCAGGGGTACCATCAGCAATGATCCGACCCTGGGCGAGCACGGATATTTTGTCGGCAAGCGAGAACACCACATGCATATCGTGTTCGATGATGACCTTGGTCATGCCGCGACTTTTGATCTTCTTGAGAAGCTCGATGGTGGTGTTGGTGTCGTGACGGCTCATTCCCGCAGTCGGTTCATCGAGCAATAGCAGGCGCGGGTGCTGGATCAGGCACATGGCCAGTTCCATGCGGCGCTTGTCGCCGCGGCTGAGACTGCCTGCCTGCATGTCCCGGCGGTTGAGCATGCCCACATCCTCGAGCATGTGCTCGGCTTCCTCGCGAATGGCCGTTTCACCGTACAGGGCGCGCAGCATGTTGAGCGTGAAGGTGCCATCGCGTTTGGCAAAGGCGGGGATCATGACATTGTGCATGACCGACAGGTCGGAGAAGATTTCCGGCGTCTGGAAGACGCGGGCAATGCCAAGCTGGTTGATCTGATAAGGTTTGCGGCCGGTCAGGATAGCGCCGTCGAACACCACCTGGCCGCTGGACGGCGCCAGCTTGCCGATGATGACATTGAGCAGGGTCGACTTGCCCGCCCCGTTAGGACCGATGATGGCGTGGGTCTTGCCCTCCTCGACCTGCAGATCGATATCGGCGAGGGCATGCAGCCCCCCGAACCGCTTGTGAACGTCCGCAACGTGCAGGACAACATTGGAATTTGCCATATCGATTGTCCTTATTCGGCGGGCTGTTGCTGGTGTGACTTGGCGCTGGGAGGGCCAGAGCGGCGGGCGGCTGCCGCGATGCGGCGCACGCCTTCCATGATCCCGCCGGGCAGGAAAATCACGATGACCACGAAGACTAGGCCAAGGGTGAGGTGCCAACCGTCACCGACGAACTTGCTGGTGACCTTGACCACGAGATCGGCAAGCCCTTCGGGAAGGAAGCTCCAGAACTGGGCCAAAATGTTGTCGTTGAGTGCCGAGAGAATATTCTCGAAATATTTGATAATCCAGGCACCGATCACCGGACCGACCAGTGTTCCTACTCCGCCCAGAATGGTCATCAGGACGACTTCGCCCGAGGCGGTCCATTGCATGCGTTCAGCACCGGCCAGCGGGTCAGTGACAGCGAGCAGAGCGCCAGCCAGACCCGCATACATGCCCGAGATCACAAAGGCAGACAAGGCATAGGGCCGGGTGTTGAAGCCGGTGAACTGCATGCGTGTCTGATTGGACTTTATGGATTTGAGCATCATGCCGAAGGGCGAGCCAGCGACGCGCTGGGCAAAGAAGAACGTGAGGATCAGGAAGCCGGCGCAGAAGTAGAAGCCGGCATAGCCGCCCAGTTGCTGGCCCAGAAGGGTGGGGACGGGTTGTCCGACAAAAGTCTGGCCCATAGCCGCGTCTAGGACACGGGGGTCGCTCAGGGTGAGTTGCAGACCGGTTTCGCCATTGGTTATCGGGGTGAGCACCGAATAGGCGAGGTTGTAGCTCATTTGGGCGAAGGCCAAGGTCAGGATCGAGAAATAAATGCCCGAGCGCCGTAGCGAAAGAAAGCCGATGACCAAAGCGAAGAGGCCCGAGATCAGAACGGCAAAGATCATGGCAGGAATAGCGTCGAGCGTCAGCAGTTTGAACGACCAGACCGCAGCGTAGGAGCCGACACCGAAGAAAGCGGCGTGGCCAAAGCTGAGATAACCCGTGAGGCCGAACAGGATGTTAAATCCGACGGCAAAGATGCCATAGATCATGAAGCGCTGCAGCAGATCCGGATAGCCGGCGCCAAAGGGCGTGAGCCAGATCGGCATGGTCAGCACCACCGCGGTGAAGCCCAGAAGCAGCAACAGATCGTTGCGGGACATGAAATTGGTCATGTCAGCTCTCCATCACACCGCGGCGGCCCATCAGACCACGCGGGCGAACCAGTAGAATAACAACGGCAACGAGATAGATGATGATCTGGTCGATGCCGGGAACGATGGCCTTGATCTGGGTCATGGACGCAAACGACTGCAAAATACCCAGGAGGAAGCCGGCGGCGACGGCGCCGGGCAAAGAGCCCATGCCTCCTACAACCACCACGACAAAGGATAGGACCAGGAAGTCCATGCCCAGATGGTAGTTGGGCGGGAGCAAGGGTGTGTACATGACGCCTGCCATGCCGGCGACCACGGCGGCCAGGCCGAACATTATTGTGAAGCGGCGGTCGATATTGATGCCCAGAAGGCCAACGGTTTCGCGATCGGCCATACCGGCACGAACGACCATGCCAAACGTAGTGAATTGCAGGAAGGCGAAGACGCCACCGATGATGACAACCGAAAACAGGAAGTAGATCAGGCGCCAGAGCGGATAGGTTATGACGTTGGCCTGAAAGCCAATCCAGGAGCCGATGTCAGCGGCACCGCGCAGATCGGTCGGCATGGGCTGGGGAATGGGGTTGGGTCCGAAGACGGACTTGATGACTTCCTGCGCCACGATGGCCAGACCGAAGGTGACCAGGATCTGTTCGGCATGGGGGCGCTTGTAGAAGTGCTTGATGATGCCGCGTTCCAGCGCAATGCCGACCAGCAGCATGATCGGGATGGTGATGAGGATCGAGAAGGGTACGGAGTAATTGACCAGAACCGCCCCGAAATCCCCAAACCAAGCCTGCACCAGGGGGGTACGGATTTCCAGCGGCGCGCCCCAGGGCGATGTCTGGCTCGGGTCGATGGTAACCGTTTCAAGGGTCAGGAACTGGCGGAACATGACGGCACAGAAGGCACCAAGCATGAACAGGGCGCCATGGGCAAAATTCACGACCCCAAGTGTGCCGAACACCAGGGTAAGGCCAAGGGCGATCAGCGCATAGGCGGCGCCTTTGTCGAGCCCATTGAGAAATTGCAGAAAGATGACTTCGAACATTTGATGCTCCGCTAGTGGCGAGGCTCTCTCGATCCCCGCACAGTGCCATCATCGGATGCTCCGAAGACCCCGGTCTGCAGATGTGCAGGCGGGAGCACCCGGCGGACCGGGCGCTGGCGGACCTGAAGGGGCAAGGATCGCTCCTTGCCCCTCTATTGGTTTAGGCGCAGACGGGTGCCGGTTCTGCGGGGCCGAGTTCACCGCCAAAGATCGAGGCGTCGTAGTCGACCGTATCGCGTTGAACTTCCTGGACTACGTTGAGAACATCGTATTCGCTGGTAGGGGCATCATTGCCCTGCACAACGAGCACAGACTTCATGCACTGGTGGTCTTCGGCACGATAGAGCGTGCGGCCATTGCCCATGCCGTCGAATTCGTGGCCTTCCAGCGCCTTGATGACTTCTGGCGGATAGAAAGTGCCAGCGCGTTCTACCGCATCTGCATAAAGCAGGGTCTGCACGTAGCAGGTATGTGCGGCCTGGGACGGCGGCGAGCCATAGGCGGCGCCAAACGATTTGGTGAAGGCGACGGAGCCAGGGTCCTGCAGGTTCCAGTGCCAGTTCGAGGTGCCGTAGATGCCCTTGATGTTCTCACCGGCGCCCTTGGCCATCAGTTCGGAGAACAGCGGAACCACGATCTGGAAGTCCTTGCCGTTCGCCTGGCGGTCACGCATGCCGAACTGGACCGCCTGTGTCAGCGAGTTCACCATGTCGTTGCCGTAATGGTTGAGGATCAGGACGTCGGCACCGGAGTTGAGAACCGGGGTGAGGAACTGCGAGAAGTCACCGGCACCAAGCGGAGTGCGCACCGCCTCTACTGTTTCCCAACCGAGGCCCTCGGTGGTGTTCTTGATCGACTCCTCCTGGGTCCAGCCCCAGGTGTAGTCAGCGGTCAGGTGGTAGGCGCGGCGATCATTGCCGTAGGCTTCGCTCAGCACAGGACCCAATGCTGTGCCGGACTGGTAGGCGTTGAAGAAGTGGCGGAAGCCGTAGCGCCGCTTGTCCTTGCCTGTGGTGTCGTTGGAGTGTGTCAGGCCGGCCATGAAAATGACGCCCATTTCCTGGCAGAGACCCTGCACGGCAATGGCCTCGCCTGAGGACGAACCGCCAGTGATCATAATGGCGCCATCGCGCTCGATCATGCGGGTGGCACCGGCACGAGCGACGTCTGACTTGGTCTGACTGTCCGAGGTCACAAACCCGACCTTCTTGCCCAAGATGCCATTTCCCTTGAGCGCCGAGGGGGTCAGCACATTAAGCAGGCCGCCGTCACCTTCGCCATTGAGGTGGGCGATGGCCAGTTCATAGGCCTTCTGCTCATCGGCGCCTTCTTCCGCGTAGGCACCGGTCAAAGGCAGGTTGAGGCCAAGGGTGACCGTGTCGCCTGTGGGGTTGTTGCAGAATTCCTGCGCCCAGGCCCCTTTAGTGAACATCATGGGGGCGACGCCCGTTCCGATAATGCCGGCCATACCAGTCTGCAGAAGCCTGCGGCGGGACATCCCGCTCTTCAAAAATGTCATCAATCTCCTCCTTATGGCGCGGGGCGACCGATACTTTGCCAGTCACTCACCGCCTGCCCAGTATTCGACACATTTGAAAATGACAGCAATAGGTCGTTGTAATTCCAAGAAAAATTTGTCAATTATTGTTCTTGGGATGTAATGCATCTGTCAATTCATTGACAGAGTGGCTGTTCTTGGGAGGGAGGCCAATGCGAGCGCCAATCGGGTTCAGGATCAGCAACCGGCGGAAATCGCTCAAGATTTCGCAAGCGGCACTGGCGCGACTGGTGGGCATATCGCCGAGCTATCTCAACCTGATCGAGAACAACAAACGCGACGTGGGCGGTGCTCTGCTGCAGCGCGTGGCGCTGCACCTAAACATCGACATCGGCGATTTGACCGGGCAGGCCGAACAGAAGCTGCTGCAGGATCTGGAAGAGGCCTACGCCGAACCGATGATTGAGTCGCTGCCGTTTCAGCCTGATGAGCGGCGGCAGATGGTGGCGCAGTATCCCGCCAGCGCACAGGCCATGACGCGATTACACCGCGCCTATACCGAGGCGGTGGCCAGTGCTGATGCCTTTGCCGACCGGTTGCGCTCCGATCCTTTGCTAAGCCAATTGCTGCACCAGATTCTGTCCGGAGTTACTGCAGTGCGCTCGAGCGCGGAAATTCTAGAAGAGGTGGCGGACCTCGATGAGGCCGAGCGCGAGCGATTTCTTGCCTCTATCGGACGCGAAACCCGCAATTTGGGTGCGGTGGCACGCAATCTGATCGGCCACTTCGAGAATGCCAGCGCCAGCCGGCGCAACGTCTCGGCCGTGCGAGAAATCGATGACTTGCTCATCGAACGAACCAATTATTTCCCGGCGCTGGAAGTCGCAGCAGAGGGGCTGAGGGCGGACGTGGAGCGAAACGGGCTATTCGGGCTGGAAAGCCTCGCAACGGCCCTCAAGAAACAGTTTGGCGTGCGTATCGTCATTGGAGGCGCGCCGCCATCTGGGCCAGCGGACTTTCCGGGTCAGTATCGCTATTTTCCCGAGATCGCGACCATGTGGTTGCAGGGCGCCACGACACTGGCCACGCGGCAGTTTCAGCTCGCCCGGCTCTATGGAGAGCTGGCCGCCGGATCGGTGATCGAGACGGAACTGGGTGAGGCCGCCCTGGCGTCTCCCGCGGCCCTGCGACTGGCGCGGCGGGCGCTTGGATCTTATCTGGCCGGCGCTATGGTGTTCCCGTATTCCGGTTTTTTGGGTCAGGCGGAGGCGACGGGATATGACCTCGATCAGCTTCGCCAGACTTACTATGCCAGTTATGAGCAGGTGGCCCATCGGCTGGTCTCGCTTCGCCGCCCTGGTGAAGAGGGCGTGCCGTTCGGTTTTCTGCGCTCGGACCCGGCCGGGCGGCTGACCAAGCACTTTCCGCTTCCGGGATTGTTGCTGCCCTATTCGGGCCATGCCTGCCCGCTCTGGGCAATCTATGGTGCGTTTCGAACGCCTGACATGCCGGTGCGCCAGGTGGTGCGGTTTTCGGACGGCTCACGCTATCTTTTTATCGCCCGCACGGTACAGCGCCGGGCGGCGGCATTTCACGAGCCACCTGTGATGGCCTCGGTCATGTTGGCCTGTAATGTGCTGCATGCGGATAGTACGGTCTATGCGCAAGGCCTGGACTTGGGTGACACCGGCGCTGATGTGGAGGTCGGCCCCACATGCCGGCTCTGTACGCGTTCGAACTGCGCCAGCAGGCAGGAAGAGCCTCTGGCACCGGCCCCGGGGCGCGAAAATCTGCGTACGGCCTTGGTCCCAAAAGGTTTTGCCCTTGGCGAGGGCGGGTGATTGCGATTTAGTAGCGCCATTCGCGGAGGGGAGACCGCGAATGATGGGGGGAATATTGGCTATCGACATTTTGATTGCCGAAGATGAGCCTAGCATCTTGGAATCGCTCGACTTCATTTTGCGTCGAGCAGGGTGGAGTGTGGAATCGGTCACCGATGGCGAAGCCGTGCTTGAACGTGTGCGCCGCGAGCTGCCGCGCATCCTGGTGCTCGATATCATGCTGCCCAAGCGCAGTGGCTTCGACGTCCTCAAGCAATTGCGTTCCGAAGAGCCAACCAAGATCCTGCCGGTCTTGATCCTGACCGCCAAGGGACAACAACAAGACAGGCGCATTGCCGAGGAATTGGGCGCCGATGGTTTCGTGACCAAACCCTATTCCAACGCGGAAGTGGTAGGAGCGGTGCGCCAATTGCTGGGTGATGATGACCGCGCGGCGTAAGCTGGAGAGCGGGGTTTTCGTCTTTGCGATGTTCGGTGCGCTGCTGATCATTCCGCCCTTGGTCTATATCTTCAATCACCCGATCCTGTTTTTCGGGATCCCACAGATCGTCGTCTATCTGTTCGGGGTCTGGGCGCTGATGGTTATCGGTGCCGGCGTCCTGACGCATTATCTGCCCCACGCCTCGGATGAGGATGGCCACGAAGGGGCCGAGTGATGCTTTCGGCGGACTTCGTCATAGTCACCGCAATCGTCTATGTGGGGCTGCTGTTCGTCCTGGCCTATTTCGGGGACCGGCACACGCGCGCCAACAAGTCGTCGTTCCTGCGCTCGCCTGCTGTCTATACGCTCTCGATCTCGGTCTATTGCACGAGTTGGACCTTCTATGGCGCCGTCGGCAATGCCGCGCGCGGGGGGCTCGAGTTCCTGACCATCTATCTGGGGCCCACCATCGTTTTTGTCGGCTGGTGGTTCATATTGCGCAAGCTGGTCCGGATTGGCCGGATGCAGGCTATTACGTCGATCGCGGATTTATTATCTTCGCGCTATGGCAAGTCGAGCCGGCTGGCCGTGCTGGTGACACTGATCGCCGTGATTGGCATCACCCCCTACATCGCCTTGCAGCTCAAGGCGATTACCGCCTCGATCCAAGTGGTCGCGGAATCGGCGGAGGGCGCGCGGGGCAGTCTTGTCGGCGTCGATGACGGTGCCCTGGCGTTCGGTATTGCCGCGGGCATGGCGCTGTTCACCATTCTGTTCGGCACGCGCAATGTCGACGCCAAGGAGCAGCACCATGGAGTGGTTGCCGCCATTGCGTTCGAGGCGGTGGTAAAGCTCGCGGCGCTACTGGCGGTTGGTGTGTTTGTCACCTTCGGTCTGGGTGGGGGCTTTGAATCGATCTATCGCGGCGCGGAGGCGGCGGGCATTGCGATCTATGAAGATGACCCCTTTGGTCCACGCTGGGTGGCGATGACGGTACTGTCGGCCGCTGCGATCATCTGCCTGCCGCGCCAGTTCCAGATCACCGTGGTCGAAAATGCCAACGAGGATCATCTGCGCGTCGCAGGCTGGGCCTTCCCTGCCTATTTGCTGCTGATGAGCGTTTTCACATTGCCGATCGCGCTCTACGGCATGACTGTAATGCCGGAGGGTGCCAATCCTGACATGTTCGTGCTGACTCTGCCGCTGTCCGAAGGGCAATCTGGCATTGCTCTGCTTGCTTTTATCGGTGGTTTTTCATCTGCTACATCAATGATTATCGTCGCCTCGATCGCGTTGTCGATCATGGTGTCGAACCATATCATCATGCCGATCATCCTACGCTCGTCCAATGTCGGGCAGGGCGACGGGCAAGGTGTTCGGCGCTTACTCCTATTGAGCCGACGGGTGTCGATCGGAGTGATCCTGACCCTGGGGTTTCTCTACTTTTCGCTGACTGGCGACGACGCACTGGCGCCGATCGGGCTCATTTCGTTTGCCGGTGTCGCGCAGTTTCTGCCGGCCATCCTGGCGGGCCTCTACTGGCGCGAAGCGGCGCAGCGCGGGGCGGCGAGCGGTATTCTGGTTGGTTTTGTCGTCTGGGCGTGGACCATGTTCCTGCCCAGTTTTGAAACGGTGTTGCCATGGGTGTCCGACGTCATGGAAAGCGGACCCTGGGGCATTGGCTTCCTGCGACCGGAAAACCTGTTCGGGCTGGATGGGCTCGATCCGCTGGTGCACTCGGTGTTCTGGAGCCTGCTGCTCAACAGCGTTTTTCTGGTGCTGGGCTCGCTGGTGTCCAGCCAATCGGCTCTCGAGCGTATCCAGGCTGCGGCCTTTGTCGATGTGTTCCGCCGCCGTCCTTTCGCCCATCGCGGCTTCATGCCCGGGTCTGCGACAGCGAATGACCTTTATTTTGTTGCCGAGCGGGTGCTGGGCGAAAAACGGGCGGCAACACTGTTCGAGACAGCGGCGCAGGAGCGGGGTGTCGATCCGGCGATGCTGGAGCCGACGCCGGAGTTTATCTCCCGTTTGGAGCGCGAGCTGGCCGGGTCCATAGGTTCTGCCTCGGCGCATGTGATGCTCGCAAAAGTGGTGGCCGGCGGCGACGTGTCGCTCGAAGAGATGATGCAAATGGCCGATGAAACCCAGCAGGTCATCGAGTACTCTCAGGAACTGGAAAGAACGTCGGCGGAGTTGCGGGTTACAGCTCGCAAGCTGGAAGATGCCAACGCGCAACTCCGCGAGTTGGACAGCCAGAAGGACGAATTTCTTAGCCAGGTGAGCCACGAAGTGCGGACGCCGATGACCTCGATCCGTTCGTTCTCCGAAATCCTGATGGAGCCCGGGGACCTCAATGACGGACAGCGACAGCGCTTCATCTCCACGATCCACAATGAAAGCCTGCGCCTGACCAGGTTACTCGATGAGATTCTCGACCTTAGCGCGCTCGAACGGGGAGAACGGAGCTGGCAGAATGCGCCGGTTGATGCGGAAGAGGCTCTGGATCGTGCCGTGGCGGTCTGCGACGCGTTGCTGCGGCAGAAGGGCATGCGCGTGGAGTTTGGCGAGCGGGCGCATACGACCATGGTCGACGGGGACAGCGACCGTCTCTGTCAGGTGTTCATCAACCTGATTTCCAATGCGGTGAAATACAATGACGCCGTTCGCCCCGTCGTCCGAGTGAGTTCGACTGTGCGTGCAGGGCAGTTCGTGGTTGATGTGGCAGATAATGGTCCGGGAATCTCCAAGACTGATCGAAAGCTCATATTCGAGAAATTCTGGCGCGGCGTTGAAGGTGGCGGCGACCAGGGCGGTGCGGGTCTGGGCCTTGCCATCAGTCGGCAGATCGTGACGCGAATGAACGGGACGCTAGAGTTGGTGCCGGGTGCCCTGCCTGGGGCATGTTTCCGGGTGCGACTGCCTGTGATCAGATAGGCCCGATCAGCCCATGCCTTCGTCGGGGATGTTGAGCAGGTGACCGCACGCCTTGCAGTGAACTGCATCGGGCTCATGGCGGTGCAAGCCGCATTGCGGACAGGGAAAGTTCACCTTTGCTGGGCGGAAGATGAGCTGGGCGAGCCGGACGAACAGCGAAATGCCGACGATCATCACCACGACCGAGACGAGTTTGCCGAATGTGCCGGGCAGGACGATGTCGCCAAAGCCGGTGGTGGTCATGGTGGCGACCGTGAAATAGAGCGCATCGACATAGCCTGCAATGCCGGAATCGCGCCGGGCAAAGGCGGTATAGACGAAGCCGGTGACGACGAAGATGAAGACCAGCAGGTTGATCACCGCCTGCATAGTGTCGCGATATTCGCCCAAACCCCGTTTTTCGAGCGGCCGCCAGACCATGCTGGAGCGCGACAAGGTCCAGAGCCGCATGATGCGCAGGAAGCCCAGATTGAACAACCAGGTGGGTGCGAGAAGCGTGATCAGGATGAAGATATCGATAATCACCGGCAATTGCCGCACCCAGCGGAGGGGATGGGTGGCGGCCAGGCCGCGCGCGATCAGGTCGATGGCGAGGATCGCGGCTATCGAATAGTCGATCCAGAGGAAGGTTTCGGATTCGCGAAGCAATGGCGTGGCGATAAAAAAGGCAATGATTGCCATATCGACCAAGAGGATAACGGTCTGGAATCGCAAGGCCTTTGCCGACTGGCCGTGGTAAAGCAGCCGCAATCTGGAGCGGAGCCTGTTTAAGCCTGAGAGGTTGGCATCTTCTGCGGGGGATCGTTCGGAGGAGGCCACTCTGGCTCACTTCTTGTCGGCCGGTCGGGCGGACACCAAAGGATGTTTTGCCCGACAATTCAAGTGGCTGGCGTTTGCCTGGTGCAGGTTGCGCGTCAACAATTCTTCGGATCGGTGCATGGCTGGTTTTGAACCGGGGCAGGGCGACCATCTGCTCCGTCCACCAGCGAGTCAGACGCGGATTGCGGTGGTGGAGCCAAGCATGTCTGGCCACCGGAAACCCGGAAGGGAGGCAAAAAGCTCGATTGGATATTGGACAGCGGGAAATTTGGCACCACGCGATCACGCTCGTCATCGCGCCAGGTGAGGAGATTGGCGTTGCCACCTGCCACGGTACCGATGTCGCAGCGATTGGCGAGGTTGATACAATCAGAGCCCCGGCAAACGGTCAGAGCGCCTTCAAAGAGCAGAATAAAGCTTTGTCTCCCTCCGACCGTCAAATCGAACTCGGTGCCCCGTACAGCGATGGAGGCTGTGGGTGTGTCGATGGAATAGGCCGCCTTTGGGCTATTGCCGGAAATGAAGCGGAATGTGCCGGCCAAGGCGTTGACTGCGAATTTCTCGGCGCCTGATCCGGCCAGCAGATAGGTTTCAATTTCAAGGGTGCTGCCGGGCCCGACCACCAGCAGGGTCTGGTCATCGAACAACAATTGAACATTGCCTCGGGGACCGGTAACGATGGTCTCGCCCACTGTGACATCGGCACCGACGACAAGAACGCGCTCGTTCGAGCCGGCGCGCGCCAAGGCGTCGGGCTTTACGCCAACGGCGGTGCCCTCTGCGGCAGCGAGTGCCGTCCCGGTCAGGCAGAGCGAAGAAATTGCAATACATGCAGCAAGTCTGTTCATGGTCGTATCCATTCAACTTTGCCGCTGAACGGGACATGAACCGTCCAGACCTAGGAACACCTTAGCAGACGAGAGGAAATGGCGGAACGGGCAGGTTCGGCGCCGGCTGATTGACGTAGGATTTGCGCGATTGGTTGCCGCCGGCAGCGCGGCGCGCTATGTGCAGCACAAACAAGGACCGGCAAGAGGCCGGGCAAAAGGGATCCCCATGAAGCTGGCCTTCGTCATTCCCGCCTATAATGAAGAGGCGCTGATCGGCAAATGTCTTGAATCGGTGCTGGCGGAAATTAAGCGCTCCGGCGCCGATGCCGACGTGATCGTCGTCAACAATGCTTCGACCGACAGGACTGGCGAAATCGCGCGCAGCTTTTCAGGCGTGCGGGTGGTCGACGAGCCCAAAAAGGGGTTGGTGAATGCACGTGACGCCGGCTTTGCGGCGAGCGAAGGCTATGAGCTGGTCGCCAATATCGATAGCGACACCATTGTGCCCGAGGGATGGCTGGATGTGGTGATGCGCGAGTTCGCCAAGGATCGCGGGCTGGTCTGCCTTTCCGGCCCCTACGTCTATTATGACATGGCCATGCACAATCGCTTCCTGATCAGCATGTTCTATGGTCTGACTTACCTGATCTACATTCTCAACCGCTTCATCCTACGGGTCGGATCGGTGGTGCAGGGCGGCAATTTCGTGTTCAAGCGCGCGGCCTGGGAGGCCGTTGGCGGCTACGATCGCAGCATCGATTTCTTCGGCGAGGATACCGATGTTGCAGTGCGCCTTTCCAAGGTTGGCGGGGTCAAATGGACCTACGCGCTTAAAATGAAGACTTCCGGCAGGCGGCTGGAGAAGGAAGGCGTGTTCCGGACAGCGGGCACCTATACGCTGAACTTTTTCTGGGTGACCTTCAAGGGAAAGCCCATGACCAAGGACTATACGGATATTCGGCCGCAATAGGTTGAACACCACGCCAAGTGTCGATGGCTGGCGCTGAACGCGCAATGCGTTAAACTCCGAACAGCCACATGACGTGGCCGGAGTCGCCCGGCCGATGAGTATATCGTCCCAGCTTCCGCCCATCCCGCTGGCCATGGCCGGCGCCAGTCTGCGCGCCCTGGCCCAGGCCGCCGGGCAGACCGTGGAAGCTCGCGTGCTGTCTCAGACCGGCAAAGGCGCGACACAGGTGCAGATCGGGCGGCAGGTCTTGACCCTCAGCCTGCCGCAAAGTCATCCGGTCGGGGCAACACTGACACTTGCGGTGCAGCAGACTGACGGCCATTTGCAACTTACGCTCGAAGGCGTGCGCCTACCGGGTGGGGGCACGGCGCCGGCATCAGGTGCGGGGCAGAATGCACCGGCAACACAGGTCCACCTCTCTGCCAGTGCACTGTCTGAGGGGCAGATCGAATTGAATCCCGCGACGGGGCCTTCCCGGCGGGGGGCGGTGCCTGCTGCAGCGAGCAATGGGAGCACGCCTGCTGCGCCGATGTCTTCTCGGGTTCCTCCGCCTGCCATGGTGCCGCTGGTGCCATATGGGACAGGTGCAGTTCCGCAAGCCAGTCCCGTCAGCCCTGCGCCCGTGACCTCAGTGGTCATTAGTGATTCAACTGCTCTAGCCGCAACCGCTGCGCCGCGGCCGGGCGCAACCGCAACGTCCCAGGCGGTGAACGCAGCATCGAGCTCCGGGCCGGTTGGTGCCGCAAATGGACCGCCAACGCAGATGGCACGTGCCAATCCAACGTCTCTGCTGGCGGGTAATATTGGGCAAGAGGCAGCAGCCGCAGGTCTTCGCGCATCTGTGCAGCCTGCCGCTACGCCATTGTCCACATCGAGCGTTCCGAGTTCTTTTCCACCCTCTAAAGCGGCGCCAGCAGCGTCTGGGGCGGGGCCAGTGCCGCGTACTGAGATTCCCTACGCTGTGGCAGCGCCGGTGGGCGCATCGGGGCGGCCAGTGGTGGGTGTGGCGGGATCCGCGAGCACTGGCTTGCCGCCTGTGGGGCAGGCGGTTTCATCGAGCATTGTGGGGCAGCATGCGCCGCCGCCCAATACGGCCGGTGTGCCTGCCGCTCAGGCGAACCAGGCGGGTCCAGTTCCGTTGCAGCCACAATCCGGGGTACCGACGAGTGCGCAGGCTGCGCTGGCGCAGATGGTGCAGCACGCTCTGCCGCGACAGGATAGCGTGGTGGGGCTGACAACGGCCCTGACAGCTGCCATAGGCAAGTTTGCGCTGCCTGAGCCAGTTGCCAAAGCCGCCCAGCAAGTGTTGGCATCGCGGGTTTCGCTGGATAGCGGGCAAGTCAGCGGTGCCGTGCTCAAAACTGCTGTGCTGAAGTCCGGGATATTTCAGGAGGCCATGCTGGCGGCTGGGCAAGGCACCCAGGTAGCGGGCGATGCCAAATCGGCCCTGCTGGCTTTGCGGCAGGGCTTAGGGGCCTGGTTGGGGCAGCAGGCGCCAATAGCTCAGGTAGCAGGTGTGGCGCCGCCACTGCGTGGACTGCCGCCGCGCGCAAGAGCGGGTGACGCCGGCACGCCGAGCTTGCCGGATGACGTGCTGGAGGCCGGCAGGATGCTCCTGGAGCGGACCGAAGCGGCTTTATCGCGCGTGCGGCTGCACCAGAACGCCTCATTGCCCGATCAGAACGCGGCGCGCCAGGACACCCAATGGAGCCTGGACCTTCCAGTGGTGGTGGGGGGGCAACAGCATTTGCTGCAGATGCAGATACACAAGGATCCCGAAGGCACAGATGAGCGACCCGAAGATCGCGGCTGGCAGATCCGGTTCGCCATCAACCTATCCGACGCTGGTGAAATCGGCGCGCAGATTTCGTTGCGCGCCGGAAGCGCAGGCGTGCTGCTTTGGGCCGAGCGGCCCGAAACGAGTGCTGCGTTGTCGGCGGATGTCAAAGCCCTCAAGGAAGATCTTGCCGCGCTTGGACTGAGACCGGGTGCGGTGGTGATACGCACCGGTGCGCCGGCAACCCCCGCCCGGCCCGCGCCGCTTGCGTCCGGGCAGCATCTGGATGCCACACGATGAGCGATGACGAGTCCCCAAATCGAGCGCTTGCCGTAGCGCTGCATTATGAGGAAGGTTCAGAGGAGGCGCCGCGCGTCGTTGCCAAGGGGCGCGGGCTGGGGGCTGAAAAAATCGTTGCATTGGCCGAGGAGAACGGGGTGGTGATCGAGGCCAATCCTGTTCTTGCCGAGGCGCTGAGCGGGGTGGAGCTGGACGAGAGCATTCCGATTGAACTCTATGACACAATGGCCGTGGTGATCGGTTATGTGCTTCGCCAGACCCGGCGGTGACCTTGCGGGGGACAGGCAGGCTTCCCATGTCTTTGATCAATATGATGGGAGAGCGACATGCTGCGAGACGACGATGAACACGCCATAGAGGATTTGTTCGAGCGCCTGCGCAGGGTAGAGCGGAATAGCGGACCGCGGGATCAGGACGCGGAGCGGTTGATTCGCCAGCGATTGTCGGAGCATCCGGCGGCAGCCTACTACATGGCTCAGACGATAATCGTTCAGGAAGCGGCCCTGCGGGACCAGCAGGCCAGGATCGAGGCGCTTGAAGCGGATGCCAAACGACGTCCATCAGGGTTCCTAGACAGCATTTTCGGTGATGATCCCGAAGAGCGACGGTCTCCGCCAGCGACGGCGCAGCGGCGGCACGGCGGGCCATGGGAGCGGCCTGCTTCAAGCGGGTTTCTGGCTGGCGCCGCGCAGACAGCGCTGGGCGTAACCGGTGGCATGCTGCTGGGCTCGGCGATAGCCGGCATGTTCAGCGATCCGGCTCAGGCGGCGGCCCCTGAAGAGACACCGGTCGATGAGGGGTTCGAGAGCGAGGAAGATTGGGGCGGGTTCGATATTGGCGGTGACTTCTAGGCGCTAGCGCACGCGGCGCTTCTCATAGAATTCGTTGCCGCCTGCTTCGAGGACGTAGAACATGTTGTTGTATGGGAAGCGCAGACCTGCGGTGTGAAAATACTGCGCGGCCTGAACGCCCGGATGACGGGCGCCGGACAGCACTTGGTCGGCGACCCGGGACGCGAGCACTGCACCGCTGTCGGTCATCGGCCTTGTGAGAACCCCTTGGGCGAACTGGTTCTTCTGGCCGACTACGCCGCAGACCGATTTGGGGTAGCGAGGATCATTCAGGCGGTTCATCACCACTGTGCCCACGGCCAGCATGCCTTCGGCGCTGGATCGGTTTGATTCGAAATACATGGCGCGCATCATGCATTCCTTCTCGCTCAGCCGCCCCCTGCCCAAGTTTATCCCGGCAATACTGCAGCCCGCGAGGCCAGAGAGAGCCACTGCGGCCACGATCGCGCGCAGCAGAGCATTGTTGAACTGGCGCATTGGGGCGCTCCGGGATCGTGACGAAAGAGGCATGTGACCCGAGAGTGCGAGCGCAGGCTTAAAGAAGTACTGAGCGGGACGGTTAACCAGCGCTTAGCGTCGGCTGAGCAATCGCATGAGCAGCAAGGCCGTTCCCGCCAGAGCAATGGCCGGTACCGGATCGCGTCGAATCATCTCGGCACCCTTCCGTGCTTCCTGGCCCGCCAGTTGGGCAAGCTCACCGGTTTGGGTGGCGACCGCCGAGCTAATTTCGTGCAACTGGTCGCCCAAATGGTTCGCAGTCTGTCCAGTCTGCCGGGACAGCGATTGCGTAAGACGATGGACTTCGCGTCGCATAGCGTGCAACTGAGCTTCCAGGCTATGCGGATCATGCCTCTGGAGGCCAAGTTGCGTCAGCAAAGTATTGAGGGACATGGTCTGCTCCGTATTTGCCAATCAACGGTTGCGCTATTGGGGCGGTTCCATGCCCTTGAACTGCCTAAAGTCAGCGCCATCTTGTTGAGACGGAAAGGAACCGCATGAGCAAGAGCACAGATCGCCTGAACCGGCTGTTTGATCGTCTGGAAAGGCGCATCCCCGGTTTGGCCGCTGGCTGGCTGGCACGCTTGCGACGCCCGGGCGCGCGTTGGATTCGCATTCCACTCGGCATTGTCCTGGTGCTAGGCGGTATCTTCAGCTTCTTGCCAGTTCTGGGCATTTGGATGCTGCCACTCGGCCTGTTGCTGCTGGCGGTCGATCTGATCTTCCTGCAAGGGCCGGTGAATACGGCTGTGCTGCGCGGAAGCCGATGGTGGACCAATTGGCAGCGGGGGAGACGCGACAAGAAGCGCAACGGGAAATAGCGTCAGGATTTGAGGCCGTAGTGGTCTTCAATGAGGTCCACGGCTGCGGCGAGCCGCTCATCGACGATGTGAAGATATTGCGTCCAGTCGGCCATGCCTTCGACCTCGGCCTTGCCGTCAGAAATTCCGCGCAGGGCCAGGAGAGGGATGTCGAACGCCTGGCAGGCTCGCAAGATTGCGAAGGTTTCCATGTCCACCATATTTTCAGACACCGAATCATAGGCCGCGCCGGAGACGATATTGGCCCCAGTGGACAGCGTCGCAGGCATCAGGCCGGGCACGAGTGGTTCGAGCGGCAGGGTTGCCGGAAGATCTAGAAATGGTGTTACGCCTTTGGGGAAGCCGAGAGCCGAGGCGTCCATATCGCGATAGGATACCGAAATGGCCTGATATACAGCGCATTGCTCAAGGCTGCGAGATCCGGCCGAACCAAGCGAAACCACAAGGTCTGGCGGGTTGGCGGCCATGGACGCAATGACACGTGTGGCGTTTACGGCAGCCTCTACCGGGCCTACGCCTACCATGTGTGGCGTAATGCGCGCGCGTAGATTGGGGCCGTATTCTGGCTCCGCTGCCATGAGGTAAAGGATCGTCATGGCGTAATTTCTAGCACGGTCGTGGGGCGCGCCAAGCCTGTTGTGCCAATGGTTGGCGCGCGGTCAGCAACCAGAAGGTGATTGGCCGCAGGAGTTATAGACCCGCGGCCAGCCGTTTGAGGCAATTATGCTGCCTTGCTGGCTTTCGTGTTTCGTGCCGCACGTTTGCGCCGCGGCTTGATTGCCTTGGCGGCCTCCGATGCGATTTCTGAAACCGCCTTGAACCAATAGGCCTGATCCTGACCTTCGGGACGGCCATCAGCCTCCCACATCGCATAGGCGCGGCGTTGGATTTGCTCGTGCATTTCAGCATTCCTTGATGGACTGGGCGAGGAAAGCGTGCGCGCGCATGATTTACGATTGGTTAATAGCCGCGCGGGGCGGATGCATGGCGGCTTTGACGCCAGCGCGTGCTAGAACATATCGTCCGTGTGTGTCGAAGATGCCCGCGACGGATCGTCGGTGATGAGACAATGCTGAACTATGCTGCTGACAAGACTGGTCGGCAGGCTTTGCTAGGCGTTGCATCAGGTGCCGAGGCTACCCCCGTGAGGGGTCGGTCGCCAGCATGGATGGGTCGATAATGAAGCCGTTTCACCAAGTTCTTGCCAACAACCTTGTGGCGAACGTCACCAATTTCACGGTGTGGTTTGCCATCACCTTCTGGGTATTTCTCGAAACCGAGTCGGTCTTCGCCACGGGGATGATCGCAGGCTTCTATTTGGTCTTCACCGCCGGGTTCGGCTTCTGGTTCGGCTCTGTTGTCGATCATAACGCCAAGAAACACGCCATGCTGGCCTCCAGCGTAACTTCGGCGCTGTTCTACCTGGCGGCGTTGGGCATGTTGATGGCTGAGCCCGAGGGGGCGTTCCGAGATCCCTATGGCTGGTATCTATGGGGTTTTGTCCTGCTGGTGATGCTTGGGGTTATCGCGGGCAATATCCGATCGATAGCGTTGCCAACACTGGTCACCATCCTGATCGCCGAGAACGAGCGAGACAAAGCAAATGGGCTGGTCGGCATGGTGACAGGCATCGGATTTCTGACTACGTCGGTGATATCGGGCTTTCTGGTCGCCTATGCCGGGATGCTTGGGGTGATGGTGCTGGCCCTTGCCTCGACGGGGCTGGTCTTTCTGCATTTGAGCCTGGTGCAGATCGACGAGGGCAGGGCGGCGCCCAATCCAGACGTGCCGCCTGAGCCCAAGCGGGTGGACATTGCCGGCACCATAAGGGTTGTGGCGGCGGTGCCGGGCTTGTTCGCACTGATCTTTTTCACCTGCTTCAACAATTTCCTCGGCGGTATCTTCATGGCGCTCCTTGACGCCTATGGCCTGTCGCTGGTGCCGGTGGAGGTGTGGGGGCTGACTTTTGGCGTGCTCTCGATTGCCTTCATCCTGAGCGGCATCATCATTTCCAGAACAGGATTGGGCACGAATCCATTGCGAACCCTATTGATAGTCAACGCCATCATGTGGGTTGGGTGCAGCGTATTCACCATCCAGTCCTCGTTTTGGCTGTTGGCAGCTGGCTGCTTCTTATGGATGTTCCTGGCGCCTTATGCCGAGGCCGCTGAGCACACAACTCTGCAAAAAGTGGTGCCATTGGAGCGGCAGGGCCGGGTGTTTGGCTTTGCCCAATCGGTCGAACAATCCGCGTCGCCCCTCACGGCATTCCTCATTGGTCCGTTGACGCAATTCGTGGTTATTCCGTTCATGACTGATGGTGCGGGAGCAGAAGCGATTGGTGGCTGGTTTGGGACCGGACCGGATCGCGGCATCGCCCTGGTGTTCACCATTGCTGGCCTGGTTGGTCTGCTGGTTACCATTTTCGCGTTCAACTCGCGCTATTATCGAGATCTTTCCGCCGCTTATGCGCGGGGCAAGGACGATGATGGTGAAGGTGGGGGCGCGACTGTGGCCAGCCCAGCCTGATCGGATCACGCGCGAGATAGGCGGGGATCGCGACGTTTGCTGCCATCCTCCTTCTTTGGCGAAACCGCCGGAGCTGGCAAGGCTGCGCAGCGCGCTATTTCGACACAAACAAGCGAAATTTATCCGCCGTTTTGCCGCCCGCCTTGCCGGGGCGTCCGCGGGGCCACATATTCACGTCATGAGTGAAAAAAATCCGGCTCGCCGCGCCGATGCGGTGACGCCAAAAACCAATGTTCGGGACGAGGTGTCTGCCTTTGTGCAGAAGGTGGGGCTTATGGCCCGCCCCAATGCAGCGGAGGATGGGCGGCTTTTGTTCGGCATGGATGCGACCATGAGCAGGCAGCCCACCTGGGACATGGCAGTTTCCCTGCAGGCAGGCATGTTCGAGGCCATCCCCAAAGACGCGCACCTGCAGGTGCAATTGATTTACTTTCGGGGGCTGGGCGAATGCCGGGCCTCGAAATGGGTTCTCGATGCCAACGCTCTGGCCCGCCTGATGAGCACGATTTCGTGCCAGGGTGGCAATACGCAGATCGGGCGGGTGTTCTCGCACGCGCGCGATGAGCACAAGAGGCGGCGCATCAGTGCAGTGGTCTATGTCGGTGACGCAATTGAAGAGAATGTGGATGCGCTTTGCGCCAAGGCGGGGGAGCTCGGTGTGATGGGGCTGCCGCTGTTTGTGTTTCAGGAGGGGCATGACAGCCGGGTGGAGGCGGCCTTTCGGGAGTTTGCACGGCTCTCCAAGGGAGCCTATGCGCGGTTTGACAGCTCGGCGCCGCAGCAGCTCTCCGATTTGCTCAAGGCCGTGGCGGCCTATGCCAGTGGCGGACGGGCGCAACTCAAGCTGCAATCGAGCGGTGCGGCGCGGGCCCTGTTAAGCCAGATCGAGAAACGATGAGCTGGGTATTTCTCGGCGTTCTGATCCTGATCGGCATCGCGTGGCTGGTCTATGCACTGCGCAATATGGATCGGCGCCTGGTAATGCGCGGGCTGCGCTGGATCGTTGGCGGTGGCGCCGGGCTCATTGCGGCAGCTGCGCTTCTCTTTCGGCGTATCGATATCGCCATGATCCTGGGCGCAGTCGCTGTATCGGTGCTGCTGCACGGCCGACTGGGGCAGTTCTCATTCGACAGCGTCGGTTCGGGGCCTTCGAATGTGTCCAAGGTTCGCAGCCGGTATCTGGCCATGGAACTGGACCATGACACGGGTGAACTGACGGGCAGGGTGCTGGATGGACAATTTGCCGGCTGGGACCTGATGGATCTGGGCGAAGCGGAGACGCGCGCCCTCATCGATGAGATCGGGCGCGATTCAGAGAGCGTCAATCTGCTTGAGAGCTGGCTCGACACCAATCGCGCCGGGTGGCGAGAATACTTTGCCGAAAACGGCACCTCGGGAGCCGAGGATGGGCGATCAAACGGCGCTGCCGGCGACCCGGAGGCCGAGGCCTACGCTGTTCTGGGGTTGGAACCCGGCGCCACCGACGAGGAGATCAAGGCGGCGCATCGTGAATTGATGAAAGGCGTGCATCCAGACAGAGGCGGCTCAGAATTTCTGGCCGCCAAGATCAATGAGGCGCGAGACTTCCTGCTCGGACGATGACCCCAGCGACACGGATGCTGTCGTTCAGTCGGTTGCCCTGAGCCCATGGCGCTGACCATGCGCAACCCAGATTGCCAAAGGCACCATTATCAGCCCGGCCCATCCATAGGCCGGCAGTATGCCGACGCGTTCTGCCAGAAAACCGAAGGACATTGTGCCCAGAATACCCGATATATTTTCGGCCATGACCAGGGCGGAAGTCGTGGTGGCGCGGCTTTTGCCTTCCATGACGCGATGAAAGCGGGCCTCAGCCAGAACGCTGAGCGGCGCCATTAGCACATAGGCCAGGCCCAGCAGCAGCACGAACCACGGGGAGGTGCCGATTGAAGACAGGAGCAGCAGTCCACCGCCAAGGAGCGGAAGCAACCAAGCCAACCAGGGCCGTCCGGCCAAGCGATGGGCATAGATGCTGGCTGCAGCATAGATAAATTCCACCGCCGCGCCGGCAATACCCCAGGCCCAGATCGGAAGATTGACCGCAAGATAGTAGATCTGATCGAACTCTTCGATGAGCTCGAAGATCACGAGACCGACCGCGATATAGGTGGTGACGAAGCGCAAATCGGCTTGTCGGCGAAACTCCATCGCGGCGTCGGCAAAGTGCGATAAATAAGTGGCCGGGGTTTCGACCGGTTCGGGGGCGGCGGCACCGCGTCGCGTGTCGCGCAACCAGAAGGCGAGGAAGGACGCGAGCAATAGTGGCGGCAGGGAAAGCCACAGGCCCCAGTCGAAGCTGTAATAGGCGACAATCCCACCCAGCAACGCGCCAGAGCCGATGCCGAACTCCTCAGCGGCATTGTCGCGGCCCAGCACCTTGTCGAAGTCTACTACGCGGCCTTCGTGTTCCATTCGTTCGTACAGCAGCGCCTCTCGAGAGCCCGATTGCAGGGCCTGGGCGAGGCTCCAAAACAAAAAGCCGAGCACATAGAGCCAAAAGTTGCCCGCGGCGGCGATCCAGAGCAGGAAGGTCAGTGCCTTGAACAGTGGCGCAGAGACCAAGAGCCATCGCCGGTCAAAGTGGTCCGAGAGTGCGCCTGAAGGCATTTCCAGCACGATCGCGGTGGCGGACCAGAAGGCCAGTAACAGACCGATTTCTGTTAGCGACAGGCCCTCAAGCTGAAACAGCGCCGTGTAGAAGGCATAGGCGAGGATGAAGTCAAACAGGAAAGCATAGGCGTAGTAGAGCCCGAGGAAGCGACGGAGGTCTGAGGACGAGCTGGACATCGTGGCGATCCTGTTTCGCTCGTCCAAGGATTGCATATCCAGGTACTGGTGGGCACCAGCGATTGCCAGACGGATCAGATTATTGCTGCGATGATGAGTCTGATGCGCGATGAGCAGGCGTGACTGCAATTTGGCGTCTTCGGTCTAGGCTCGCCCGGTGAGCCATGCTAAACCGTCCGCAAATCGACGCCATATATGCGGAATCGAAAATTGGCCCAGACCGGTATCAAGCAGTTCCTGACCGAAATCTTCTCGTGGTGGGGTGGTAACACTTGGGGCACGCGCCTCTGGATCCGCCGCTTCGGCGACTATGTCGGGTCCGATGAATTCGGCAATCGCTACTATCAGGACCGCAAGGCCAACCGGCGCTATGTGACCTATGCCAGCGGTTTTGCAGACGCATCGGCCATTCCGCCCGGCTGGCACGGCTGGATGCATCATCGATCCGATGTGGCACCTGCCAATGCAAAATATGAGCCGCATCCCTGGGAGAAGCCGCATCAGCCTAACCTGACCGGGACAGCTGCCGCCTATCGCCCTGAAGGCAGCCTGCTCAACAAGGGCGAGCGTGCGCGGGTGACCGGCGATTACCAGGCTTGGTCGCCCGAATAAGGGGTCGCGGTTTGCGGCAATCCATGAAAATTCTGCTTCGGCCGCTCCTGATAGCGGCCGTTTTGCCCTTTGCACCTACAGTGCAGGCGCAGCCGGTGGCCAACCCGATTGCGACCTTTGCTGGCCTCGACAAGATTACCGGTCGAATTACGCGCTTCGATGTGTATGTCGATGAAACAGTTCTGTTCGGCGCGCTCGAGCTCACGCCGCGCGCCTGCTACGATCGTCCCAAGAGCGACACGCTGCAGCGCACATCTGCTTTTCTTGAGGTCAATCAGATGAGCCTGGACGGCACCGGGGAGCGGATATTCACGGGCTGGATGTTTGCCGATAGTCCGGCGCTCAACGCGGTGGACCACGCGGTCTATGATGTGTGGCTTATCGAGTGCAAGACGTCGACCAATGTGCCACCGCCCGACGCGCGGTAATTTGTGATGACCGCGCGTTCATTTTGGATGCGTTCTTTCAATGCCGCAACACACAGTAGCTCTCGGAGGGTCGTCTGACAGGACCTCCGGCGGAGTCGCCCGATAGCGATGATCGGATGACAATCTTGGCGCTCAATCTGGGGGACTAGAACATTTCGTCCAGGGTGCAATAGAAGCGAAACTTGGTTTCGTCCCATGTTGCGCCATAGGCGGCGAGAAAGGGCGCGATGTACTCCGGGCCGATATTATCCCTTATGCTGCGACAAGCGATGGCCAGATCCTGCCAGACATCTGCGATCCCGAGGCGTCCGCAGTCGACCATGCCGGAAAAGCGGCCATCGACGGCGAGGATATTGGGCGTGCATGCGTCGCCATGGGTGAGGATGGCGTCGCCTGTCTCGGGGCGGTTAGCATGAAGCCATTCAAGCACCTGTGCGCCGGTCCACCCCAGGCGCTCGGCGTCGAAATCTGTCTCGTCGACGAGACCGGCTTCGAGGCGCTGTTCGGCAAGGGCCAACCGTGCTTCCACGCAGTGGTCAAATGGACAGTTGGCCGGATCCAGCGCATGCAGGCGTTTCAAAGCCTGGGCGTAGGCTCGGACGACGACCTCCGGTTGATTGGCGTAGTGTGTGAGGTCGTCGCCTGGAACGGCGCTCATCAGGAGCCAAAGGCGATCATTGCCCTGTTCGGCGTCTACCACGCGTGGAGCCTTGAAGCCCATGCGAGTCAGCCAGTTGAGGCGCTCGATCTCCCCCGGTAGTTCTCCAAGCGGGTGACCGGTTTCGGCCTTGAGAAAGACCGAGTTGCCGTCGCTGAGGACGATGCGCCAGACGTCGCAGGTTGATTTGCCAATGGTGATTTTGGTCCAGGTCAGATCGCTTAGTGGGCTCAGGCTTTCGGGCAGGTCTTCAGGTTTGGTCATTGCTGTCCCAAGCGCTCCAATCGCCTTCGCGCTGCAGGGCGAGGCTGAGGCGCTCTTCATATTCGGTTCGGGGGATTTCGATACCGCCGAGCGATTCGAGGTGATCTGTGAGGAATTGCGTGTCGAGCAGTTCATAGCCACCGGCCTTCAGACGGTCGACCAGGTGCGCCATGGCCATTTTGGAAGCATTGGTGCGGCGGTGGAACATGGACTCGCCGAAAAATGCTGCGCCGATCGCCAGGCCATAGAGACCCCCCACCAGGTCATCGCCGTCCCAGACCTCCACCGTATGGGCAATGCCACGGCTGAATAGTTCGCCATAG
>JBGTUK010000009.1:0-37247 GCA_041939225.1 Devosia sp.
AGTGAATGGTCGCGGCCGTACAGATCGGACCAAGCGGGTTATGCGGCATCATATCGACATAATGCGCCTCGCTCCACCCGGCCACTTTCATGGCCTCAGTGAACCCGCCGATATTACAGAGGTCGAGCCGGTTGAACTGATGAATATCGCGCTCGATATAGGGCAGGAACTGCCACTTGCTGGCAAATTCCTCTCCAATTGCAAACGGTACATCGGTCAGGCGACGCAGCGCCTCATAAGCCTCGGGCGTTTCATCGCGGATCGGCTCCTCCAGGAAATCCAGGGTGCCGGAGGGCATCTTCTGACAAAAACTTGCCGCCTCCGCGACATTGAGACGGTGATGGTAGTCGATGCCGATAACGACACCGTCACCCAGCGCTTCGCGGGCCCGAACCAGCCAGCGCGCAGTTTCCCCAATCGACACCCGCGGCTCGAAGGTGTTGTCGTTTCCTTCCCATGCGGCGGGAAAGAAGCGAACCACGTTCCATCCCCGGGCGACGAGATTCTTGGCGATCTCGATGGTCTTCTCCCCGTCGATGCTGCCGGTCGAGGGAAAAGTTGGGATAACGTCGCGATGCTTGCCACCGAGCAATTGATAGGCCGGAACGTCCAGCGCCTTGCCTTTGATGTCGTGCAGGGCGATATCGATGGCCGATTGGGCGGCAAGCAGCACCCGCCCGCCTTCGAAATACTGGCTGCGATAGAGTTCCTGCCAGATGGCCCCGATTGCCGTCGGGTCACGGCCGATCAGGAACTCGCGAAAATGCTCAATGGCCCCGATCACCGCTTTCTCGCGGCCCGACAGGCCGCTTTCGCCCCAACCATAGAGACCCTCATCGGTCTCGATCTTGACGATGAGCTGATTGCGGCGACCGATCCAGACCGGGTACGGCTTGATTGCTGTGATCTTCATCGGCCCTACCAGCTTGAAAGGGTGCCGTCTTCGAGACGGGCAATGGGAAGATAGGCAGGCTCATATGGGTGGTGTGCGGCGACCTCTTCGTTGATGTCCACCCCATGTCCCGGCACCTCGCCCGGCTGCAGATAACCCCGCTCATAGGTCCATGCTCGCGGGAACATCTCTAGCGTCGCCTCGGTGTAGCCGGAGAATTCTTGGATGCCGAAATTGTTGATGGCGGTGTCGACATGGATGTTGCAGCCCATGGCAACCGGAGAGACATCCATGGGACCATGGCAGGCCGAGCGCACATGATAAATCGAGGCGAAATCGAAGATTTTCTTGAGTCCCGTCACGCCCCCGGCGTGGACCGAAGTCACCCGGATAAAGTCGATCAACTGCTCGGTAATCAACGTTGTCAAATCGTAGACGGAATTAAAGATCTCGCCCACTGCCAGCGGCTGCGTCGTATGCTGCCTGATGATCCGAAACCCCTCCTGCAATTCAGCAGGCACGGCATCCTCGAGCCAGAACAGACGGAACGGCTCAAGATCCTTCCCCAGCCGCGCCGCCTCGATAGGAGTCAGTCTGTGGTGCACATCGTGCAACAGGTGCACATCCCAGCCAACAGCGTCGCGCACCGCTTCGAACAGCTCGGGCACCAGCGGCAGATATTTGTGCGTGGCCCAAACCTCTTCATTGGGCAGTGGATGGATCATGCCGCCGCCGGCTTGGTTGCTGGCTGAGCCGGTGCCATAGATAGGCGGTAAACCGGGGATCGCGACTTGAGCCCGAATAGCTTCCACGCCCTGCTCGCGCAATGCGAGGACATTATCCACCACCTCGGGAATTTCCAGTCCGCTGGCGTGCTTGTAGACCATGACCTTGTCACGGGACCGGCCGCCCAGAAGTTGATAGAGCGGCAAATTGGCAGCTTTGGCCTTGATATCCCACAGGGCCATGTCAATCCCGGAAATTGCGGCCATGGTGATGGGGCCCCGCCGCCAGTAGGCGCCCTTATAGAGATAGTGCCAGATATCCTCGATCCGCATTGGATCCCGACCGATCAGACAGGGCACGACATGCTCTTCGAGATACGCCACGACCGCTTTTTCGCGACCATTTACCGTCGCATCACCAATGCCGTAGAGCCCTTCATCAGTCATCACCTTGACGGTGACGAAGTTCCGGTCCGGCGACGCAACAATGATCCTGATTTCGGTGATCTTCATGGGCGGTCAGCGCAGCTTGGGGTGAAATGCAATGGACGTCGGTGAACCGACCTTGAACTTGTGCGACAAGGCTGTCAGGGCGCCGGTTTCGGGGTCCTGCCGGAACAGCGCCACCTCGTCGCTCTCCTGATTGGCCACGGCGAGTATGCTTCCGGACGGATCGAATGCGATGTCACGCGGCACCGCGCCACCCGTCGGGTTGGTTTCCTGGAAACTGGCCTTCCCGGATTGCGGCTCTATGGCCAGACAGGCGACGCTGTCATGCCCACGGTTGCCGACATAGACATGCCTGCCACTCTGGGAGATGGCTAGCGCCGAGCACGAATTGCCGGCATGCCCCCCTTCGGGGAGCGTCGAGGCGGAGCTAGTTGGCTCCAACGCCCCTGAATGCTTGTCGAAAGCCATAGTAACAAGCGTGCAGTCGAGCTCATTGACGCAGTAGAGCACAGGCAGCGCCGGATGAAACGCCACATGGCGAGGTCCGGCCCCAGGCTGCATCGCCACCTCGTGTTGAAGGATGACGGCGCCGCTGTCTGCATCAAAGCGATAGACCATGAGCCGATCAATGCCGAGGTCGGCAATGACCAGGAAACGCCCATCGGGTGACCAGCGCACGCAATGCGCATGTGGACGTGATTGCCGCTCGGCACGGGGCCCCTGCCCTTGATGCGTCACTTCTGCCTGCGGCGACGAAAGCTCATCATCCAAGGCGTAGATGGCGAAGGATCTGTTCGGCCGCTCGGTCACCGGCAGACCGCCGTAATTGGCGATACCGACATAACGGCCTGAGGGGTCAAACCCGGCGTGACAAGTATAGTCTCCTCGGGTCGGCTGCTTGTTAAGGTAGCGAAGGACACCGCTTTCCGCGTCGACACGATAGGCCGTGACCAGCCCCTCATGCCAGCCTTCCACCTCGCTGACTGCAACCAAATTTGTGCCATCGGGCGCCATGGCAACAAATGTCGGATTCTCTATGCCTTGGGTGACGCCGAGAGAGGTCGTCTCGCCGGTCTCAAGGTCGAGAGTAAAGGCCGCTATGCCTTCTCCGGCAGCATTGGCGACATAGCCGATTCCGCGATTAACCCCACCAATGTAAACCAGAGCAGAAGGCATAGGCAGGACCCTGTCAGATGTTGGTCGGGAGGTCGGGACGGCGGATCATTTCAACAAACCCGAATGGCTGGCCATGCGTATGAGGCCTTGCATATAGCCAATGGCATGCGCCCGGCCCCGGTGGTTCCAATCGCTGTCGCCGTCCATTTTGGGGACATGGTCGTCAAGCAGAAAGCCGTCAAATCCATGCCGCGCCAGCCGGGCAATCACATCGGCAGGGTCGAAGTTCCCGTCACCGATGAAGCACTCGGTGAAGTTGGGCACCGATCCTTGCACATCGCGAAAGTGGATGTAGGCAAGGGCACCGCGAGGTGCGAAGAAGTCGATCATCTCGGACACATTGTTGGCGCCGCCCGGCATTTCCGAGCAGCAGCCCAGGCAGAGATCGAGCGCCCAGGCGCTTGACCGCCCAGCCATCTCGTAGGCCCGCCGGAAATTGTCTGGCTTGTAGAATAACCGCGCCACGCCGCCCAGCATCGGCACCGGCGGATCGTCCGGGTGCAGCGCCAACCGCAGCCCCTCCTCTTCGGCAACCGGCAGAACGGCCTCGATAAAGTAACGATAGTTTTCCCACATCGCCTCCTCGGAAACGACAGGTCCGTCCTTGCCGAACAGGGGCATAGAACTGGCGCGGCCCAGCGTTGTGGGCATGAAACTACGCAACTGCTCCATGTTGTCGGCATTGGCTTCCACGACTGCCATGTCGAACTGCCGTGCCGTCGCGCCACCGCGGGTCTGGGCCGAGCGGCTGGTGCTCCAGACTGAGTTGGGCATGAAGTGATAGCCCAACACCGGAATGCCCGCCCGCGCCACCGCTCGCATGGTGTCCAGGTAATTTTCGATCTGCTCATCCCGCCCATCCAGGCCCAGCATGACCTTGTGGTAGAAATGGGTAGGGACGTTTTCTATCGCTTCGAACTTAAGACCCGCAGCCTCTACCTTTCCGACCAGCGCCCGAACATCTTCAAGCCGCCAACTCGCTTCGCCCGGCAGGCTTGGATTGTTCATCTGGATGCCCGAAGCGCCGATCTGTTTTGCAAAGCGCAAGCGCTCATCGGTCAGGTCGTGAAACTGTCCAACTGCGACCCGGATCGCCATACGATGCCCCCCGCTGTGGCCTGGTCGATTACGCGATAACCAGCCTTGTTGCACGAACCCTACCGTCGGATCTCTCACAATCCAACCCTTCACACATCACATAGACGAAATAATGTATGATTTTGTTGTGCGTGAGGTATGGAAGATCGCAGCTAGTGGAAACAGCAATATGCCGGTTGGAAGCGCCTCGCCATGCAGCGAGGGCCTAGTCGAAGAATCCTGTATCCTCTTCGAGCAGGTATTTTCGGGCCGCCTCAGCGTCGATATCGAGACCTAGGCCGGGCGCTTCGAGCAGATCAACGTGGCTGTCCTTGACGATCTGATCGGGTAGTCCGATGACGATTTCCTCCCACCACGGGTCGGAAGCGCTTGGATATTCGAAAGCAATGTAATTCGCAGGTAGCGTCGCGCAGACATTAATCAGGGCGCCCAGGCCCAGTAGTCCATTGGCGGTCCCATGCGGCGCCATCATGATCGAGTGCATATATGCATGCTCAGCCACCCATTTGAGCTCAGCAATACCGCCAATGTCAGCCGGATCCGGCCCAACCACGCGCACGGCCTGGGTTTCGATCAACTCTTTGAAATTGTGCCGGAGGTAGATCTGTTCACCCGTATGAATGGGCGTTGACGTCGACATCGTCAGTTCGCGATATGCCTGCGGGTTGACCCAGGGCACATAGTCCCCGGTCAGCATGTCCTCCAACCACATCAGATTGTATTTCTCGACGGCCTGCGCAAAGCGGATGGCGTCGTTGAGAAACCAGCCCGGGCCGCAGTCGAGCGCTAGGCTGACTTTGTCGCCCAGCACTTCCTTCATAGCAATGACGCAGTCCAGCATATGCGCCATGCCACGCTCGCTGATCTGCCCCTGATCCATGGCGCCGTGATAACCGGATTTCACCTGGCGAATGCCATAGTGAAAGTCCTCGACATTTTCCTTCATATTGGAGTGAAAGCTGATGCCCTGCTTGACCATGAAGAAGTTTTCTGGCCGCTCCATCATCCATTTCACGTCAGCGGCATAATCTTCGGGCCGATCGCCCGTCCGCTTGCGGCGGATCGAACCATTATAGACGCGAACCTTATCTCGCACCTTTCCACCCAGCAGCTTGTAGACCGGCACCCCGGCGGCCTTCCCGGCAATATCCCAAAGTGCATGCTCGATAGCCGATACAGCCGCGCCATGTGGCTTGAACGATCCGCGCTGCCTGAACTTGAGCATGCAACGTTCGACATCAGTCGGGTCCTCGCCGAGCAGCGCCTCCTTGAAATGCAGCACCCAGGGTTTGAGGTAGGGCTTTGTAAATTCCACCTCGCCAAGGCCATAGAGTCCCTCGTCCGTCACGATGCGGACGATGGGATGACGACCAATGACCGCACATCGAAGATCGGTAATCTTCACAGCGCCACCCGTCCCGTTTTCCCGTTCAAGATGGCGTTGCGCATGACTTACCCCTTCGGTCGCTAGAGTGTTTTCGGATCGCCGCCATTGCGGCGAAAGGCGCTCATCTGCTCGACAATGTGGCGGCCCGAACCTTCCACGTGCCGGGCCACAATCTCGGCGGCGCGATCGGCATCCTGAGCACGAATGGCCTCGATCAGATCCCGGTGTTCCTGCAACACCGCTTTGCGTCGACTCAAGGCCACCGGATAACGCCGGCTGATCGCGCGCAGAATCTCTCGATGCTTCCACCACAAGTCGGCAACATGCCGATTATAATGGCGGTCATAGATCAGCTGGTGGAAGCGGGTATCAAGCTCAGCATGCCGCGCAAGATCACTGAAATTGAGGGATTCGATCTCAGCCTGCACGGCCTCGAGCGCGGCAATATCGGTGTCCGTCACAATGGCGCAGAACCAGCGTGTCAGTGCCGGTTCGATCAGCACCTCAATTTCGGTAATGTCGCGCACGAAATTTTGGTCGATGGCAACCACTCGAGCACCGCGATTGGGCTCCATCTCGACCATCCCCTCGCCGCGAAGCTGCTGTAAAGCCTCGCGAACCGGATTGGTCGACGTACCGTAAGCTTCTGAAAGATCGGATATTTTTAGGCGCGTGTGCGGTGCGAGGCGACCGGCAATAATGTCTTCCCGGATCCTCTCATAGATCGAGCCGGACGGTTGTTCCGTGTTCGAATGTGTAATTGTCGCCTCGTCAGTCATACCCCTTCTTATGTTATTTCCAACCAAAATCCAAGATGATGCCGTGCTAAACCTAGGAAATAATGTACGATCAAAACAGGATTGACAGATGGTTTAGCGTCTGTAACGGTTCTGATCGGGAGACACGGAGATAAACCGGCCCCGAGGAGGACGCAGCATCGCTGCGGGAAGTCCGGCTCGGCCGAAGCGGCCCGGCGGTCTTCCATTTTTGAGGAGACTTACGATGACGCATCTGCTGGGCCGCATGCAGCGGCCGGGCCTGTCGACTCGTCGGCGGGTCACAGGCATCGCTTTGGCGGCGCTGACCACCACTTCCCTTGTCTCTACGACGGTCTACGCACAGAGCGTGGATCTCAGCCAGTGGTCGCCAGACTATATTCGATCGATTGCCGGAACCGAGAGCTTCGATACCGCCGGTCACTGTGCCGACATTGTGCCGCTCGATTACTCTGGCAAGCTGACTTACTGGTGGACCGGTCCCAATGAGGCGTCGCCGCAGATCGAGCGCGATATCAATGACCAGTTCTGGGACGCTTGGGCTGAAACCTATCCGAATATTGAGACCGACGCGCAGAACATTGACTACAACACGCTGCTCGACAAATTGCGTACCGCTTTGCTTGGCAATGCCGGACCGATGGTGCTGAGGCTGCAGATCCTCGGCGGTGTCGAGTTTGCGTCCAAAGGCTATTTCCAGGAGCTGAAACCCGAAGACATCGGCTATCCGACCGCCGATTTCTGGCCCGGCGCGATGAAATCGGTGACGTGGGAAGGCACCACCTATGGTGTGCCGACCAATAACGAGACCATGGCGTTGATCTGGAATGCTGACATTTTCGAACGCGCTGGTCTTGATCCTGAAAGCCCGCCAGCGACTTGGGACGATGTCGTCGCCTATTCCAAGCAGATTCACGACGAACTCGGAATCTCCGGCTATGGTCTAGTCGCCCGACAAAACGCAGGCAACACACCTTTCCGCTTCATGCCGACCCTCTGGGCCTTTGGTGGCGGCGCCCTGGACGAGGCAGAGGCCACGCCGTCCTACCAGGACGTCTACCTGGACAATGAAGGATCCATTGCTGCGCTACAAGCTGCTTACGACATGTATGTTCGGGACAAATCTGTTCCGACGTCAGCCCTGACCAATACTCAAAACGAGAACCAGGCGCCGTTCATCGCCGGCCAGTTGGCCATGATGATCGCTCACCCATCAGAATACGCAAAGATGGTAGATCTCGCCGAACAGGCGACCGGGCAGGACAAGGAAATCGCCGAAACGGTCGTGGAGAACATGCGCTACGGTCTGATCCCGGAAGGCCCCGCTCGCCGGGCCGTGGTGTTCGGTGGTTCGAACATGCACTTCATCAAGGATGAATATGTGGATGGCGAGTTCGACGAGATGGCCGCCAAGGCGTTTGCCTGCTTTTGGAACAGCCCCGAATGGTCAACCAAGCTGGCATGGACGGGCTCTAACCCGGGCAATCTGGCCGGCTTCAAGACCGAATGGATGAAAGAGCGCCTGGACACCATCAAGTTCCTTGATGTCACCACGTCCATGCTCCCTAACGGCATTCCATTCCCCGTCATTCCCGAAGCAACCGAGATCATGAACATCATTGTTCCTGACATGCTCCAGAATGCCCTCACCGAACGCATGAGCGTGGAAGAGGCAGCGGCCGACGCCGCCGCCAAGGTCGAGAGCCTTCTGAGCGGCGGCCTCTAGCCTCCCAACGCACTGGCCGGTGGCGTACGCGCCGTCGGCAAACGCGATGTGTGAGAAAGGATGCTCCGGTGAGCGTTATGACTGATCGGGTTGCCAGGACCACAATAGGCAGCGCTACGCGTTCTAAGCCCAATTTGTTCCGGCAGGTGGTGGAACACCGCACAGACTATCTCTACGTGTTGCCGGCCCTTGTGGTCATGCTCGTGGTGATCGCCTATCCGATCTACTACACGATCGAGCTCAGTTTCTTCAACACGCCGCCGAACCTGCAGATGCGGGACAAGATCTGGACCGGCCTGGACAATTACACCCGCGTTCTCAGTTCCTCGGTGTTTCATGAAGTGACAATCCAGACGGTAGTCTGGACAATGGCTTCAACACTGATCTCCTTTTTGCTCGGCCTGGGCGCGGCTCTGTCGCTACATCGCGAATTCGTTGGCCGGGGATTGCTGCGGGCCTTGCTGCTGATCCCTTATGTCGTGAGCGCGGTGGCCGCATCCTATGTCTGGAAATGGCTCTACCACTCAGACTTCGGTGTGATCGGTGCGATCGCCGTACAACTTGGCTTTACCGCCGAACCGATAAATTTTCTGGACAACCGGCAGACGGTTCTGGCCTCGCTGATTGTGGTCAACATCTGGAAGGAGTTCTCCTTCGCCATGGTCATGCTGATGGCCGGGCTTCAAACCGTACCCGACCAGTTGCTGCGCGCGGCTCAGGTAGACGGCGCCAATGCCTGGAACCGGTTCTGGCACGTGACTTTCCCGCACCTGTCAGGCGTGTCGATGGTCACGGTCCTTTTGCTCATGGTAGCCAACTTCAATTCCTTCATCATCCCCTTCGTGATGACAGGTGGCGGCCCCGCTGATGCCTCACATATCTGGATCACCCACATTTACCAGCTTGCCTTCGGGCGCCAGCAATGGGGCGTAGCCTCGGCTTACGCGGTGATCCTGTTCATCGTGATGATGACCTTGGGCTACTTCTACGTGAAGGCTCTGACACGTGGCGACGACGCCCGAGCGGGAGGCTGAAGCCATGGCCGCAATATCACAAGATGCAATCCGCCCCGTGGTCAAGAAATCCATTGATGGGTGGCGGTGGGCCGGCCGGGTGTTTCTGACGCTGCTGATGCTGTTCACCGTGCTGCCCATGCTCTGGATGGTGCTGACGTCCGTGAAGTCGCAATTCGCGGCCATGCAATATCCGCCGCAATGGTGGCCGTCCGAGCCCACGCTGCATAACTACTTTAAGCTACTCGACCCGACCAACAGAGTGGGACAGGAGTTCCTGCGCTATTTCTGGAACAGCTTTTACGTGTCATTCGTTACCACGATCCTGGGCGTGGTCATCGCGGTCCCGGCGGCCTATGCGTTCTCCCGCTTCCGCTTCCCCGCCCGCAACTTCTTGTTCTTCTCGGTGCTGGTGCGCAACATGTTCCCAGCCGTGGTGTTCCTGATGCCCCTCTTCCTGCTGATGCGCTGGATGGGGCTGGTGAATACCCATGGCTCCTTGATCCTGACCTATCTCACCTTTGGCCTGCCACTGTCGATCTGGCTGCTCAAGGGTTTCTACGACAACATTCCGATCCAGCTTGAGCAAGCCGCCCGAATTGACGGGGCCACGCGTTTCCAGGCCTTCATCCTGATCGTGATGCCACTCTCCACGCCCGGGATCATCGCCACCTCGATATTCTCGTTCATCGGGGCGTGGAACGAATATGTCTATGCCTACACCTTTCTCTCGCGCGACGACCAGATGACCTTGCCGGTCGGCATCCAGCGCTTCTTCACCGAATTCGCTACCGACTGGCCGGGCCTGATGGCCGCGACATTCATGATGAGCGTTCCAGTCGTGGTGCTGTTCCTTGTGCTGCAGAAATACTTCGTGCGTGCCCTTACCGAAGGCGCGGTCAAACACTAGGGAGCCCTTCGATGGCCGAGGTTGTCCTCAAAAACGTCATGAAGAACTACGGCCCGCTCTATGCCGTCAATGACGTCTCGTTCACGGTGGAGCATGGCGAATTCGTCGCTCTGGTCGGCCCATCCGGGTGCGGCAAAACCACCACGCTCAATCTCATAGCGGGCCTGATCCCGATCACGGACGGCGATATCTCCATCGGCAACCGTATCGTCAACGAACTCGATCCCAAAGACCGGGACATCGCCATGGTGTTCCAGAACTACGCGCTCTATCCCAACAAGACAGTCTACAAAAACCTGGCCTTTCCGCTGCAGATGCGTCGCCTGCCCAAGGCGGAAATCGACGAGAAGGTGAGGGCCGCCGCTGCGGTGCTGGACATCACCCACTTGCTCGAGCGCAAGCCCCGTCAGCTTTCAGGCGGCCAGCAACAACGCGTTGCCCTCGGTCGCGCCCTGGTGCGCGACCCAGCGGTGTTCCTGATGGACGAACCCTTGTCAAACCTGGATGCAAAGCTGCGCGTCCAGATGCGCAGCGAACTCAAGCGGTTCCACCATAACCTCGACGCCACCGTCATTTACGTAACCCACGATCAGTTGGAGGCCGTTACCATGGCCGACAAGATGGCCGTCATGAGTGGCGGCGTCTTGCAGCAATACGACACGCCCGCCAACGTCTTTGCTCAACCGGTCAATACGTTCGTGGCCAGTTTTGTGGGCAGCCCGGCCATGAGCTTGATCCCACTGACGGCGGCAAGCAGGGGCTCGGAAACCGTGTTGACCAGCCCGGAAGGCTGGGCCTTGCCGCTCAGTCCCGAGAACGCCCGCAAGGCGCAGAAGTCGTCGACGCCGAGTGTCGTTTTGGGTGCGCGTCATTCCACGCTCAAGCTGCACAAGGCCAAGGTGGCCGGGTCCGTACCAGGTAAGGTCTATACTGTCGAACCGACTGGCGACGTGACCTTCGCCCAAATCTTCATTTCAGAGGCGGTGGTCAATATCAGCCTCGACCCGTCTGTCAGGATCGAGCCGGACGAGGAGGTCTGGATCGAGTTTGATCAGGTCAGGATGCACCTGTTCGATGCTGAGACCACCATGGCCCTACAGGCCTGACGCACATAATTCCAACACCAATTTCAGAGAATTGCCATGAATGAGCACGCCCAGGCCCTTGAACATGTGAATGCCCATTCGCGCCCATCCGACCTACGCATCACCGATGTTCGGGTGGCGGAAATCGTTGGTGCACCATTCACCACGGCCATCCTCAAGATCTATACGAACCAGGGCCTGGTTGGCCTTGGCGAAGTGCGGGACGGCGCTAGCGCCACGTTCGCGCTGATGCTCAAGAGCCGGCTTCTGGGTGAGAATCCCTGCGATGTCGATCGCCTGTTCCGGCGCATCAAGCAGTTCGGTGGTCACGGTCGACAGGGGGGCGGCGTATCGGCGGTTGAAATTGCCCTTTGGGACCTAGCCGGCAAAGCCTATGGCGTGCCGATTTACCAGATGCTGGGCGGCAAGTTTCGCGACAAGGTACGGATGTATTGCGACACCGATGCGTCGGTGCCCAGCGGGACCGAAACGGGCAAGCGTCTCAAGGAGCGCATGGATCTGGGTTTTACCTTCCTCAAGATGGATTTGGGGCTGATGCAGATTGTCGACACACCCGGATCGGTTGTGTCGCCTGCCGGCTCACTTGAGGGCTATCGCATCCGCCCCAAGCGCGGCCCGGGCAGGACGCTGGAAGACCGGCGCGCCCGCAATGCTGTCTTTGACATCCACAATGTCCGCCATCCCTTCACCGGCCTAAACTTCACCGAGAAGGGTCTCGAGCTCCTCGAGGAGTATATTTATCAAGTGCGCGAGGTGATCGGCTACGAAGTGCCCCTGGCGATCGACCATGTGGGCCATATTTCACTGCAAAGCGGCATCCGCCTGGCCCGACGCATTGAAAAATACGCGCCGGCTTGGCTCGAAGACGTCATTCCCTGGCAATATGCCGACCAGTATCGGCAGTTGCAGCAAGCGACCACAGTACCGATCTGCACAGGCGAGGACATCTATCTCAAGGAAGGTTTCGATCCCCTGCTCAATGCGGGTATCGCGGTCATCCATCCGGACCTGCTCACTTCCGGCGGAATTCTTGAAACCAAGAAAATTGGCGACGCCGCTCAGGAAAAGGGCATTGCCATGGCCATACACATGGCCGAAAGCCCGGTCGCCTGCATGGCGGCCGCGCATATGGCTGTCGCTACAGAGAATTTCATGGCGCTCGAATACCACTCGGTCGATGTCGACTGGTGGGACGACATCGCCATTGGCCTACCAAAGCCGCTGGTCAAGGATGGCTTTATTACCGTTCCGGACAAGCCTGGCCTGGGCATTGACGATATCGATGATGCGGTCATCAGCCAGCATTTGCAGGACGGGGTAACCGGGATCTGGCAGCCCACCGACCAGTGGGACAACGAATATAGCTGGGACCGGACCTGGAGCTGAACACTCCCCTCATTCCGGCCTCGATCGTTCTATTACAGGACCACATGAATGACCCATACACCCCCTATCACTCGCCCACCGCAAGCCCTTGTTGAAGGGATTCTGGCGGTCGGCGCCGCACTCGCGTCCTCGACCCTCTCGCATATGGGCATCCGCAATTGTCACATGCTGGGGCCCTTGGCCCAACAGTCGGGCAAGGCCATCGCCGGTCCGGCCCTGACGCTGCAATTCATGCCCAAGCGCGAAGACCTCTACGGCGAAGGCGAATATATCGACCCAGAAAAACAGCTGCACCGCCACGTCCTCTATCATGTCGAAGCCGGCGACATTGTTGTTGTCGATGCGCGTGCAGATATGACCGCCGGCATATTCGGCGACATGATGTCGACCTATTTCAAGGGTCGTGGCGGAGCGGGAATGATCATAGATGGCTGCCTACGCGACCGGCCCAATCTGAGCAAACTTGAAATACCGCTCTGGATCAGGGGCTGGACGCCGAACTATCACACCCAGACCAATCTGATGCCTTTCGCCGTAAATGCGCCTGTCGCCTGTGGCGGTGTCACCGTCATGCCCGGTGACATTATCGTGGCTGATGACGATGGCGCGGTCTGTGTGCCTGTTGCCCTGGCCGAGGAGGTCATAGCGCAGGCAAATCAAAGTCACGACTGGGAGGACTTCTCCCGCATGAAGCTACAAGCCGGCGAGCCGTTGCAGCGCTACTACCCGCTGCACGATGACGCGCGTGACGAGTACGACGAGTGGCGCAAGCTCAATCCACTCAAATCCAACTCTGTCACGACTGGAGAGTGAAGCAGTTCCGCCGCTCTCATGCTGGGCAAGCTGGTAGCGACGGATATCGTCGGTCGTGGCCGTGTCAGGACTTCGCCCCAGAAGGACGGCAGACGCCGGACGCTTGCGGCGCTGGTTGATCGGCGGTTACGGAACCTCCTTGCTCTTCCCGCTCGACAGCAGACCGCCTGCGCCCGCGAAGAGCAGATCAGGGCCGCGTCGAACTGCGCGGCTCCGGTAACATCTCCGGTGGTCCCCACCGTCCCTTGGGGCGAGCGCGACAAGATGGCCCGCTCCTCCGTCGCAATTTGGTGGAGCACCATCGCGACAGCGCCTTCAGAGCCAGTGTGCCCGAGTTCTAGTCGACTAGGAGGCCGAGGCGGGCGCAAATCTGCGTCCGAGTTCGCGACCGTTCAAAATTACCGTTTGCCAGCGGGAACGCGTCAGCCCGCCGCACGCCCCAGACTTGACGAACAGCTTCTGGCCACATCTTGGGCAGCAGGACGCCGAAACTAGGAAGGAATGGGGCGCAGCCGCAAAATGACCCCGCTTTTGCCTACGGAGCCGCACTTTGAGAACACATGAATTAGGTCAAAGCCCGGCCCGAAACGCAACAGATAAGCTTTGGTTCCCTCCGAATGAAAAAAATCTTTAAGTCCGCTCTTGGTGGCCTCTTCGTACTTACCCTTGCCCTCGCGCCGGCTCTCAGCGTTCAGGCCAGCACCGGCACCATCAGCGGCATCGCCTCTTGGTATGGCCCCGGATTTCATGGGCGGACCACCGCCAACGGCGAACGTTACGACATGTACGCCATGACCGCTGCACACAAGACCCTCAAGTTTGGCACCAAGGTGAAGGTGACCAACAATACGAACGGTAAGTCCGTTGTCGTTAGGATCAATGATCGGGGGCCCTACGTCGGCAAGCGCGTAATCGACCTGTCTCGAAGCGCGGCCAATGCGATCGATATGATCGGTCCCGGCACTGCCGACGTGACGATCGAAATCCTGACTTAAGCTTCAAGGCAAGAACAAGGACGCAAACCAGCCCGGCGCCCCCCTTTGCTGCACCTGGCCGCCCGTTAGACGAAGGTGAGCGCCGACGGCAAATGTCAGCTCGCCAGCGATCCCGTGCTCACCAAAATTCTTTCCAGGAATAGGAGCTCGTTGTCGTTGCGAACGGTCAGTGCACCATCTTGCGGACTGTCGAACCCGAGTTCGAAGTCCAGCGAGCCGACATGCGACGCCGTCAGCCTGAAGACCATGACGTCGTCAGCGGCAGAGATGAAACTGGTACGCTGATGGCGTATGGGGTCAGGTTCCATGCCGGTGCCGCGCAGCGTATAGCGCGTACTCGCCACCGCCGTATCGAGGTCGAGACTGCGCCGGTAGCTGCCTGCAACGGCTTCGTTCGCAAAGTGGATGAAGACATTGCCGGCAGGTTGCTAACTCATCTGCCGATGCGGCCTGGCCAATAATTTTGATTGCACCAGCGCATGTGCATCCGCATAACGGCCGGCAAAGACATGGTCACGGACCGCCTGCAGATGGGGCAAGGCCTCGGGATTGGTTGGCTGATGCGGTCCACCAGACCACAGCGTCGCCTCGTTGAGCTGGAGCTCCTCTCGCCCTACCCCGCCGAACACCATGGCCCCCAGCCGCCCATTTCCAAGAGGCAGGGCTTCGGTCCATTCGGTTGCAGCGCGGCGGTACCAGAGTTCAGCAGACGACATTCCGGCCTCGCAACGCGCAGCTAGGCATCAAAGGCCAGGCGAAATCCGGTATTGCTGGCGCAGGAATCCGCCGTCAGTGCTGAGCGCGCGGCGATACGATAGCGATAGCAGTAAGAGATGTGACAGAGGAAGGAACCACCCTTGAGCACCTTTTCGCTGGTCTGGCGGGCGTTCTCGTTGCGGGCCTTGGCCTGGCGACTGAGCGAGCGGACGCGAAACGCATCGCTCGTCCATTCCCAGACATTACCCGCCAGCCCGTAGAGCCCCTTGCTATTGGGCGCAAAGGCCTTGACTGGACTCGTGCCCAGATAACCGTCGGCCAGCAGATTGGTGTGAGGAAAATTCCCCTGCCAGATATTGGCATACACGGTCTTGTCGTCGGGCTCCTCGTCACCCCATGGAAATCGGGGATCATCGAGATTACCCCGCGCCGCATGCTCCCATTCCGCTTCCGTGGGCAAACGTCCACCGGCCCAGCGGGCGAATGCCCGGGCATCCTCCCAGGAAACCTGAACAACGGGGTGGTCCTGCCGTTCTTCAACATTTGAGCCGGGGCCCTCGGGCATGGCCCAATAGGCACCATCGACCTTGACCCACCATGGCGTTTGGGAAGCCGAAGGTGGCGGCGCGTCGGCACCCAATAGAGCGCGGAAGACCGGCGACCAGCCAAACCGCTCTGCTTCGGTCACATAGTTAGTCTCGGCAACAAAAGCGGCAAAGCGAGCATTCGTGACGGTAGTGGTTTCGAGCCAGAACGGTGCCAGCTTGACCGCGCGTCTGGGGCCTTCGCCGTCCTGGTCGATAATCGGGTTGTTCGTTCCAACGAAACTGCGTCCGCCATCAAACATGACCCGATCGGCCGTCGCCGGATTCTCCGAAACATGCACAGAGACGCCGCTGGCTTTCGCGCCGCCGTCTCGACTTGGGGTGCAACAAGACACCATGCCCATCCCAATTCTCTATTAGACAACCATTAGAGACGTATCGAAGCCTGACGCACGAATTATCGAACAGGCTCCGGACACGGGTGCCGACCAGCACTATCCCGCAAACACGTTTTCCGCAATCGAGGCCGGCTTCATCTCGATGGAAAAGCCGGGACGCTCTGGGGGCATATAAGCGGCGGCCTGGATCACGCAGGGATCGAGAAAGTGCTCGTGCAGGTGATCGACATATTCGATCACGCGCCCCTGCTTTTCGCCCGATACAGCCAGATAGTCTATTATGGAGAGATGCTGGACATATTCGCACAGGCCCACGCCACCGGCATGGGGCCAGACCGGCTTGCCGTATTTGGCCGCCATCAGCAGCACCGAGAGCACCTCCTTGAGGCCGCCGATGCGGGCTGAATTGCGCGTACAGATGCGTGTCGAGATCGCCAAGCTGCACAAGACGCTGGCAAAGCTCTGCCGGGCAATCGCATCGCCCTTGGCGGCATCGAGATTGATTCATCCGCCTCTATCGTTCCCGGGGCCGAACTGAACGTTGGCTTCCGCCCCGAGCATCTGGATGAAGAGTCGGGCGCTGTGTTGTCGCTCAAGATGGAACTGGTCGAGCGCCTTGGATCAACCACCTATGTCCATGGCTTCCACCTATGTCCATGGCGTCCTGCCGAGCGGAGAAACCGTGATCGCCGAGCAGCGTGCTGGCGCATCCGCCTTTGGCGACACAGTCGAAGTGCGTTTTGACCCCACGGCGGTGCGCATCTTTGACGCCTCTGGTCAGCGCCTACGCTGATGGCCCAGCGCATAGCCATGGTGATTGGGGTAAAGCCGGATCGCGTCGACGAGTACAAGCAGCTACACGCCACCACCTGGACTGACCTTGGGGAGCTTGGCGCCCCTAGCAGACGCTCATTGTCTCGCAATCGGCTGATCTTCAAGAACGCGCATTGTCTCGACGGCTATATGCAAGATCCAGTCTGTAGTGAAGTGCCGAGGAACCAAGCAGCAGCAGCTTTTGGCAAACCGCCGAAGCTCCCAGATGATTGGAAAAGGGCGCATTTCCGATCGGCGGATTCAGGAAGTCCCCTGCCCAACAGTTCTCCAAGCCAGGGCCCTAAGCGGGGCCGTATCCGGACTGTCGGCTCTTCGCAAGCAGGTGGACAAAGCTGACGTTGCTAGCGCTAGTTGTGGGCACGGTGAGAGGAAGATGTATAGCGTGCTGCATCGCTGATGCACGAGTTCGCTCTGCCGCTGGCACTCATCGAGGGTGCGTAGCAGTCATAGCCTAATTCGTGTCGGCCTTAGCCGACAGTTCCGCGAAGGCAGGGTTCAATTCCAAAATCAGCGCGTCCTCGTTGATGAAGGCGATCCTGAATCTTTCTGATGCCAGAAGGCGCGATTCCATCGCATCAATGGCGCCTAATGGTAGCAGACCGTTATCGTTGAAGGCCGCTTTCTGGCTTTTTGTGAGCATTATGTAGCCACCCTGGGAATTCTCACTCAGCCAGCGCGCCAGAAGCGCTTCGGGGGAGCGCACAAGTTCATCTGCCAGTTCGGGTAGCTCCTCGGACAGAGGCAGATAGATGAAATTTTCGTAGTTGCGAAACTGCGAGGGATAGTTGCGAGCGCCCTCGATGAGCAATTGGCCCGGTGTGGAGTTGCTATAGAGCCAGTTCGCCGCCGCGACCTGGTCCGGCGAGAACCGATATTGTGCATCCTTGCCATTATTGGCGAGGATGAAGAGCGGAACCGCAACGCCTAGCGCCAAGCCAACAAGTGTGAGACGCCCAAATCCCAATTTGGTGGTGCCGTCGGGTATGACGGCGGCAGCCGCGAAGAAGGCCATGAACGGCAAGGCGAACAGGTAGAGCCGAAAGGCAATCTCCCCGCCGTAGGAATTGACCAGCAGCACAGGTGCTGGCGCCAGCATCAGGAGCAGGGCCGCCAGATCGATATGGCCGTTGCGCAGACGTTGGATCACCCCGATCACGGCGGCGCCGGCCAGCAATCCTGACAGAACGCGGGTCGACATCGAGACCAGTCGCTGGCCATCGCTCAGAACGCTGAGATCGGCCATGCGTCCCAGCGTGTCTTCACTGAGCCGCCCGAATTCGGCAAGCAGGTCGGCGAACTCGGGCGCTACGAAATCGTCCGCAAAATAGAATAGCCAAAGCAATTCGGCCATGAGGATAAAGCCGACATAGCCCCAACTCACGCGACGGAACAGCGCCAGCAGGCCGACACTGAACAACAGGAATAATGGGGTGATCTGGTGACTGATCACAATCGCGACGATGAGCGTGAGCACGACAGGCACGATCAGGGCCCGGCCAGCCCTCGGCGCGGAAGACGGTTCGGCCTGTCGGCCGATTTCGGCAGGCCGCAGGATCAATGGACCTGTGAGCAGGCTCACTACGATGAGATAGAATAGAAAGACCGTGCCCTGCGGGGAAAAATAGTCCTGTCCGATCCAGTTCCCCACCAGAAACAAGGCGCTGGCCAGCCACTTCACGCGCGCGTCGGAGCTGAACCTGCCCATGAGCGAGTGAACTACCAGGAGCAGGGCAAGGTTGAGCAGGACCGGGTAGAAGCGGGCCAGATTGGCGATCTCCAGCGGGTCGAGATCGAGCGCATGCGCGGCCCACGCAAATCCGACAAAGAAGCCCGGCCAATTGTGATAGGCCGAGAGAAATTGGGCGTCGGGTTGTAGCTGACCGGTGCGCAGGATGAAATCTATGATGCCGATATGTTTCCACGCCCATGAGTAGCGTAGCGTTTCGTAGCTCCAGGCAGGAGTGAGGTGCAGCAGCAGGATCAGACCAACAAGCATGACCCCGGGCCAGGGCGTGCGCACCAGCGCCGGTGACAGGGTGACGCAGAAGCCCAAAATGATACAGCCATAGGCCAGCACCATGCCGGGGGGCAAAATGCCGATCAGCCCCAAGCTGCCCAAGGCATCGGGGTTGATGAACGGGATGCTGAACAGCCAATTGCCCAACCCCAACACAAACAAGATGGCAGCGAGCAAGGCTGCCCTGTTGGCGATGGGCCGTGCCGGGGTCAGCCGCTCGCGAAACTTATCGACCTGCGTGCTCATGCTGCCTCAGAACCAGAGAGATATTGGCCAGGCCCCAGTAACCACCAGGACGATAACGATCCGACTTTTGCACATTGGCAGCGACATGCGTGAGCCAGGCCAGCAGGACCATGGAGCGAATGCCCATAGGTGTCTGTAGCCACGCGCCCTCGGTGGCAACGCCCAACGCCTTGCGCTCGATGTGAGTCAATGCCGGCTGGCGACAGAAATCAACGACCACCGGACCCAGCTTGCGGCCGGACTGCTGCATCCGCAGGGCGAGTAGATAGCAACAGGCGTCCAGTCCCTGTGGACCGTCTGACTTGGCCGTACCCCAGTCGATCACGCCGCGAACCGCCGTTGGGCGTCCATGTCGATCTGTGGTGTAGATCAGATTATCCGGACAGAAATCACCATGCGTCAACCCAAGCCTCGGCTTGAGCGTTGCCATGGCGACACCAAGTTCAGCAGCGATCGCATTGAGCGCAGAGTGATCGGCCCTCCCCGAAGCCGCGCCTGCCTGCCGAAGCAGCGCGACCGGCGCGTCGATCCAGCGGCCTCTCCACTCCGCGTCAATCGTGGCGTCGGCCGGGATGCCGGCGTGGAGCTCTTCGACATAGCGCAGCGCCAGGCGCGCGGCTTCCTCGCGAATTTCCGGCGTTCCGAGCAGGTCGCGGCCCTCGGTCCCCTCGAGTTCCGCCAGCAGCAAGTGAGCCTGGTCCGTCGTTTGCTCGTGAGCAATGGCTGCCGGCATGGCCGCTGCAGCAGCCGGCACGGCCGCGAGCTGGTTCATGATCTGCCATTCCCGCAGGATAGCGTTCCGACCCGACACCGAACTCGCCGTTTTGAGAAAGGCGCGCTGGCCGGTTGCAGCATTTGCAACCAGCGTGCTGCGGGCGTCGCTGAGAGACGGTGCCGCCCGCTGAAACCGCCAGGGATCTCCGCCAATCACAACCGGGCGCCTGTCCGTCGGCCTGCGCCGGCGCGCGCGACGGACAGGGGCCATCACCGAACCAATGAGGCCCTCGCTGGCCGTCACGAGGTCAACCAGTGCACTGCTGGCAGCCGCCGTGCGGACCTGCGACGCGGCAAGGCAGCAGAGCACCGTGCAATGGGCAGCCAGCCAGGAAAGGGCCATGCCCTGGGCGCCCCAAGCGTGGGTGAACAAGAAACCGAGGCTCAGAGTGATTAGCAGCGTAAAGAGCTGAATTCCGGCGATCGTCCTGACGCGGTTCTCGGCCCGACAGATCGCCAGGTAGATGGTGACCACCGAACCGGGGACGCTGGCCAGCGCCAGCGTAGTGAGCAGGGTCGCGCCAGACTGGGCATATTCACTGCCAAAGATCATCATGACCCAGGGCGCCCCGATGGCGATTGCCGCTGCTCCCAGCAGCACGGGGGCACCGGTCAGCAGAAGAGCCTCGGCGTAGAGCAGTTGCTTGCGCGCTGGCGCCAGCGCCGCTTCAGTGAGCATGGCCGCCCCCAAATGCCGCCCCGCCAGATAGAGCAGATAGGAAACCGACCAGGCCAGGTAGTAGTTTGCGAGCTCGGCGGGCCCAGCGGCATTGAGTACGATGAGCGGCGCAGCCCCCAGCGCGAGACTTGTCGCCAGCGCGCCCACATAGTCCCACCCGAAGAAGCGCAGGACGTTCCCCCAGACTATGTGTTGTTCGTCCCCTGCAGCATTGGAGTTGTCCGCTGAACGTCTGCCAGCAATGACATGGGTGGCCGGTCCGACCAGCAGGGTCGGCAGCACCCAGGCCAGCAGGATCGGCCAACCATTGCCCAGCCCGCTCCATAGCCAGATGACCAGCAATAGGGTGCCGATTTTCAAGACGGAATAGATCAGCGCCTGCGCCGGCACGAGTGCAGCCTGGCGAAGGGCCGTCAGAGCCGCTTCCTGCAATGCGTACAGAGTCCAGGCCAGCAGCGCTGCAACAAAGGCACCCCCCAGCCAGGGAGATGCACTCAGGAATGCCAGGTCCGGCGAGATCTGTTCTGCAAGGAGCACAAACCCAAGCCCGAACAATAGCGCGGCAGCCCCTGCCACCAGGTATGCCTGCAGCACAAGACGACGCCCGCGCCGCCCCCTCCCCGGCACGAAGCGATGAATGAGATTACGCAAATTGAGCTGCGCGGCGTGGCTGAGCGTCGCCAGCGCCGACACCAGCGCTGCACCAATACCGACCTCCTCAGGGGTCATTTGACGCGCTGCAACAGACCAGAACACCATGCCCAGGCCCGAGGCGATCAGCGTGCCGGAAACCAGGGCAGCGCCGGCACGGGCAAGAGCCGGTGCCGCGGCCATTGCGGATAGAAACGCCTTTAAGGGCGAACCTGGTGTGGGCGACACAGCTTCGGGGGCGACACCGGTCATGATGCGTTCCGCTGCCAGATGCGGACGTGATCCACAAGCATGCGCGCGGGAAAATCGGTTGTCTCGTCTGGCGAGCCCGGCCAGTCGCCCCCCACCGCCAGGTTAATCAGCAGGTAGAGCGGCTCATGGGCGTCGGCCACGCGCTCCTGGTCTTCGTAGCGCCACATCTCCCTCCCATCGAGCAACCATATGATGGCCTCCGGGCCCCATTGGACGGCGTAGTCGTGCCACCCCTGGGAAAGGTCATCAACAACCGCATCCGTGCCCACGGACTCCTCGTCCCCATCGACACGGGAGTGATAGTGCATCTCAAGGGTATCGGGCGCGTGTCCCAGTACTTCCATGATGTCGATTTCGGGGATGGAGGTGTGGTCGGAGGGCAATAACCAGATGGCCGGCCAGAACCCCTGTCCCGAAGGAACCTTTGCGCGCACCTCGATATAGCCGAAGGTAAAAGCGAAGCGGTCGCCATCGCGGCGCTCCGGATCGGTCCTGCCCGTGGTGACCATGCCCGAGGTATAGTCGTAGTCTTCGCCCCGACCCTCGGCGTGCTCTTTGCGGGCCTCGAGCACCAGATTGCCGTCCTCAACCCGGACATTGTCCGGGCGGTACCACTGCAGCTCATTGTTGCTCAGATTGGTGCAGCCGTCGCGGTCCCACCAATAGCAGGTGGTCCATTTCCCGGTATCCAGTCGATCGCCGTCAAACTCGTCGGAAAAGACGAGCGACCACTCCTCGGGATCGCCAGGCGGCCCGCTGGCGTCGTTTGCCAGGAGCCTCTGCCAGGTCAATTCAGAAACAAGCATCACCCCGGCAATAGCTGCCAGAAAAAACAGACCAATCCGTCTGACGCCGATCGTCCATCGTCCGTTATGCATATGCGCTCGGTCAACTACACGGTCTGAGGTGCGGGTGTAGACCTTTACATCGTCCCAACCCAGGGAAGCACGGCCTGTCTGGGGTTTACCTTAACGAGGAGGTTGCGTTTACAACCGCGCCGATTTGAGCGACGGAACATCACGAGGAAACAAGGAGGCTAATCGATGTCGGATGCCGTCCCTGCCACCTCGTTGGTGCAACAAGGCGCCCACTCTGCCAGCATTTCTCCAACCAAGGGGGCCTCGGAAACGATCGCCTTGGTTCAGACGCCTGCACCCAGACAAGCCTGGCAGGCACTGATGCTACGCGATCGTCTCGCAGTGCCTTATCAGTCCCCCGAATGGACGGAGGCCGCCTGCGCGACCGGCAAGTATCGTGATGTCAGCCGGCACTATACCATGGCCAATGGAGCACAGTTCGTGCTGCCCCTGATTGTACCGGCAGGAATGCCGGACTGGGCGAGCATTGCAGGCTCCATGCCCAACGCCTGGGGCATGGGCGGCCTGGTCGGCTCCGAGCCGCTGTCGGTCGCGGTACTAGAAGCGATTCTGGCGGATCTGCGAGGGCTGGGTTTTCTGGGTGTGCATATTCGCCCCAATCCGCTGCAAGCCGGCATCTGGGCGGCCGCTAAGCCTGGCCTGATCATTCCCCGCAGGGCACATGCAATCGACCTTTCGGAGGGCTTTGAAGCCGTCTGGGGTCGCTTTGCCAGCCGCGTCCGGGGCGTGATCAGAAAGGCCGAGCGCAACGTTCAGGTCGAGTTCGATGCGACCGGTCGGCTCTTGCCGCAGTTCTTTGCCCTGTTCGAAAAATCCATTGAACGCTGGGCGGCATCCCAGCACGAGCCGCTGGCCCTGGCGCGCTGGCGCGCAAACCGCCGCGACCCGCTGGCAAAGTTTGAGCACATAGCGGCCGCCATGCCGGGGCTTTGCCAGGTCGGGGTGGCGCAACTGGACGGAGAACCGGTTAGCGCGATCCTGGTTCTCCAGGGTGCCAACGCCAATTACTCCCGAGGCGCGATGGACGCTGAGCGTATCGGCAATTCGGGGGCCAACGAATTGCTGCATCGTATTGCCATCGAGCGGGCGGCAGAGGCCGGCTGCAAGACCTATCATATGGGTGAAAGCGGCAGATCCACCAACCTTGCACGGTTCAAGGAGAAGCTTGGTGCTCAGCCGCTGGACTACGCTGAATACCGGCTGGAGAGGCTGCCGGTGGCCCGCGGCGAGCAGTTGGCCAAGTCCTTTGTCAAACGTCTGATTGGGTTCAGGGATGGGCGATAGACTGCACGGCCTGAACCATTTCTATCGCTTGATTGCGCTGTTGACGCTGTTGTCCATCGGGTCGGCGCACGCGCAGTCGCAGACAAAATCTGCGCCAGAGGATGTTCAAACGCCGGTCATCGACCTGCTGTCAGACACGACCAATCTGCCCGAATTGATCCGGCGATCCCTGGCGGAGCCATCCGGTGTCGTCTGGCAGCGCGGTAGCCAAACCGAGCAGGCGCGTCTGCTCGCCGGGCTCAAAGCCATGGGCTATCTAGACGCTCGGGTAGAGCTGAACGCGCCCGACACCCTGGGAGGGGCAGAGGACGGCATCGAGGTTCGGGTTGAACCCGGCCAGCAATATAGCATCGGATCCGTTCGCATCGAGGGCATCAAGGCGCCTGGTTTACTCGACCGGCTCGAGGACGTGGCCGCAACAGCTCAAGGCCAGTGGGCGACGGCGATGACCGCCGAGCAACTCGCCGACAGGATCGTGTGGAGGCTGGGGCAAACCGGCTATCCCTTCGCCACCGTCTCCACCAGGCTTGAGACACTTCCTGACACGACACAGGCCGTTCTTGAGGTGGCGATTGAACCCGGCGCCCAGGCCTATTACGCCGGCGCGAGCTACGAGAAGGTCGATATCGGCATGCTGGACTGGGTCCAGTCCAAACAACCTTTTCTGGCCGGCGATGTCTTTTCGATCGACAAGCTGGCCTCGTTCCGCGCTGAACTGTTGGCTGGCCCGGAGATGAAGCGCGCGCGCATTGATGTGCAGCAAGCTGGCCCGAACGCATTCGCGCTCAAAGTGCGGTACAATCGACAATACGAGCTACCGCCCAACAGTGTCGAAATGGAACTGGGCATTCTTGCCCTCGCGCTAAGCCTGCTGGCTATCGGATGGCGCCAGACCGTACAGGCGCAAAATTCTCAGGCCAACCTGCGGCAGACGGACGCCTTCATAGGCGGCCTGGTCTTGGTCTCTCTCGCACTGGTTGGCATGCGGGCGCTCTCTTTCCTCGCCTGACACTTCGCCCTGTCCACACTTAACCATATCTCTCAACCTTTACTTCATAATCCGGTTGATCGCGCGCCCTCACCGCGCAACATTTGTTAACAATAAGTAAAAATACAGACACCGTGAGGATAGATAAAATATAATGAAAAATGCAATCTTTTCTGGTGAAGGTAAAAACTCGAACCGGACTGCCGCAATCCCAAGCCGCGAAAGAGTTATTCCGAGCCGACAGCGCCGCAACACCGATCTGGCAGGATTCTCGCCGCTGCACGGTACGACGGTGAGTGTGATCGTACCGGCCATGAATGAAGAATTGAATCTGCCGCATGTGCTGCCACGGATTCCCAAATGGGTCACCGAAGTCATACTTGTTGACGGCAATTCAACCGACCGCACCGTCGAAGTGGCGCGCCAGCTGTTGCCGGATATTGTGGTGATCGGCCAGGATCGCCCCGGCAAGGGCGCCGCTCTCAGTGCCGGCTTCCAGGCGGCCCGCGGCGACATCCTGGTGATGATAGACGCCGACGGATCAACCGACCCCGAGGAAATCCCGGCCTTTATTGGCGCGCTCCTTTCTGGCGCTGATTTCGTCAAAGGGTCTCGCTTCCTGCAAGGTGGCGGCACCCTGGACATGGAATGGTTCCGCAAGCTCGGGAACTGGGGCTTCATGACCATGGTCAAGTGGCGTTTCGGCGGCCGCTTCAGCGATCTGTGCTACGGCTATGCCGCCTTCTGGCGCGATGTCCTGCCCATTCTGGAGCTGGACACCATGGACGGCTTTGAGGTCGAAACCGGCATGAACATCAGGGCGCTGCGGAGCCAGTTGAAGGTTGCGGAGGTGCCAAGCGTAGAGCACCTGCGTATTCACGGCACCAGCAATTTACGGTCCCTGCCGGATGGGTGGCGCGTGCTCATGCAAATCATGAAACTGGGGCTGCGCGCTGCGCCCAAGATCCCGCCGCGCCGCCGCGAGCGGGCGCTGGACCCTTCCCAGCAGGATGCTGCGCCACTGGGGACCTGACCGGTGGCCAAGCCCACAGTTTCCGTCCTCATCTGTACGCACCACCCATCACGCTTCGAGCGGCTGGGGCAAGCCCTGCACTCACTCGGGAGCCAAAGCCAGGCTCCCGATGAAGTAATTGTCGTGGTCGACGGTGGCGCGGATCTGCTGGCCCAGGCCAGCGCGGCCTTCCCTCAAGCCCGCGTGCTGGCCAACGCCCGTACCAAGGGGCTCTCGGGCGCCCGCAATACCGGGGTGCTGGCGGCATCGGGCGAAATCGTGGCCTTTCTCGATGACGATGCCATCGCCGCAGAAAACTGGCTGGAAAGCCTGCGGAACGCGTTTGCCTCTCAGTTCACCAGCGGCGTTGGCGGTCCGATCGAGGCCAGTTGGCCCCACCGCGGACCAGCGTGGCTGCCCGCTGAATTCAACTGGGTGATCGGCTGCTCGTTTGCCGGCCAGGCGGTGGAGCGCGGGCGCATCCGCAACCTGATCGGCTGCAACATGGCGTTTCGCCGAGGCGCGCTGTTGCTTGCGGGCCTGTTCGACGAGGAAATGGGACGCGTCGGCGCCAATGCCGCCGGGGACGAAGAGACCGAGCTGTGCGTGCGGATAAAGCAGGTGTTTCCTACCGCCGAACTCAGCCACAGCGACGCGATGGCGGTCCGGCACCAGATTGACGAGCATCGCGCGCGATTGGCGTATTTCATCAAGCGCTGCTGGGCCGAGGGGCGGTCAAAGGCACGGATGGCCAAGATGCATCCCGGCTCCCTGTCGAGCGAAAGCCACCACCTGTTCAGCGTGCTGCCGCGCAGCTTCTTTCGCCATATCGCAGCGCAAGTAACAGGCCGGGACGTCCACGGCGTGGCGAAGGCCGGCGCTCTGGCACTCGGGACGGGGCTGGTGGTGGGTTCTTATCTGCTCGGTCGCATCTCCATGACGAAGGCCGAACCGACGTCAACGCCGTTCTCCCCCATTCGCGTCTGCGATGTCGATCTCGACGCCCTATCCGACATACCTGCCGGAAAATCCGAGGCCGGGATCACCTATGGAAATGCCCATTGCGTTGCGCGGCGAGACGGTATGCTCGCCGGCGTCGTACAGGTCCCGCTCTATGGGGCCGACCTTGATGCCAGCTCGCTGGAACAGGCTCTTGGCGAAATTCTCCCAGCGCATGTCCGCCCTTCACCCTGGGCACTCCATGAACCGCAGCGGACACGCGTAGTCGTCGCGACGCGCGATCGTCCCGAGATGCTGGCGCGGTGCCTCGATTCGCTGCTCGCACAGGATCATCCGGACTTTGAAATCGTGGTTGTCGACAACGCTCCATCGAGCGGCGAAACCCGCACACTGATTGCTTCGCGCTATGCCGATGACGGCCGCGTCCACTATGCGTTGGAACCCATTCCCGGCCTCGCCAATGCGCACAATCGGGGCCTCGCCGGTCTCGACGCCGAACTGGTGGCCTTTACCGATGATGACGTCGTGGCCGATCGGCAGTGGCTTTCGAGGCTGACCGCCCCCTTTTCGGAAAGCCATGAGATTGGCTGCGTGTCCGGCGGCATCGTTCCGGCCGAACTGGAAACCCGCGCTCAATATTGGACGGAACAGCATGGCGCCTTCCTCAAGGGCGTCCAGCGCCGCGATTTCGACCTAAGGGCAAACCACCCACAGTCGCCACTGTTTCCCTATGCCGCTGGTCAGTTGGGTTCTGGCGCAAACATGGCGTTTTCCCGTGCCGCCATTGAGGCGATTGGTGGTCGCTTCGATCCTGCGCTCGGCGCCGGCACCCCAACCCGTGGCGGCGACGATCTGGCCGCTTTTGCCGACGTCATTCTAGCCGGTTACCGACTTGTCTACCTGCCCCACGCCCTTGTCTGGCACTATCATCGCCGAGGCAGCGATGGCATGAAGCGGCAGGCTTTCGGCTACGGCATGGGGCTAGGCGCCTATCTGGCGCGGTGTCTGGTGCGAAAGCCTTCGCGCGCCGTCACGTTCGCCTTGGCCGCACCCGCTGCTCTCCGACATATCCTGTCAAAGCGATCCTCGAAAAATGTGCGCCTGCCCAGCGACTATCCCGCCAGCTTCTTGCGCAGCGAACGGCTTGGTATCCTGGCCGGTGCCTGGGCGTATCTGACGACCAGAGGACCACGTCGACCGCTGCCGGGAAGCCAGGCGGCCACATCCGCGCCCGACCATGTCTGGAAAGGGAGTTGAGATGACAACACCAGTACCGATCCTGATGTATCACAGCATCGATACGGCTTGTGCCCCCGCCTATCGCCGCTGGACTGTGACGCCAAAGACCTTCACCGCGCATATGGACTTGTTGCGGGCCAGAGGATGCAGCCCCCTCAAGATTTCAGACCTGGTGCAACAGATGCGGGCCGGCACGCCCCTCGCGCCCGGTACGATTGCGATAACCTTCGATGACGGGCTGGCCGACTTCTATCGGCATGCCCTGCCCATTCTGGAGGAAAGAGGCTTTGCCTCCTCGCTCTATGTGACGACGGGTCATGTTGGCGGCACCGCCAGTTGGTTGCACGCGCTGGGCGAAGGCGACCGTGCGATGATGAGCTGGGATGAGCTGGCGACGTTGAGCGACCGCGGCGTGGAATGCGGCGCCCACACTCACACCCACCCGCAGCTTGACCTTCTTCCGATTGATCGAGCCCGTGCTGAGATTGAGACAAGCAAATCCCTGCTGGAAAATCGTCTCGGGCTGCCGATCAGCAGCTTTGCCTATCCTCACGGCTATTCCACGCCGGCAGTCCGACGGATTGTCGGTACAGCCGGATTCACTTCCGCTTGCCGGGTTGCCCATGCCCTGAGCGCGACCGGCGAAACGCCGCTGGGTCTGTCGCGCATCATTGTCACTGAGGAGACCAGCATCGAGCAACTCGACCAGTATCTGGACGGTCGCGGCCTCGAAGTGGCACCGGCCCAGTGGCGGCCGCGCATGTTGGCATGGCGCGCATATCGCGCCGCGACCAGCTTTGCGTCGCGCCTCACGACAGTGAACAACGCTGTTCTTGATACAAAGGCAGGATTGCAATGACCCGCTTCACCATGGCCCTTTGTGGCATTCTTTTGGCTAGCAGCAGCCTGGTTGCCGGCTACCAGTACTCGTCCCTCAGGCCCCCTTCCGATCCTGCATCTGCCGAGACCGCGCCCCCCTTTCTTGTCTCCAGCGACACCCCGGTATCAGTGGATTTTATCGTGACGCAGTGTTCCCCCGAGCAAGCTTCCGAAACGACGACGATTGCAGAGCTGAACGATCTTCTGCCAACTGAACCGGATGCGGACACGGACACAGCCGCGCCCGAGGACAACATCGGCATTCCCGCCACGCAGCCAATTGCAGAGCCCCCCCTTTCGCCCAGGACTTCCGGCGACCTCACCCTGTGGGCCTCCCCGCTCATGGGACAGGGTGCCAGCGTTGTCGAGATCAGCCCCTCTGTCTGGCTGTTGGAGTAGCGCTCAATCGGGGAGTTGAGCCGGACCGGCTGGCCAAATACCGATACGGCAGGATCAAGACTGCCCATCTCGGCTGGCTCGGTGAAAGTCGGGGGCGATGATAGGCCAACATCGGCCAGTCGGGAGAACGATTGAGGCGAACAGTTCGTCGACCGGCGCCACGCCGCCTCGCGAGAATGGTCCCCCTGCCCCACAATCCTCCACGCCAGCGCCTTCTGCGGGACCGGTCGCGGTCTGGCAGCTATTGCTTTTGGGAGGCCTTAGCTGCCTTGGGATTCTGACTTGGTTGTCCCGGTTCGCATTCGTTCAAGGTCGCATCAGACCCGTCGTGTCGACCGGGGCTACGCTTGCCAGGTCTTCGATACTGTCGATCAAGAGCTGGATCACGTAGTGAGGGTTATGAGCGAATGCGCCCTTGTCCTTGTTGACGAACTGATAGTTGTACGCGGCGCGCAGCAAACGAGGAGTCCAACTGGCGTATCGATTTGGGAATGCGGCTTCCCCTACATCCACACTACCGTTCTCGTTGGTGTCGATGAAAAAATATGGATAGCTCGCATCTGCGTAAACGACGGCCATGCCGGCTTTTTCGCGGGCATAGAGCATGATGGCCTCTTGCAGACGGATTTTAAGCTCATCGACAACCGTTCCGATGCCATTGCCGGTTTCGCCCCGCCCCAGAATGTCGAGTGGGGTGGTACGGATGTCAGCGAACGCAGAGATACCAGCGTGACATGACGTGCAGTTCTCCAGTTTGACCACGGTCTCGTGCGAATCGTGACAAGCGACGCAGCTGTTCAAGCCCGGGACGTGTTCAAACGGGCCAGCATAGCTCTTTCCAGGATATTGATAGCCGCCTCGAACCGCACTCCCCTGCTGCGTGGTCGCGGCGGCTGCATAGTGAATGTTGACGAAGCGGATCTGATCAGAGACATCGTCCGCACCAATACCCTCCACGACATCGTCTACATCTGCCATCGACGTGCGGCCTTGGTGGCAAACCGAACAGATGGCGGAGCCGTCTGCCACGGAAATGGCCTGGCCATTCGGGAAGACCACAGCGCTGAGATCCTCGGCTCCAGGGTTGTGGCAGGCCTCGCATTCGATCGTGGTCCCTATAGGGACCGGGTGGTCGATTACGCCAGCAGTCTGCTGGGGCGTAGAGAGAAATTCCACCACGCCGGTCGTGGAGTGACATACTGCGCAGTCGCCTGGTATCTCGCCCTCATCATCCCAGTGCCGAAAGGCCTCAGCGTCAGCGTCTGCATGTCCCGATTTCATCCAGGCCTCGACAATGGCCATGTTCATTTCGGAGGTTTGAGCTGCGGCTCCACAGGTGAAAGCGACACCAAGCACTAACCCGAGGAAGTACGATATCCTGGCGTGCATTTTAACCTCCGGACCGGTCACAATGGACCGCTTCTACCGTGACATGAACAGCGGCATCATCGTTTCTCCGAGCACATCTGCGGTAGCACCGCCGAGGACGAATTCGCGCAACCTGCTGTGGCCATATGCCCCCATGACGAGTAGACCCGCGCCCGCAGCCTGAGCAGCACGCTGCAAGTGGTGTCCAATCTTGCCCTGGGCCGCAGGAAGCCTGGAGAGCTTCGCCTCCACCCCGTGCCGCCGAAGGTACCCGATCAGTTCTCCGGCGCTGTCGGGGGAGATATGCTTCTCCTCGTCAGCAACGAGGACAACGACCGAACTCGCCTGCGATATCAGAGGCATCGCGTCAAATACGGCGCGATGAGCTGGCGCTCCCCCATCCCAGGCGATCGCAACGCAATCAAGCCGTTGAGAATACTCGGAGGCTGGTCCCAGCAGAACCGGCCTGGTGGATCCAAACAAGATGCTCTCCGCGATTTCTCTCCAAGCAACGCTTCCCCCTCGAAGAGGCAGGACTGTAAGGTCATAATTCCCGGCCGTTTGGGCCACACGGTCACCCGGGTCGGTAAACGACGCGCGGATCTTGATGGTGGTGTAGGATGCTTCGCCAAGAACCGATCCTGCTTCTCGCAGGAGTTGCGCAATCTTGTCGCGACTCCGTTGCTCGACCTGTTGGGCCATCTCGGGGATCGAGGCCATGCGTGCGCCCCAGTGGTTTCCAAGGGCCGGAACGTCAGCCTCCACGCCACACAGCGTCACCGTCCTGCTGAAGGCGGCCTGTAATTTCGAGATTTGAAGCAGCCCCTGTACAGGGGTTTCTTCGGGATCGCTGAAAAGGGGCATAAGCACGTCTGTGAGCAAGGAAATTCTCCTTCAGCAGCACGCAGAACAAGACTGGCATCTTTGACACAATATTCAAATGATTTACAGATTTTCCATCATAACCGTCACGTTTACTGACAAAGACAGCATTTCTTACTTAATCTACGTGCCTGCACCGCCGCTCCTACGATAGCTCGACGAAAGCCCGCAGCAGGTTAGAGCGGCTCAGAAGTCCCACCAGATGGCTATCTTCGACCACGGGAAAGCGCCGATAGGGTGAAGCTAGAAAGCGTTCCGCCGCCGAGACGATGTCGAGCCCGGCATCCAGGATCTCGGGCGCTCGGGTCATATACTGGTCCACGGTGCCGCTCCATTCCTTGTAGTAGGCCGCATTAAGTGCCGCCTTGAAGCAGTCCTTCTTGGTGAGGATGCCGACAAGTTCGTCGGTCTCCTCAACCACTGGTGCACCCGATACGCCACGATCGAGCAAAAGCGTGACAGCCTGAAGGATTTCCATGCCGGGCGAGACGGTGATGAGATCGGTGACCATGAAGTCGGCTATGGTGCGGCGTTCAGTCATTGGCATTCTCCCCTCCATGCCGATGCGGACAAGCCTCGCACGCAAGCTTGCCTATGCATGACAAGCCCCCGCAGGACCCCTTGATCGGCGCCCGGCCCGCCATGACCCCGAGTGCCATGGCAGAGACGGCGAGCCCAAAAACCACTAACGCGGACAGAAACACAGCCATCGAGGCCTCCTAGACTTCAACCACGGCGGCGAAGTCACCCGTGAAAACGGAGTGCAGCCTGTCGTCTTCGCGTACAAGAAACAAGGCATCAAGCCCCCGTTGCTCGGCCAGCGCCACGCCCTTCTCGACACCGGCGGCAGCCAGCGCAGTTGCCCAGCCATCGGCCAGCGCCGGGTCGCGGCCGAGAACGGATACCGAAGCCAGTCTCTTATCCGCCGCCCGTCCGCTCGCCGGATCAACGATGTGTCCGTAGGATCTGCCGGCATGCGCGTAGCTCTGGACACTGTTGCCGGACGTGGCCACTGTCCGGCCGTCCAGCCGAAGAATATGCGCGACCCCGCTGCCGCCCGGCATTTCAACGCCCACGTGCCAGCCGCGCCCCTCCGGGTGCTGGCCACGGGCGATGACCTCGCCGCCGAGATCGAGCATAAAGTCGTCTACACCCGCCCGCCCCAGCGCTGCCGCTATACGACCGAGAGCCTCGCCCTTGGCGATGCCGCAAAGGTCCAATGTCAGTCCGCCACGCTGTTTGCGGGCCGCGCCCGGTTGGACCGCAAGCTCCTCGAAGGAGCCTTCAACTCCCGTGATGGGTCCGAAGCCTTGTCGCGCCACCATCGGCCCCACTGTGGGGTCGAATACGCCGCCGCAAGCTTGCGCCAGCGTCAGACCTTGCCCGACAAGCCTGCTGAATGCGTCTGGCACCACCTGCCAGTCCGTGCCGCCATGGCGGTTGAATTGCGACAATACGCTGTCTGCCCGGTAGGGAGAAAAGAGGCGGTCGACCTCGACGATGATGTGGGAGAAGCTTATGCCGATCGCGTCTTGATCGATCCCCTGCGGCACGCTCAGCCGCCAATATGAACCGAACGCCCCGCCACCGAAAGTGGAGGCCGGACTGGCGAGCGCCGGCATCGCGCTCGTCGCCAGGGATGCAGCGGAGAGGGCCATGAAACTGCGTCTCGTCAGCATGATCATATCCCGAAATCGTCGTTGAAGATGGCGTGTGGCTCTACCCCGCAGCTATCGAGCATACCCAGCACAGCTTGGATCATCAGCGGGGGACCACAGAGGTAGTATTCGCAGGCCTCGGGCGCCGGGTGGTCCTTCAGATAGTCACGCAGCACGACTTCGTGGATAAACCCTGTCGCACCGCGCCAGTTGTCCTCGGGCTGCGGCTCGGAGAGCGCCAGCGTCCATCGGAAATTGTCATGTGCTTGCGCAAGTGCATCGAATTCGTCCGCGTAGAACACATCGATGCCGCTGCGCGCGCCATACCAGAAGGTGATCATCCGTCTCGTGCCTGCGGCGAGCTGTTCATGGATCATTGCCCGCAATGGAGCCATGCCGACTCCGCCACCGATGAACACCATCTCGCGGTCCGTATCCTGCACGTGGAAGTCGCCGAATGGACCGGACACGGCCACGCTGTCTCCCGGCTGTAGGCCGAAGAGGTATGACGAGACAATGCCGGGCGGCACCCCTTTATCCGCACCGGCTGGAGGCACCGCCAGGCGGATATTGAGAACGATCTGCCCCTTGTCCTCAGGGCGGCTCGCAACAGAATAAGCCCGTTGCACCGGTTCCCTGCTGACCGATTTCAGCCGCCGCCATCCAAGCCGTTCCCAATGCGCTGCAAAACCGGGTGCGATCGGTATTGAGCCGAAATCGAGCGCATAGGGCGGTGCCTCGATCTGGATATAGGACCCTGCCCGAAACGCGAACGCATCCGCCTCGGGCACGTCGAGAACCAATTCCCGGATCAGCGGTGCCAGCATCCGGGCGGAGCGCAGGTGCGATGTCCAGGCTTCAGCGGCGAGAATGTCGTCGGCAACCCCTATGGACATCGGTCCGCGCACCATCACCTGGCATGCCAGCCTCTGGCCTTGCTTGAGATCGCTCCGCGTCAGTCGCGCAAGTTCGGTAGGCAGGGGCGCGCCGGCGCCTTCGATGACCCTGACGCGGCACAGCCCACAGGTTCCAGCGCCGGCACAGGCCGACGGCACCGGGATGCCGGCGCCGTTGAGAATGCCAAGGAGCTTCTGCCCGGTGTGACCGGTGATTTCTGTGCCGCCATTTATGGTGATTGGTACAGGCCCAGATGGCGAAATAATCGACCGCACGCCGATCACCATCCCTGACAGGGCCAGGATCAGCAAAATGATCAGTACCGTGCCGAGCGCGATCTCGATCATAGTTGCACACCTGAAAAGGCGGTGAACCCCATCGACATCAGTCCGGTGACAATGAACGCCATGCCCAGCCCTCGCAGTCCGGCAGGAATGTCGGCATAGTTCAGCCGCTCCCGGATCGCCGCCAGTCCCATGATGGCCAAGGCCCAGCCGATACCGCCGCCGAGGCCGAAAACGACGCTCTCAGCAAAATCATAGTCACGCTGCGCCATGAACAGGCTCCCCCCGAGAATGGCGCAATTCACGGTGATTAGCGGCAAGAAGATGCCAAGCGCGCGATAGAGTGCCGGCACGAAGCGATCGAGAACCATCTCCAGGATCTGCACCACCGCCGCGATCACCCCGATAAAGGCGATGAGGCTGAGAAAGGTAAGATCGACGCCGCCAAGTCCGAGCCAGTCCCAGGCATTGGGCGCGAGCAGGCGCGAGAGGATCAGATAGTTCAGCGGTACGGTGATTGTCTGCACCACGATGACCGCAATGCCGAGCCCCACGGCGGTATCGAGCCGCTTGGATACTGCCAGGAAGGTACAGACCCCCAGGAAGAAACTCAGGATCAGATTGTCGGCAAAGATCGAGCGAACGAAGAGATCGATCACGGCGCTCTCCTGTTCGGCTCAATGGAAATCTCATAATCAGCGGGCTCGATCTGGGCGGGGCGGACCGACCGGATGGCCCAGATCAGCAGTCCGAGCAGGAAGAAGGCGCTGGGCGCCAGCAGCATCAGATTGAGCGGGGTGTACCAGCCGCCATCATGGATGGTTGGAAACACCGTTTGTCCGAACAGTGTTCCGGCACCGAACAATTCACGCACAAAACCGATGAGCAGCAGCACCAGCCCATAGCCGAGCCCATTGCCAAGCGCATCAAGAGCGGAAAGTCCCACCGGATTGCGCATGGCGAAGGCCTCGGCCCGCCCAAGCACAAGGCAATTGGTGACGATCAGGCCCACAAAGATCGAAAGACGCTGGCTGATGTCGAATGCAAAGGCCTGGATCACCTGGTCGGCGACGATCACCAGCGACGCGATGATGGTGATCTGCAGAATGAGGCGGATGGAGGTGGGGATATGGTGCCGGATCGCACTGATGATCATGCTGGAGGTAACAAGCACCACGATCAGTGCAAGCGACATCACCAATGCCGTCGTCATCGATGTCGTCACCGCGAGCGCCGAGCAGATGCCCAGAATCTGCAGAGTGACCGGATTGTTGTCGATCAGGGGAGTGTAAAGATGCTGCAGCCGCTTCATTGCAATCCCGCCCCTTGCCGAAGATTGGCCAGCACATCATCGAAGCCGTAATCGCCGAGCCAGAAATGGATGGCGGCGGTGATGGCGTTGCCGGTGCGGGTCGCCCCGGTGATGCCATCCACCTCGAATGCGCTGTCCGCCCGGCCCCTGACGACGGACAGCCTGATCTCGCCATCGTCGCCGGCGAGTTCCTTGCCCGGCCACAGCGCCTGCCAAGCGGGCTCCTCGATGCGTGCGCCCAGGCCCGGGGTCTCTCCCTGTTCGATGATCGAAAGCCCGGCCACGGTGTTGAGATCGCCCTCAAGGGCCAGATGCGCCCGGATGGTTGATTGGTAGCCAACCGCCGAGATCGGCAGGATCACCAGGCGCAGTTCACCGTCCTCGCGCAGGATGTGGATAGGGGCCAGATCGGCCCGGCGCCCAAGACCGGCTATGTCCGCCTCGCCGGGTATGATCGAGGACGTTTCGGGGTCTTCCGCCGCCGCTGCAATATCAAAGGTGGCCGGGTCGATATCGGTCGGCTCACCGGTCTCAAGGTCAACGACGACCGTTTCGAGGCTGTCCGCGCCATATTGGGCGACAATGTCGGCGAGGCCGGGCATGCTCTCGAGCATTGCGGCCAACCGCGCTTCCCGTTCGGCCGCGAGATTGGCATCCCGCATCGGCGCCAGCAGCACGGCAGCGCTCGAAACGAGCAACGCGCAGATGCCCGACACGATGAACGCCATGGCGATCGTCTTTGTCCGGCTCTCATTGGGCAGGGCCAGGAGTCGCGCCCACCAGCTCAGGGGATTGAGATCAGGCATGGCCGCCCCTCCATTTTCGCGTTGCCACCGCAACGGCGGCCGCATCGAGCAGTGGGCCAAAGAGCGAGGCAAGCAGGGTGGCGAACACCACCGCCTGCGGCGCATCTATGCCTGCATCCGCCCAGCCGAAGATCGCAACTAGCGCGCCGGCCAGCGCGCCATATGCCCAGCGTCCCATTCTGGTGGACGCCGAAGCGACCGGGTCGCCGATCAGGAAAACCAGTCCAAAGACAAGGCTGCCCTCAAGAAACGGCGCCGCAGGGTCTTGGCCGAGCGCAAACGTAACCAGCACCAACCCTATGGTGGCTGCCACAGCGATCCGCCACGAAAGCACGCCCATCACCAGCAGAAGGAGGGCGCCGAAGACCGCCGCGACGGCGACCAGTGGACCGGTGCCGGTGTGCAGTACTTCGGGGAAGGCGAAATAGGAGAAGGCCATTGTGACCACGCCTGCATTGACGACATTGCGCCCCCAGCCGCCGAATATCTGTTCACCCATGACGGTGCCGAAGCTGGCTGCAAGCACGATCTGCCACATCTCAGTGGTACCCGACGCCAATACGGCAACAGCAAAGGCGGTTACCAGCGCGACGGGCGACACCGGCTGGGCACGCGTGAACAGAAAGACCACTTGCCAGAAGCCAATTACTGCAAGCGCGACGCCGAAGCGCTGCACCGTTTGGGGTCCGAGTTCAATAACCGCTGTCACCGCAGCTGGTAGCATTGCGGCGACGATGATCCAGGCCACCATGTCCCTGTGCCACATACCGCGCATCACATAGCCTCCAGGGTGTCCAGCACCGCCCGCAGCCGCGCCCCGAAGTCAGTTTCCCCT
>JBGTUK010000010.1:0-30032 GCA_041939225.1 Devosia sp.
GACTGCTGCCACGGGGGATAAGTGTGACCAGATTCGACAGATATATGCTGTCGCAATTCATGGTTTTGTTCGGTTTCTTTGCGCTCGTTCTGGTTTCGATCTTCTGGATCAACAAGGCGGTGCGCATGTTCGACCGGCTGATCGGGGATGGCCAGCCCGCTTGGGTGTTTGTGGAATTCACGGCATTGACGCTGCCGGGGGTGATCGGCGTCGTGCTGCCGATCGCGGCCTTTGCCTCTGCTGTCTACGTGGTCAACCGCCTGTCCAGCGAAAGCGAGCTGACGGTGATGCAGGCCACCGGCTATTCACCGTTGCGCCTGGCGCGCCCGGTTTTTGTGTTTGGCGTGATTGTCGCCCTGATGATGTCGCTCCTGGCGCATTTCCTCATTCCGACCAGTCTGAGCCAGTTGCGTTTGCGGCTGGACGAGGTGTCGCGCAACCGCACGACCGTCGTTATTGCCCACCGTCTCTCCACTGTCGTCAATGCCGATGAAATCCTGGTGCTGCGCGACGGGCAGGTCGCCGAGCGTGGTGACCATGCCAATTTGCTGCAGCAGGATGGTTTGTATGCCCAGATGTGGAACCGTCAGCGCGAAGCAAACGAGGCTGCAGAACTGCTGGCCCGCACGCAGAACGACCCCGACGGCTTCGTCAAGCGCGGCACACCGGCTGCGGAATAGCCCTCAGGCGGACGCTGCGGTCACAAGAAGCATGGCGTTGGAGCGATTGGCGCGCTGTTACCCGCGGTGATCAATCAATGCATTCAGAGCGATTAGACAGTGCACTAGCTCGGGTGCTGGGCGGCAGGTTGGTCAGGTCGCGAGACGTCGCATTCGAAGGTGACAACTGGACGCTGACAGCGTTCCAATTCCAATAAAAATGCAAGTAGGCCCGCATCGCTGCGGGCCTTTGTCATGGTGTGAAAAGATGTCTCTACTCGGCCGCATCTCTCCGGCTGACCACTGTCACGCCATTGGCTTGCTTTTCGGTCAGCCCGGCCTGTTTGGAGACGATATAGCGCTTGGTGCTATCCGCGTCTTCGGGGATTTCTACAGCCATGCCGTCGAAACCTGCCGGCGCCGCCGCTTCCTTCTGGCGGAAGGGGCTGGAAATCCAGACGCCGATCACCGCGAAGATCGATCCGAGCCACCGGATCTGCTTCCACATCACCGTCGGCGCAGTAATCATCACCGGCACCATTACCAGGGTCAGGGCCGTCGAGAGGAACAGGCCGGAGACGAGCGCTGCCGAGAGATGAACGAACCACGAGCCAGCAATGCCGCCCGCCACGATTTCGCGGCGGATGAAGTCAAACTCGACATTGGCCCACATCGGGATGACGCCCAGGGCGGTGAGGAAGGCAGTCAACAGTACCGGTCGCACGCGCTGGCTCACGGTCAGTAGCATCGCCTTGACCGCTTCTACGTTCTGGTGCCGGTGATAGTCATTATAGGTGTCGATCAGAACGATGCCGTTCTTCACAACAATGCCCGCCAGGGCCACGATGCCCAGCCCCGTCATGATCGCCGAGAAGGTCATTCCGGTGATCAGCATGCCAAGCAGCACACCGGCCACGGACATCACCACGGTCATCAGCGTGACCAGCACCTGGTAGAAGCTGTTGTACTCGAGCAGCAGGATGAAGGAGATGAGAACAAGGGCCATGATCATCGCCTGGCCAATAAAGGCATTGGCGTCCCCCATCTGTTCTTCAGCGCCGCCGAACTCAACGTTCACACGGTCCGGGAAGTCCTGCTGGGCGATCCAGGCCTGCAATTCTTCCACCTTGTCGGCGGCATAGACACCTTCTGGCAGTATCGGCAGAGCCGCAGCGACAGCCATTGTGTAGACCTGGTTGCGGCGCTGGATATTGGCCACCTTGGGAACGGCGGTCCGCTCGATGAAGTTCGAAACGGGCACAAGTCCTTGGCTGGTGGCGATGCGCATGGAGTCCAGCGCATCAAACGTGCGTTCGTCCTCCGGCAGGCGCACACGGATATCCAGTTCGTCGCCCGTCAGTGCATCGCGATAGGTGCCAAGCTTCACACCCGAGGTGACCAATTGCACATAGGGTGCCAGTTCACGTACGCCAATCCCGTATTTGCCGGCTTCGGCCCGGTCCACGGTGATCTGCCAGTCGATGCCCGGGGAGGGGCGTCCGTCTTCCAGGTCGACCACTTCCGGCCAGGTTGCCAGGTGGTCATGAATTGCCGCCACGACAGGCACGAGATCATCATAATTGGTGCTTTCGACACGCAGATTGATGTCCTTGCCTGCCGGCGGTCCGTTCTCTGCCGCGATCACCTGAATGTCGAGCCCGGCAATGTCGGCCACGCGCTCACGAATATCGGTGAAAATCTCCTCGGCTGGAACACGGTGGTTCCAGTTGGTCAACTGCAGCTGGAAATTGCCGATCGTGTCAGGCGGCATGGTGCCGAAGGCGCCGGTGGTGCCGAACTGCATGATCACGTCTTGGATGCCCTGGACCTGTATCAGTTCGTTTTCGACTTCCACCAGCATGTCCCGGATTTCCTCGGGAGAGTAGTTGCCCCTGCCAACCACCGCGACCGTGGCGAATTCGGGCTCGGACGCCGGGAAGGCTTCTGAACCGGTTGGGTTGGCGGAATAAGCCACAAATATGGTGGCGATGACGCCGAATCCGACAGCCAGCGTCGGTAGCGGCCAGTGCAGCAGCTTTTCCATCGCGCGCACATAGAACCCGGTCAGTCCGCTCACCTTCTTGGAGTCGAACTTGTCCGGATACATGACGATGTCGGCCTTGGCCTTTTCTTTCTCGTCCACGTGGGTCGAGGCGATCAGCGAGCCGATGACGGGCATGAAGATCAGGGCAGAGATAAAGGACGCGATCATGACGATGATCACGATCATCGGCAGATAGCTCATGAACTTGCCGATAATGCCGGGCCAGAACAACAGCGGAATGAAAGCACCCAGCGTTGTCGCCGTGGCACCCACCACGGGCACAAACATCTTGCGCATGGCCAATACGAAGGCTTCCCGCTTGGGAACCCCTTCCTGCAATTTGCGCTCGGCGTACTCGACCACCACCACGGGATCGTCCACCAGAACCCCAACCGCAATGACCAGGCCAAACATCACCATCATATTGATGGTCATGCCCAGACCCTGCGCCACCAGAAAGGCCATCATGAACGAGAGCGGGATCGACATGCCAATCATGATCGCGGGGCGCACGCCCAGTGTGGCCACGCAGGTGATCAACACCAGCGCAACCGCCGTCAATACAGCGGCTTCAAGCGAACGGAACAGCGCCGTCGTGGTCTCTGCCTGGTCGAGGAAGAACGAGTAACTCACGCCCGCCGGCCAGTCCTTGGCAGCCTCGGCAGTCACTGCGCGCACCTTGTCGGAAACGTCGATGATGTTGGTGCCCAGCTTCTTGGAGATGCCTAGAATCAGGGCAGGGGAGCCGTTGACCTGTGTATATTCGGTGGCATCGGCTAGTGTACGGGTAATGGTGGCGACATCGCCAAAGGTGACAATCGTGTTGCCGTCAGTCTTGAGCGGCAGGCTGAACACATCTTCGGCCGTCGTGATCAGACCGGGCACTTCAACATTGAACGAGCCCTGTCCGGTGTTGAGCGTTCCGCCAGCAACCACCATATTGTTGCGGGCCAGGGCGTCGAACAACTGGTTGGCCGTCAGGCCGTAGGCTTCCAGGCGCAGAAGGTCCACGCGGACTTCAAGCTGCTCCTCGCGGGCACCGGACAACGTGGCTTCGCGCACCTCGGCAATGCCTTCAAGGGCGTCCTGCAGCAGCTCAGCGCGACGAGCAAGTTCCTTTTCGGGTGCGGATCCATAAACAGCGACCGAGATTATCGGCATGCCCACGATGTCGATCTCGTTGACAGTGGGGTCGTTGGCGTCATCCGGCAGTGAAGCGCGCAACGCATCCATTCGCGCGCGCGTGTCGGCGAGTGCCTGATCCTTGTCGGTATTGATATCGAACTCGAGAAACACCGACGCGTGGCCAGTGGTGGAAGTTGAGCTGATATTGTTCAACCCCGGCAGGGTCGCCAATTCCTCTTCGGCCGGCTTGGCCAGCAGGTTTTCCGCATCCCTGGGCGAAACGCCCGACTGGCTGATCGACACGTAAAGATACGGCACATCGATTGCCGGGAAGCTTTCCTTGGGCATCGACATATAGGCGCCCGCACCGGCAGCCAGAACGACGATCATGATCGTCAGCACAACCCGCGGCATCCTGAGGATTTTTTCGATAAAATCGAGCATGGTTGCGTTCCTAGCTGGCAGCGGTTTCGGCGGACTGTTCGGTTGAGCCGGCATCAACCGCCTGCCCGGAATTCACATTCTCCTGCCCCACGGTAATCACGTCGGAAACCAGTGGTAGGCCGGTGACCCACACGCCCTCGCGCGTGTCGCTAACAATGGTAATCGGGTAGAAGGCGACCACGCCGTCTTCCACCGTGCGCACGCCCAACACGCCGTCATCATCCAGCGTCAGGACAGACTGTGGCAGCAGATGACCCGGAGCGGTGCCGATATTCACGATCGCCTCGGCAGTCACCCCGTCGCGAATGGCGAAGTCCTCATTGGGAATTTCGATTTCAGCGGGGAATGCTCGGGTCGCATTGTCTGCGACCGCTGATACATAGGTCACCTCGCCCGCAACGCTCTGGCCAGTTACAGTCGTTATTGTGGCTTCAAGACCCGTCTTGGCCAGTCCGATATGCGCCTCTGGCACCATGCCCGTGAAAACGATCGGGTTGAGTTGCACGATGGTGGCACATGGCGATCCGGCATTGAGCATGGAGCCCTCTACCGCAACCGGGTCCTGGACCAGCCCTGCCACCTTGGCGACGATCTCGGTGCGCTCCAGTTCTGCCTCGGCATTGTCCAGACCGGCCTTGGCCTGGCTTACACCAGCCTTGGCCTGGGCCAGGGCGACCTCAACCGCATTGGCTGTATTCGCAGCGGCCAGTCCGCGATCGCGCAGATCGGCATTGGTGTCGAAATTCAGCTGGGCCTGAGCCAGCGCTGCCTCGGCCTGTGCCAGCCCGGCTTCTGCCTGGGCCACAGCCGCGACACGCGTGCCCTGGTCGAGCGTGCACAGGGGATCACCGACTTCGACGCGCTCCCCCTTGGTAACGTGCACGACGTCCACGGCACCCGAAGTTTCCGCCACCGCGGTAATTGTTGCTTTTGCCTGAGTGCGGCCGCGCAACGGCACCTCGATGGGCATCGCTGACGCAGTGAACCGCTCGGTGCGCACGCTTTGCAGCGGGGCGCCGGAGCCGGTCGTGGCTTCATTGCGTTGCGCGATTGTCAGCGCTGGATCGACTTCAGGTTCACTGTGTTGGGCCAGCACCCCGGCGTCGTCCAATGCGGAAGCAATTGGGCCATGCTCTTCGCCTTCGATAACGGCAATGATCGGCGTCTCGCCCTCGCCGGGCCCCTGGCCGCCTCGAACAAAGGTTCCAGTTGCCAGCCAGCCACCAGCAAGAAGCAGGATGACGAAAGCCAGGCCATAGGAGAACAGTGCACGCATGAAGTCTATCTCGCCCCTTATTCAGCCGCGTCTTTGCGTGGCTCGGCTCGCGCCATTGTGATTAGCTCGTGCATATGGGTGCGCAAATGTTGTTCGGCAACCTCCAATACTGCACGTCCGTAATTGATGACCCACATATCTGCTGCATTGCAGCTATGCTCTTTGGGTGCCTGTTCCAATTTCTTGAGATCTTCGGCCGTTCGCTTGAGAAACTCATTGCAACGCTGCTCGACCAGATCGCTCGGAAGGATGTGCGCAAAACGCGCAAACAGCAGGAAGGGGCTGCGGAACACGTCTTCGCCCAGAGGCTCGCTGAGCTCGGCCGCAAAAGCGGCCTTGCCAGCTTCGGTGATGGAATAGACCTTGCGCGCGGGCTTACCGGCCTGTTGCTCGGAGCGGCTGGCGACCAGGCCCTCATCTTCCAAACGCGCAAGTGCGGGGTAGATCGAGCCATAGCTGGCTTCGACGAAATAGGCAAAATTGCCTTCCGTACACATTCGGCGAATGTCGTATCCGCTGGCCTCTTCTTCGTAGAGAATTGAGAGGCAGAGAGTTCTGACGTTCATGCGCGAGTTTCCTCTGGCCATATTCTGGTCCGATATATGCTCGGCGTATATATGGCTGTGACACCTGCTGCAAGCTTTACGGCAGGAGAGGATGCGCGGATCAGTTAATCACGGATTGCATGGCCGAACTCTGGCGCCAGGCCGTACAGTGGTTTCCGACCCTGTGGTCGCGCTGATGTGCGTGCACTCACAATTCAATGAGGCGACGCATCTCACTGGCTCCGGTCTGCGCCAACTCCAGGCTAGCCGCCGCGATAAAATAGGGATTGAGGAACTTCAATTCCCCTTTACCGTAGCGCATCGGCGCGCCATCCAGTGTCAGCACTGCGCCGCCAGCTGCTTCAAGCACGGCCTGCCCGGCGGCGGTATCCCATTCACAAGTCGGGGTAAAACGGGGGTAAAGCTGAGCGTCTCCGCGCGCCAGCAGACAGAATTTGAGAGAAGACCCCACCGACACATCGCTTTCCACCTCCAGCGTGTGGCAGAGCTGCTGGAGTGCCGCATGGCCATGGCTGCGGCTGGCAACAATCTTCGGGCGCTGTAACAGCCCCACCTTGATGGCTTCCCGCCCGACCACGACGCCGTCTGAGATTCTGCCAGCCCAGGCACCATCCTCGTCACCCACGAAGATGTCGCCGCTGGCTGGCGCCAGCACAACTCCCATCACCGGGCGGCCGTGCTCGACGAGCGCGATATTGACGGTAAACTCGCCATTGCGCTTGATGAATTCCTTGGTACCGTCCAGCGGATCGACGACGAAATAGCGATCACCCAGCTGCGGGACGATCCCCGCCGCCACGCTCTCTTCGCCCAGCACAGGCAGGCCGGTGATCTTCAGATGCTCGATGATAATCGCTTCGGCCGCCGCATCAGCCTCGGTAACCGGCGAGCCGTCATTCTTGGTGACGACATGGATCGGCCGGTCATATATGGCACAGATCACCTCTGCAGCAGCGATAGCGGCTTCGACGGCGACATCGGTTAACGACAGGGCAGCGGCTTCGGACATCATGCGCCTCGTCCCGCTGCAATAACCACATCGAGTCCAAGATCGAGCGGCGTAGCGCCCATGGTGATCTGGCTGGTGGAGATATAGTCCACTCCGGTTTCGGCGATGGATCGCACCCGGTCCAGCTTCACACCGCCCGATGCTTCCAGCTTCGCCCGGCCGGCATTGAGCGTCACGGCCTCGCGCAGGGTCTCATTGTCCATATTGTCAAGCATGATGATCCGGGCGCCGGCTGCCAGCGCCTCTTCGAGTTCCGCCAGCGTCGTAATCTCGATTTCTATGGCCACCAGATGCCCGGCAAAGCCTTCAGCCGCCTTGTAGGCCGCGGTCACGCTACCGGCGACGGCTATGTGGTTGTCCTTGATCAGAATAGCGTCATTGAGCGCAAAACGGTGATTGGCGCCACCGCCACAGCGCACCGCATATTTCTCGAAGGCCCGCAGGCCGGGTGTGGTCTTGCGGGTGTCACAGATCATCGCGCTCGTCCCAGCGACCGCGTCGGCATAGCGCCGGGTTTGAGTTGCGATCCCGCTCAAGTGGTTCAGGAAATTCAGCGCCACTCGCTCGCCTGACATGACAAGTTGTGCCGGACCGGAAATCTCTGCAACGATACCGTCGATCTCGACGCGATCGCCATCGGCAAGCTTGGCTGAAAAGGTTACACCGTCGCCCACCAGTCGGAAGGCCGCAGCGGCAAGTTCGAGACCCGCAATCACACCCGCCTCACGTGCCGAAAGCGTGGCGGTGGCCCAGGCGTCCGGCGCCAGTGTTGCCTGGCTGGTCAAATCGCCCGCCAGCCCCAGATCTTCCTCCAGCGCCGCGGTAACTGCACGTTCAATCGACAGGCGAGGAAGTTGAGGGGGTAGGGCGGTCATGTTGCGTCACCGACTATATGGACTGGCCCGTGCTTTACGACGGGTGCCCGGGACTGACAACAGCACCAGGGGGTACGCTTTTGTGCGTCTGTCCCCTATCGCAGCAAACTCTGCCCCCCATCGATCCACACGGGACTGCCGGTGACATGCCGCGCCGCATCGGAAACCAGAAAGGCGATAACATCCGCAACGTCCTCCGGCTTGCCTTTCGCGCCACCAGTCAGTGGGATATCGCCTTCAGGAAAATGCACGGGAATTCCGGCCTCTTCACTCTCGCGGTGTTCGGTGCTGTCCTCGATATCGCTTTCGATAGCGCCGGGACATACGGCATTTATGCGGATCTTTTTCTGGCCCAGCTCCAGCGCCAATTGCTTGACCATCGCTAGCTGCCCCGCCTTGGTGGTGGTGTAGGCGGTTGCGCCCGGAGAGGTGAAAGTGCGCGTCCCGTTAATTGACGAAACCACCACGATGGCCCCGCCGCCAGCAGCCTCCAGCGCCGGCACGGTATGATGGATGGTCAGAAAGGTGCCGCGCAGATTGACGGCGATGGTTTTGTCCCATTCCTCGGGCGCCAAATCGTCTATCGGCGCCCAGACCCCGTTGATGCCAGCATTGGCTACAACGATATCCAGCCGCCCGAAGTGCCCCAAAATCTCGGCGACCGTCGCCTTCATACCCGGGGCATCGGTGACATCGCAGGTCGTCGCTGTGGCTTTGCCTCCGGCGCGCTCGATCTCTGCGGCGGTGGCCTCTATCTCATCGCGGGTGCGGCTGAGAGCAACCACCGTCGCACCCTCACGCCCAAGCTTGAGGGCCGTCGCCTTGCCGATGCCGGAACCCGCGCCAGTGACCAGCGCAACCTTGCCGTCCAGATTTGCCATTACCCATTCTCCACATTGCTTTGCAGAGCAACGCGGCAGACAGGCAATGGTTGAGCCCCGATGTAACGAACGGGCTAGAGGCGCTTGGGGTGGTCGGCCTCAATGATCCCGTGCGTAAGGCTTCCGGTCACCGGATAGAGCGGGATCAGACAAGCCTGCAAAGCGTGGTAGAGGTCGGGCTTACCCACAAACAGGCGCGAGGTCGGAACGAGTTGCTCGGTCAATTCGCTGTGCCAGCCACCGCGTTCGTGGTCGATTACGTGGTTCTCGGCAAAGTCCCAAAGCTTGCGGTACCAGCGCTGGTAATAGTCATCATGGTCATAGGCGCCGATATAGGCCGCTGCTCCAATCGCCTCGGCCACCGGCCACCAGAGCTTTTCACGCATGATGGGCTGATTGTTCCAGTCCAAGGTATAGAAAAAGCCGCCATGTACCTTGTCCCAGCCCAGATCGATGGCCTGGCGGAACAGGCCGCGCGCTGACTCGGTCATCCAGCTATGTTCCTTGCGGCACAATACGAAGAGCTGAAACAGCAGGCGCGACCACTCCAGCGCGTGCCCCGGCGTTGTGCCGGACGGACGGAACATCTCCGAGCCGAGATAGTCCTTGTCCAGGCTCCAGTCCTCATGGAAATGCTCGGCCACGCGATAGTCGAGCTTGGCCGCATTGCGGTGGATGATTAGATCGGCGATCTTGGTCGCCTTTCGGAGGTATTCGGTCTCGCCGGTAGCCTCATAGGCGGCCATCAGCGCCTCGGTCAGGTGCATGTTGGAGTTCTGGCCGCGATAGGTGCTGATCTGTCGCCAGTCATTGCCGAATTCTTCGCGCACGGCGCCGATCTTGTTGTCCCAGAAACGTTGCTCGATCACCTCGGTAGCGTCGGCGATCACCTGGTCGGCCAGGGGATGTCCCACCAGCTTGGCGCTAGCGCCTGCCAGCAGCACGAAGGCATGGCCATAGGCCTGCTTGCTGTCATCGACATAGCCATCGTCATCCAGCGACCAGACATAGCCGCCATGGCGCTGGTCGCGATGCTTCTCCCACAGATAGCGCATGCCGTGATCGACAATTTCGTCCGAGCCGGGCCGGCCGATCAGGCTCCCGATCGTGGCGCAGTGAATCATGCGTGTGGTGACATGAACCTGCCGTAGCCCATTTTCTGGCGAGAGCGGCTGACCATCATCGGAAAGCTCGAAAAATCCGCCCTTTGGATTGAGCGAGGAGGCCTCGAAGAAATCGAACAGCCGACTTGCCTGCGTCATCAGATATTGCCGGTGAAATGGCCGGCTTTGCCAGGCGCCCCAATTGGTTTCGGGCAGGCGATTGGGGTCGTTGGTCATGCTGGCTCCTCCCGGCTTGCTCACGCGCCGGTCATCTTCGGCAGGAGTTCTAGCGAAACAATGAGAACGTTGCAATTCCTGGAAGGTGCTGAGCAAGGCTAACTTTACGGGCCCTGGCTTCGAGGCAGGGAACTCGTCGTCTTACCCTGCCGATACCAGTCTTCCACCCGCTTCACCTCGTCTGCCGAGCCGAGGATCACCGGTACGCGCTGGTGAATATCGGTGGGCTCGACCTCGAGTATATCCTGTGTCCCGGTCGTCGAACGCCCACCGGCGCCCTCGACCAGCCAGGCCATTGGATTCGCTTCGTACAGCAGCCGCAGCCGTCCGCCCTTGGCGACGGTCTCGCTGTCCAGGGGATAGAGGAAAACACCGCCCCGCATTAGAATGCGATGAATGTCGGCGACCATCGAGCCCACCCAGCGCATATTGTAGCGCTTGCCCGCCGGGCCGGTTTCGCCCGCAATGTTCTCGCGCACATAGCCGCTCGTTGCTGCATCCCAGAAGCGTTCGCGCGCGGTATTAATGGCGAATTCGCCCGACGCGACCGGCACCTGCGCCTCGGCCACTGTCTGCACCCATTCGCCCTTGTCGCTGAGCGTAAAGATGCTGGTGGGCCCCTCGATCCGCACCACCAGGCTCGCCGCCGGCCCATAGGCGACATAGCCAGCGGCCAATTGCGCACGCCCCTTTTGCAGCGGCCCGCCTGCGCTCGCCAGAACCGAGAAAATCGTTCCCACGGTGACATTTACGTCGAGGTTTGAAGAACCGTCCAGGGGGTCTGTGGCCACAATCAACCGGCCCTGACTCGATAGTTCAACGGCTTCATCCAGCTCTTCCGATACCAGAATCGAAATGGCCGCATTTGCCTCCAAGTGATTCAAAACAATATCGTTTGAGATCACATCGAGCGCCTTTTGCGCCTCACCCTGCACATTGTCCGATCCGGCCAGTCCAGTCTGCCCGGCGATGGGGGCCTGACGCAGCACAGCGGCAATTTCTGCACCGGCGGCAGCCATCGACAATATGGCATGGCCGAGATCGGCATCATCGGTTTGCGTGCTCAGCCACTGGGCGAGATCAGTCATCGGCAAGTCTCCATTTTGCTGTCGCCCACCTTCGACAAACGGACCAACCATACAAGGCCGACTTTCGGGTGAGGGAGGCGCGCGTCGTTATCCTTCTCGCGCCAGATCGGTCAGCAAACCCGCAGCCACGCTCAACCGCGAGACGGTAATGCCGCCCTCAGTCAATTCTTTCACTGCCGCCACCGACCTCGCCAACGCGACCGAACGCTGCGCCACGAAGTCATCGACACTTCCTGCGACCAGAACATCGGCTGCCAGGTCGCGCAGCGCGCGCATCAGATTGGCCAAAGCCCGGTCCAGCGCCATGCGGTCGAACCGGTCGCCCAGAACGATAGCGCGGCCATCCTCGATGATGCGGAACAGGTCAAACAATCCAGCAACGCCGAAATAGGCCTTGGCTGCTTTGGTCAGATCCACATTCCCGCGCTCTGCTACCAGCACTATGTCGCTGGCATGACTGAGGAAGGGCAGGGCGCCGATGCGCTGCGCCAGAGCCTCGGGAACGCCATGCGTCATCAATCCGCTGAACCGCACTTCAAGCGCTCGGCGTTGATCCTCGGGCAGCAGGCCTTCGGCCGCTGCCAGTTGCGTTACACCGTCGCGATGCCGCGCAACCAGCTCGGCCAACCCTCTGGTAACCGATGCATTGCGCAGGAACCACAAGACCTCCTGGCGCAGCAGACCCTCCACCTGCGCATAGAGCGCCAATTGTACTGACCCGGGCAGGGCGCCATCCAGCGCATCGATCTGGGCGTTGAGACTGCGCAGCCCATATGCGTCGCGCACCGCAGCATAAGCCAGGGCTACTTCGCCTGCGCTGGCACTGGTCGCCGCAGTGAGTTCCGAAACGAATGCAGGCCCGCCGCGATTGATCATGGCGTTGGCCAGCACCGTGGCGATCACCTCGCGCTTCAGCCGGTGGGCCTGGACCTGCTCTGGATAGTTCTCGTTCAGGGTGGCCGGGAAATAGCGGAACAATTCCCCAGCCAGATAGGGCTCATCGATGGCGGTGCCCGCCAGCAGGTCGTCGAACAGGGTCAACTTGGCATAGGCCAGGATTACCGCCAGCTCGGGCCGGACAAGGCCGCGCCCTTCGGCGGCCCGCGCATCCAGCGTGGCATCATTGGGCAGGAACTCGACGCTCCGGTTGAGCAGGCCACGCTCCTCGAGCCCCTCGATCAGCACGCGATGGTCGGGCAACTCGGCCAGTCCTGCGCGCTCGGCCAGCGATATGGCCAGCGTCTGCAAGTAGTTGTTGCGCAGGCAAAGCGCTGCCACTTCCTCGGTCGTCGACGCCAGGAAAGCGTTGCGTTCAGCCATCGGCAGAGTGCCCGATGCCACCACAGAGGCCAGCGCGATCTTGATATTGACTTCAAGGTCCGAGGAATTCACCCCGGCCGAATTGTCAATCGCGTCCGTGTTGATCCGTCCGCCGCTCAGCGCATAGGCAATGCGTCCGCGCTGGGTCACGCCCAGATTGGCGCCTTCGCCAACCACCTTGGCGCGTACCTGATCCGCCGTGACGCGGATCGCATCATTGGCACGGTCGCCCACCTCGGCGTCGTCTTCGTCGCTCGCCTTGATATAGGTGCCGATACCCCCGAACCAGAGCAGGTCCACCTGCGCCATCAGGATGGCCCGAATAATCTCTGAGGGCGGTGCAGCGTCCTTTTCCAGCCCCAGAACAGTCTGCATTTGCGGGCTGAGCGGGATGGACTTCAGCGACCGCGAAAACACACCGCCGCCCTCGGATATCAGCCCCTTCTCATAATCCTGCCAGCTCGATCGCGGCAGTTGGAAGAGCCGCTCGCGCTCGGCGAAACTGGCCGCAGCATCCGGATCCGGGTCGATGAAAATGTCCCGATGGTCGAACGCGGCCACGAGCCGGATCTCGCGGCTGAGCAACATGCCATTACCGAAGACATCGCCGCTCATGTCGCCCACGCCAACGACGGTGAACGGTTCTTTCTGGATATCGCGATCCATCTCGCGGAAATGGCGTTTCACGGCCTCCCAACCGCCGCGCGCGGTAATGCCCATCTTCTTGTGATCGTAACCCGCCGAGCCACCCGAGGCGAACGCGTCGCCCAGCCAGAAGTCGCGCGCCGTGGCTATGCCGTTGGCGATATCGGAAAAGCTCGCCGTGCCTTTATCGGCTGCGACCACCAGATAGGGATCGTCACCGTCGCGGCGCACCACATCAGCCGGCGGCACCACAACGCCATCAACAAGATTGTCGGTCACATCGAGCAGGGCGCCAATAAAGACCTTATAGCTGTCCCGGCCTTCCTGCAGCCAGGCCTCGCGTGCCATCCCCGCCGTCAGGCGCTTGGGCACAAATCCGCCCTTGGCCCCCACCGGAACGATCACCGCGTTCTTGACCTGTTGCGCCTTAACCAGACCCAGCACTTCGGTGCGGAAATCCTCGGGCCGGTCCGACCAGCGCAACCCGCCGCGTGCGATGGCGCCAAAACGCAGGTGCACCCCTTCCACGCGTGGCGAATAAACCGAGATTTCGCGATAGGGCCGGGGCGCGATCATGCCCTCGACCTTGTGGCTGTCGAACTTGATGGTGAGCGCAGCCCGTCTGTTTCCGTTTTCGTCGCGCTGCCAGGCATTGGTGCGCAGCGACGCTTCAATCAGGTTCCAGAAGCGCCGCACAATGGTGTCTTCATCGAGCGAGGAGATCTGGTCGAGCGCCGCGGCAATGGCCGCGCGTGCGTCCTCGGCAGCATGGTCACGATCGATCAGGTCAGGTTCGTGCAAGGCAGCGAACAGGGCCACCAGCGCCTGCGCGGCCGCGCGCTGCGTCACCAGCGCCCGGGCGATATAGCGCTGCGAATGGGAGGTGCCAACCTGCCGCAAATAGCGCGACAAAGCGCGCAGCAGGGCGGCATCGCTCCACTCCAGACCAGCCAGGGTCACCAGCGCGTTGAGCTGGTCGCTCTCCGCCTGGCCCATCCACACAGCCAGCAGACCCGCCTCAATGGCCGTTACGCGCCCTAGAACGTCGGTGTCGCCGTCCTCGTGCAATTCGAGCACCATGTCGTGCAGATAACGCTCGACCCCATCGCGCGGCACGATGGTGTAGGTGCGCTCGTCGATCACCCGGAACCCGAAATGCTCCAGCATGGGCACGCGATCGGACAGCGGGATCGCAGCGCCTTCGTGATAGAATTTGAGCCCCAGCGCTCCATCCGTGCCTGTTCGTCTCACCAGACGAATGGCCACGCCGTCATCGTCCAGCCCCTCGAACACCGTGATATCGCGCAAAGCGTCCTGTGCATCATTGCGGCTCTGATAGGCGCCCGAAAAGGCCTGTTTCCAGTCACTGACTGCCGCCTGTTCGGTGGCCGCCGCCATCAGCATGTCGGAAAAATCGTGCGTCAGCGCCTCGACGCCCGTCTCCAGCGCCCGCCGGTCGGGCTGCGGCGTTGCCCCGCCATTGCGCCCGATGATCACGTGCAGCCGCACCAGATCCCCCTCGGGAAAATGCGGATAGTAGGCCGACACTCGCCCATCATAGAGATCAGCAAGATAATGCGTGATCCGGGCGCGAACCGCGCCGTCATAGCGGTCACGCGGCACATAGACGAGAATGGAGACGAAATTGTCGAACCGGTCGATCCGCGGCAACACCCGCACGCGGGGGCGGTCATAGAGCCCGGCGATGGCGCTGGCGAACTCGGCGAGTTGCTGGGTGTCGATCTGGAACAATTCGTCCCTGGGATAGCTGTCCAGCGCCCCCAACAGAGTGCGGCCGGCATGTCCCAGCGGGTCGACGCCGGACTGGCGCATCACATCGGCGATCTTGCGCCGAATGATCGGTACATCGGTATGCGGGGTCGCCAGGGCCTGGGCGGTATAGTGTCCCACCACGCGCAGTTCGCCACTCGCTTTTCCTGTCGCGTCGAACAGTTTGATCCCCACATAATCCAGATGGGTGCGCCGATGCACGCGGGCACGCACATTGGCCTTGGTGACGAGCAGGGGCTCTGGGCCCTCGACGAAATCCACCAATTGCGGCGTGCTTTCCACGTAATGCGGGCCGCTACGGAGGACCTTGAGGTCTTCGTCGCGCAGGATGCCCAGCCCGGTGCCGGCCACAGGGAGCAGCACATCGCCTTCCAGGCGGTATTCCCGGCAACCGAGAAAGGTGAAATTGTGCTCGATCAACCATTCGATGAACCGCTCTGGCTCATCGCGCTGCCCGGCCCTAAGGTGCCCAAGGCCATTGGATGCGCGCCTCACCCGCTCTAGCATGGGCTGCCAGTCGGCAACGGCGCGCGCCACCTCCAGCAGCGTCGTCTGCATTTCCTCGACCAGCGCATTCGCGTCGGCGACCGGGTCGCTTTGAATATGCAGCATGCTAACGCTCTCGCCCCCCTGGGACACCACGGCGCCATTGGCAACATGCAGTACAGGGTGGGCGAACATCCGGATTGTGCCACCCATGGCCCGCAGTGCGGCCAGGGCACTGTCCACGATGAATGGCATGTCGGGGCAGACGACATCGAGCAAAAGCGGCTCTCCCGGACCAGCAGGCGCGGTGGTTGCAACACGCGTCGCGCCCTGCGGGGTGGCCGTCAGCCGCTCATGGCTGGTGGTCAGCGCGGCAATCAGCGCGTCGCCATCCTGTCGCTCCAGATCGTCCGCGTCGGCAGCGGAAATCGCCGCAACGAGAAGACGTTGCAGGCTGTCATTGCCTGCCGCCTTTGATTTGGCCAGCTCCAGCAATCGTGCCTTGACCCTAGTCGTCATCCCAAGCTTCCCCTGTGTCTCGCGGCCCTACCTTATGCACCTCGGACGACAGTGTCTGCACCACCAAGGTTGGAATTCGATCCGCCCCCGCTCTACCCGCCCAGGCCAGCACAACGTTTCTCTGGAACGCCACAATCGGGTAAACCGTTTCCCGCCGCCACAACTCCGCAATGCGTTTACGACTTGTTAAAACACTACTAGTCCTGTAGACATAATGCAGTTTTGAAAGCAGGTTCCTCCATGCCCAAACTGTCCCACTATGTGTCCTATATCGGTCTGGCTGCGGCCTTGCTGTTCGGCTTTATGGTGACCGTTCACGCCGGAGCAATGTTCGGGTAGACGCGATCAGGCGCTCCGAAAAAAAGCACAAATGGCGGCCGGTTGGCCGCCATCTTGCGCTTAAAGCGATGAAACGAGTTGATTGAGTGACTAGTGGACCGTTGCCGGTTCAATCGGGGTGGCGGGACCATCGCCGACCTTTGGGCCAGCCCAGAACACGACATAGAGCAGGTCGTGTCCGGCGGCATCGGTAATTTCGATAGAGCGGGGCGCGTCCATCTCGCCCCCTTCACCCGCAACTTTTTCAATAATGGCCCGGCCCATCTCTGCGGCACTCTGCTCTGCAGCATCCAGATCGGGGTGCTCGCTGCCGGAATCATCGCGGATCAGCGCTTCGTCGGTACGGTAGTGAAAGTAATATTTTGGCACGATTAGTTCCCGTTTTACGGGGTTAACGTCGTGCGGCCGCAGAAGTTGCCAGACCGCCCGCCCGAACTGTGGCATTGCCGAGCCTGTCAGTCGACCCCGCGCAATGCGCGATAGCCATGCCGATGCCAAAGCAGCGGGCTTGCACCGGTACTGCTTTCCGCCTCGATGATTGCGCCGGCGAACAGGACATGTGTGCCAGTTTCCATCGCACCGATCACCTCACAGTCCAGTGCCGTGACCGCCCCCTGAAGATAGGGCTGTCCCGAAGGCCAGCTTCCCCATTGTCCGATGCCGAACCTGTCGGCCGGTTCCACGCGTCCGGCGAAGGCATCCGCAATCTCCTCCTGTCCAGTCGACAACATGGCCAGGGAGAAGCAACCGGTCTTGGCGATCAGGTCAGCCAATCGGCTCACGATGTCGATGGAAACCAGAATGGCGGGTGGCTGCGCCGATAGCGACAGCACCGATGTCGCCGTCCGCCCCACCCGTTCGTCCCCGCGCCGTGCGGTAACGACGTGGACACTCGAAGCCAGGCCAGACATGGCGGCACGGAACTCGGCGTCGTTGATGGCTGGTCGGCGCAGTGGCCTCAAAGCCATGGTGTCGGGCAATTCAAACTCGGGCATGGGGATAGTCATGGTGGAAACAGGCTACCAGTGCAATGTGGCCGGTGCAAAACACCGGCCTGCGCCTCCCAATCTGAGGGAGGATAGATGAGGTGGGCCGCGCATTCCCATGTCGCGGCTCAATGCGAACCTTCAGCCCAGATTGGCCTCGGCAAACTCATAATTTGCGAGCTTGTCGAGGAAGTTGCTGACATAGTCGGGCCGGCGGTTGCGGAAGTCGACATAGTAGGAGTGCTCCCAGACATCCAGGCCCAGCAACACTTTACCTTCGCCAGTGGCGAGCGGGTTCGACCCATTGGGGGTTTTGGTGGTCTTGAGCTTGCCGTCAGTGCCCAGCACCAGCCAGGCCCAACCCGATCCGAACTGCGTGGTTGCAGCAGTCTTGAAGCTATCCTTGAACGCATCGACAGACCCGAAATCCTCGATGATCTTGGCTTCCAGCTTGCCGGGCAGCTTACCGCCCTCTGGGGCCAGCGCCTGCCAGAAGTGAATATGGTTCCAGTGTTGACCGGCATTGTTGAACACCGGCGCCAGATCGGGCTTGTCCTTGGCGAAGATCACGATCTCCTCAAGCGACTTGCCGGCCAGTTCCGGCATCTTTTCGACGAAGCCATTCAGCGCGGTGACATAGGCCTGATGGTGCTTGCCGTGGTGCAGTTCCAGGGTTTCCTGGCTCATGCCGTTGGCGGCAAGCGCATTGGCTGAATAGGTCAGGGTAGGCAGCGTGAAGGTCATGATTGGGTCCTTTCGCATTCGGCTTGCAAGTTTGTGCGCGCCGGGTTAATTTCCAAGCAATGGCTTTGAAAACCCTTTGCGAAGATATGTCAAGTTCGGCCTTGGAAAATGCTGTGTGGTCACCCCGAACCCCGGCCGAACGCATCCTTATGGCCCTCAAGATGCACGGTGCACGCTCAGCGGCGGCCCTGGGCAAAACCCTTGGCACCACCAGCGAGGCGGTCCGTCAGCAATTGCAGCGTCTGGCCGATGAAGGCCTGGTGGAAGCGCACACCGCAGCCGGCGGCGTTGGAAGACCGACGCAATTGTGGAGCCTTGCGCCCGCGGCACAGGCCCGCTTTCCCGATACACACGCGGCCTTAACGGTGCAATTGCTCGACATCGTGCGCGACCATCTCGGCGAGGATGTGCTCGACACCATCATCACCGCCCGCGAGACCGACACACGCAGCGCTTATGAAGCGGCGGTAGGGGCGGCGACGGACCTCAAGTCCAGGGTTGCTGCGCTTGCAGACCTGCGCAGTCAGGAAGGTTACATGGCCGCCTGGACCGAGCAGCCGGACGGGTCGATGCTGCTGGTCGAAAATCATTGTCCGATCTGCGCTGCCGCAACGGCGTGTCAGGGTTTCTGCCGAGCCGAACTCGAAGTGTTCCGCTCCGTGCTGGGTCCTGATGTAGAGGTTGAGCGTCAGGAACATATTGTTTCAGGCGGGCGCCGCTGCACCTATGCGATCAGGAGCATCGACAATGCCGCCCAATGATCGGCCGCCTGTGGGGACGCAATTGCACCGCATTGGTTGGGAGACGCCCGAAGGGCTCGATGAGGCGATGATCCGCACTGTCGTTGATGAGTTCTACGCCCGTGCGCGCCGCGACGATGTCATCGGTCCAATCTTCAATCGCGTCATTCCGGACGCGGAATGGCCAGCACATCTGGACAAGATTGTCGACTTTTGGAGTTCCATGCTGCTGGGAACTGGACGCTACAATGGCCGTCCGATGCCCAAGCATCTCGCCATCCACGAATTGACCGACATCCATTTCATGCGCTGGCTCCGCCTCTTCCGCGAAACGGCCGAAGAGATATGCCCGCCTCCGATTGCCACGTTGTTCGTCGAACGCTCCGAGAGGATCGGCAATTCGTTCCGGATGAACATCTCCATGCGCCGGGGCGATGACATCACCACCATGGGGCCACTCCAGCGCGAGGCGGCCCCGGTTTGGACGCCCGGAGACTGACAATCTGCAATGCCCATTGCCGATGCCGTGGAACCTTCTGCCTCTCTGCTGCCTTGGCTGAGAGGGAAGGAGATTGGCCATGGCAACTGTGGTGCGTTTGTCGCAAGAGCAGATCGACCAGCTTCTCGATGAAGCCGATAGCATGGAAAAAGCGCTCAAGAACCTGCATGAGGAACTGGTAGAAGTCGGTACCCCCAGGGACACGATGTCCCGTTTCTCCCGCGTCCATGATCGTTTCACGTCCATCGTGGCGTTTCTGCGCCGCCAGCGGGAACTGGGCGCCTAAGCGAGCAGGGCGGCTCCGGCTGCGACGTTTCTCTCGCAGGTCAGAAGCCCGTCGACCACGGTCAATCGGGCCTGGTGGATTGCCGTGCGCCGAGCTGCAACATCAGGTGGCCCCTCTGTCTGGACGCGCTCATTCCACTCGGGATGGGTAAAATAGTACATTGCCGCATGGTCGCCATTTACCACCACATCCGCGTGGCGGGCATAGCGCTGATCCATCGCATCCGTCCCCGGCGCGTCGGCAATAAGTCCCTGCCGCGTCCAATGCAGCGTATCGTCCGACCGGTACACGGCCTGTCCGCGCCATTCATCGACAATTAGCCAGTAGTGGCCGCCCATGGCGAAGACATTGGGGCCCTCATGGGGCGGCGCATCGGGCGAACCGGGCAGCACCAGACCCTCCAGCGTCCAGTTCATCATGTCGGGGCTGATCGCGCTCCACGTGCTCGACCCTTGTCCTTCATCCTTGTACCACATGCGCCATTGGCCATCGGGGCTGCGGAACACGCAGGCGTCGATACAGTTGCTGCTCGACAGCTTCAGCGGCCCGACCCGCGACCAGTTTTCCAGGTCCGGACTGGTGAAATGGACAATTGTGCGCGGCACCTTCCAATGCGTCGGCGTGCCGGTGATATAGCTGAGGAACATGTGGTACTGCCCCTCGGCAAACAGCACCTCGGGCGCCCAATGCGTATTGAGGCCATCATCACCCGGCGCATCCAGGCCCTTGACGGTGCCCCGATAAGCCCAGCTTGCGCCGCCATCCTGCGACACGGCAATTCCGATGGGTGAACCATGAATCCAGCCAAAGCCGGGTTCATCGACGCTGGCCCGGCGATTAGTGTAAAACATCCACCATTCATCGGTGCCCTCGCGCCTGACGACCACGGGATCGGCCGCGCCACCCTCGATAGGGTCGCGAAAAATCGGTGCGCTCATGCGTACACCCGCACGTGCCGGCCATCCGGTCGCTGGATCAACTGACCGGATTGTCCAACGCTGTTATTGGCTTGATCCAGCATGGTGGGATCGGTGCCGAGCTTGCCGGCGCCGGCATCGTCAGTCGAGAGCACCGACGCCTTGAGTAACCGGGAGTAGGGGTGCTCGGGGTTCTCCAGGACCGTGCGCGCATCGCCCATCTCCACGATCCGTCCCCGCTGCATGATGATGATGCGGTTCGAGATGTAGTAAGCCGTCGCCAGATCGTGCGTGATGTAGATCACCGACACCTTGAGATCGTCCCGCAGGCTCTTGAGCAGATTGACGATGCTCATGCGCAAGGAGGCATCCACCATCGATACCGGCTCGTCCGCGATCAGCAGCGGCGGGTTGGGGATCAGCGCCCGGGCAATCGCGCAGCGCTGCAACTGTCCGCCACTCATTTCATGCGGAAACCGCCCGCGCACTTCCTTTAGGCTCAACCCCACCTTGTGCAGCGCGTTGTCCATCGCCTTGTCGATGACGGCCTTGTCGCTCGTGTCCAGGAACCGCCGTGCCGTGCTTTCCAGATAACGTTCGATCTGTTTGAGCGGATTGAATGCTTCAAACGGGTTTTGGAAGACGGGCTGCACGTGGCTCATGAATTTCAGGCGTTCGGCGCGTCCGGCGTGCCGATCCACCTTCGCACCACGGAACAGGATGTCGCCGCTGCTGGGATCTTCCAGCCCCAAGATCATGCGTGCGAGTGTGGTCTTGCCTGACCCACTCTCCCCGATAATGGTGAAAATTTCCGGGTTTTCAGAACTGAGCGAGAAGCTGGCGTCCATCACAGCATCAATGGTCTTGCGGCCAAAAATACCGCCCATGGTGAAACGCTTCGAGACATTGCGAACATCGAGCAGCGTGGTCATGCCATTACTCCTGCAGGTGCCGATACATTGACCAGCGGCTCCACATCTTTCCAGCGCCAGCAGGCGGTGCGGTGATCAGGGCCGACCACTTCCATGGGCGGCACCTCTTTGCGGCATTTGTCCACGGCGAGCGGGCAGCGCGGATGGAAGCGGCACCCTTGCGGGGGATCGGCCAGGTTCGGCGGGCGTCCGTCAAGCGCAGGGCGCTGCTGGGTGTCCCCGATACGCGGCAGGCTGGCCACCAGATGTGCGGTATAGGGATGCTTGGGCGCGAAGAACATGTCGCGCGTCGGGCCTTCCTCGACCAATCGGCCGGCATAGATGATGCCCACCCGGTCGGCCACATTGGCATGCACGCTCATGTCATGGGTCACGAACACCACGGAAGCGCCCATTTCCTTCTGGATGTCACGGATCAGGCTCAGCACTTCCTTCTGCACCACCACGTCGAGCGCCGTGGTCGGCTCGTCGGCAATAATGAACTCGGGGTGACAGACCGTCGCCAGACCGATGGTCACGCGCTGGCGCATGCCGCCGGAAAGTTCGTGCGGGTAAGCCTTGAGCACGTCGGGCGGCAGTTTCAGCCGCGCCAGATGATTGATCACCCGTTCCTCGAACGCCTCGCCCTTGAGGCCCAATGGGCGTTGCGCAAAGTCCTGGAAGGTCTTGCCGATGCGCCGTACCGGATTGAGCACGCTCATCGAGCCTTGCATGATGTAGCTCAGATGCTTCCAGCGCACCGCCTCGATCTCGGCAGGCGAAGCATGGGCAACGTCGATCGGCCCATTCTTGAACTCGTATTTTACCGTACCCTCGATCACTCGGAGCGGCGGCCGGATCGCGGCAGCCAACACCTTGATGAAGCTGGTCTTGCCCGAGGAGCTTTCGCCGGCAATGCCGTAGACCTCATTGCGCCGCATGGTCACGGTGATGTCGTCGACGGCGCGCACTTCGCGTTTCACGCCGAAATAGTTCATCTGGTAGTAGGCCTTTAGGCCTTCGACCTTGAGAATTTCAGTCTTTTCCTGGGTCATGGCTCAGGCTCCCATGCGGCGCAGTCGGCTGCGCGGGTCGATATATTCGTTCATGCTCATTGCCAGCAGGAACAGGCCCAGGAAGGTCATGACGATCAGGATGACCGGGATCACGAGCCACCACCAGACACCCACCACCATGGCAGAGTGGCTATTGGCCCAGTAGAGAACGGTACCGATCGTTGGATTGTTGATGTTGGTGAAACCCAACACGGCCAGCGTTACTTCCATGCCGATGGACCACAGCATGTTGTTCATGAAGGTGGCGAACACGATTGGCATCACATAGGGCAGGTGCTCTTCGACCAGCACCTTGCGTGTGCTCATGCCCGCAAAGACCGCGTGACGGGTGAATTCGCGGTGCTTGAGCCCGAGCGCAACCGAGCGGATCAATCGAGCATCGAAGGGCCAGCCGAAACAGGCGAGGATCAGCGCCATGGTGAAGCTGTCCATATTGTTGCGTAGCACGAAATAGAACAGCACCAGGATCGGGAAGATCGGTACGGCCACGAAGATATCGTTGACGAACATCAGCACCCGGTCGACCCAGCCACCGATATACCCCGCAGCCAGCCCGACAGTGATCGAGATAATGCGGCTCAGAACGGCAACGGTGATGCCGAATTGCAGGCTGTTCTTGAATGCGGCCGAGAGCTGCCAGAACAGTTCCTGTCCGCGCGAATTGGTGCCGAACCAGTATTGTGTAGACGGCGGCTGATCGGGGGGCGCCATATAGATGAGGGACGGGTCCATCGGAGCGAAGAAGGACAGCCCGGCAAAGACCACCATGATGCCGACCAGGATCAGGCCAATGGTGAATTCGATATTGTAGCGGACGAGGTCGCGAAAAACAGAGAACATGGCGACTACTCCGCCCGGACGCGTGGATCGAGCAGCGGATGCAGCATGTCCACGATGAAGATAGCGGTGGCAACAGCAGTGATCGAAACCGTGCAGACGGCCAGAACGGTTGAATAGTCACCGGCATTCACGGCATCGACCAGCAGCGAGCCCATGCCTGGATAGTTGAAGACCTGTTCGGTAATGATCGTGCCTGAAAACACGCCGCCAATGACCATGGCCAGCGCCGTGATCTGAGGCACCAGCGCGTTGCGCATCACATAGCTGCCAACAACGGTGTTGCGCTTTACGCCGGCCAACTCGGCATAGGTGACATAGTCTTCCGTGACGATGTTACTGACCAGCGCGCGCATGCCGATGAACCAGCCGCCAAGTCCAACCAGGACCAGCGAGAACGCCGGCAGCAGGGAGTGCTGCAGGACCGAAAGAATGAAGGGCAGGGTCCAGCTGGGGCGGACATCCATGGCAAATCCGCCCGAGATGGGCAGAACCGGCCAGAGAAACCCGAAAATGATCAGGATGATAAAGGCCACGATATAATAGGGGATCGGCTGAAGGCCCATGGCCAGGATGCCGAACGCCTTGAAGAACCGGTTGTTCTGGAAATAGCCCGCCAGTCCGCCCATCACATTGCCGATGACGAAGGTAATGAAGGTCGAGGTCAGCAACAGGCCAAGTGTCCATGGCATGCTGCGCATGACCAGTTCCATGGCTGGCGTCGGGAAGGCCATCAGCGATGCGCCGAGGTCACCGCGCAGGACCCGCATCCAGAAATTGAAATACTGCGCCATCATCGGCTGGTCGGTGCCGAACATGGCGGTAAGCGCTTCGCGCGTCGAGGCGATGGCGTCCGGAGAGAGATTTGAGCGTGATGCAAGGCGCCCCAAAACCTGCTCGACAGGATCGATTGGGGATAGATAGGTCACGAAGAACATCGCGGAAACACCGAAGAAAATCACTGCAATCAACTGCAGCAGTCTCTTTCCCGCAAACCAGAGATAAGAATGCATTCGGGGCCAATCGTCCTTCAATTTCAGCTGCCAACGGGTCTCGATGGGGGCAACGAGAGCGAACACTTCTCCCCGCGCGGGAAGAAAAAAGGGTGGCAATCAACAAAGGCCACCCCGATGCGGCTCACCGCCTCTCAGACCGGCCATCACGACCGATATGAGACAAGGGGCGCACCGGTGGGCGCGCCCCTGCGTGCGGCCCGATCTGCATCGGGCCGCCGGGAGGCTACTAGCTCGCCCCTTCGACGGGGGAGATCTGGGTGAAGATATAGCGGCCGTTGGACCAGTTGGTCACAGGGTTGGCGTAGTTGTTGTTCGCGTCGGGCCAGCCGGTCCAGAACCGGTTCGACTGGATCGAGAACACGTTGTACGCCATGATCGGAATATTGGGCATTTCTTCGAGATGCAGCTTCACGAAGTCATGGCCATATTCGATGCCCTTGGGATCGTTGAAGTCGATGCCGCGGATCTTCTCGATGATCTCGTCGAGACGCGGGTCTTTCCAGCGCATCCAGTTGCGATCCGGCTGAGATTCACCCGGCTCGGCGACATAGGCCGAGTGGTAGCTGTCCATGAAGAAGCTGAGGTCAGGGTGACCGCCCCAGGTTTCCACTGCCCAGGCAATGTTGACCTCGTAATTGCCAACGCGCTGGCGGCCCCAGGTATCGGCATCCACCTCTGCGGTGGCACCAATGCCGTTCTGGGCCCAAGTCTGAGCGATGATCACACCGAGACGGTTGACCACGCCTTCCTGCGGCACCATGACCGAGAACTCGAACGGCTGGCCGTCGGGCATCATCCACTGGTTGCCGCTCTTGGTGAAGCCGGCGGCCGTCAGCAGCTCTTCCGCAGCCGGAATGTTCTGCTTCCACCAGCCATAGCCGAAGGCGTTGCGAACGGCCTCTTCTTCAGTCGGCACGGCGTCGCCGAACTGAGGACGCACCATGTCGGCGATCTGCAGGCCAATCTCGGGATCGTACGGCTTAACCTTGGAGGTGCCGGTGTCGATCTCGTAGTTGATCAGGAAGTCCTGCAGAGGCGCATGATAGTCGCGCGGATGCGTGCCGGTCGGCGGGACCGAGATCGCCGAGAGCGTGGCCGCACCGCGATAGGACGCCATCGACATGGCGCGCGCATCGAGCATGAGCGCCAGGGCCCAGCGAACGCGCTTGTCCTGGAACTTGGGATCCTGATGATTGAAGATCGCCATCACCAGCGTCGGATCGGGGTGGGCATAGGGGAAGCCCGGGAACCAGCCCTGGATCTGATCGTCCTGCTGCACAACCGAGAACGTGCCTTCCGGCGTCAGGTCGTGGACCATGTCGAGATTGCCGTTGCGGATCTCGATCAGGCGATTGTCGGTGGAAATGTTGTTGCGATAGATGATGTAGCGCGGCTTGGGCTCGGCAATCATGCCCATCGCTGTGCGTTCCCAGTCCTCGCGCTTTTCCCAGATATACCAGGTGCCGTTCGGATCGAACGAGTGCAGCGTGTAGGGGCCCAGTGAGACCGGCGGGTTTGCCTCATAGCTGAGGATGTCTTCGACATTCTCGTAGATATGTTTGGGCATGATCCAGGCGGCTGTCCAGCGCACCGAGAACAGGGTGTGGAAACGGGAATTTGGCTTGTTGAGCTTGAAATGTACCGTGTACTTGTCCGGCGCGGTAACTTCGGCAACCTGCACCGAGAAGGCGCCATTATAAGGTGTGCCAGGCGTAGAGGCCTGCTTCTGGACGGTGAACACCACGTCGTCTGCGGTGAACTCGACGCCGTCGCTCCAATAGATGCCCTGCTTGAGCGGCACCGTCATTTCCGTGAAGTCTTCGTTGTACTGCCAGGTATCGGCTGCCAGCGAGTTATAAACGGCGTTTTCGCTTGCCCCTTCGATGCCGGCATCGGGGTCAATGAACCAGAGCGTGTCGGTCGTCAGATTGTGCAGGCCATTGCTGGTGCCGTTGCCGGCGCCGACAGCCCACAGATTGAACCAGCCCGGGTTGCGGATGATGCCTTCGGGGTTGTGAACGATGACCGTCTCGCTGCGCGGGAACTGGGCCAGGTCAGGCACGGAGCCTTCTGCTTCCTGCGCAACTGCAAGGCCCTTGCCCGCTACCATCAGCGCACCGACAGCCGTCGTGCCAATCAAAAAACTGCGTCTATCCATTGATTTCCTCCCGTTGCGAGGCGCCGATTTGCACCTCCTTCGCGAGGATCCTCAGCCTCGCGATAAGTCATACTTAACTAGGGGCGGTAGGCTGTCAATGTGTTTTGTGATGTAAATCCAATACTATGATACGAAATGCGGTGAGGCCCGCCTTTCGGGGGCGGGCCTCATGAATATGCCTGTCGATGACCGCTCATCTAACGGGTCCAGGAGGGTGTCGATCGTTCAGATTTTGACCCGCACCATCTGGTAGGAATAGGGCGGCAGGACGACGGACAGCGTGTCCCCATCGACCTTCGCACCACTGCCCTTCTTCGGTGCAACTTCTTCCTGCTTCTGGGCTGTATTGACGGCCTTGAGATCAGGATGGGTCATCACCTGATGGTCGATGATCGTGGCATTGGCGAAGCCCTGCAGGCTCACTTCAGTCTCGATGCTTTCGCTCGTGTGGCGATTGACGAGGAAGAAGCTCAGCGTGCCATCTTCTTCGTTGTGAACGCCGGAAACATCAACAAACGCGGTATTCTTGTCGTGTGTTGTTTCGTAGCCGGGCGAGTTGGTGACCAGTTGCAGCGCCGTGCCGCGGCCGTAGACCGAAGCAAAGTAGTAGGGGTAGTAGATGGTCTGCGCCCATGCCGGGCCGCCCTTTTCGGTCATGATCGGCGCGATCACATTCACGAGCTGGGCAATACAGGCGATCTTCACGACGTCGGAGCGGCGGATGAAGGTATTGAGGATCAGCCCCACCATCAGCACATCTTCGAAATTATAGATGTCCTCAAGCAGGCCCGGCGCATGCGGCCAGCCGTTATTGCCCTCCAGGATCTCGCGATCCTTCTTGTTCGAATGGTACCAGACGTTCCATTCGTCGAAGGAGATATAAACGTCCTTCTTCGACTTCTTCTTGGCCTTCACCTGTTTGATGGTCGAGGCAACAGTCTCGATATAGGTATCGAGCTTCTCGGCCAACCCAAGGTAGTTGGGTGTGTTGTCATCGCGATTGGCGAAATACATGTGCAGCGAGATATGATCGACATGATCATAGGTGTGCTCGAGCACGATGCGTTCCCAATCGGGATAGCTGGGCATGTCCGAGTTGGACGAACCGCAGACGATCAGTTCGAGCGACTTGTCGAACATGCGCATGGCGCGCGCCGTGTTGGCAGCCAGCTTGCCATACTCGTCGGCATCCTTGTGGCCGACCTGCCAGGGGCCGTCCATCTCGTTGCCCAGGCACCACATCTTGACGTTCCATGGTTCCTTGCGGCCGTTCTTGATGCGCAGGTCGGACCAATAGGAACCGCCGGGATGATTGACGTATTCCAGGAAGTTGCGGGCGTCATCGACGCCGCGCGAACCCAGATTGACCGCCAGCATCATCTCGGTGCCCACGGTGGCGCACCAATCGGCGAATTCATGAACGCCCACGGCGTTGCTTTCCGAGGTGTGCCAGGCCAGATCGAGCCGAACAGGACGCTCTTCGCGCGGGCCGATGCCATCTTCCCAGTTATAGGCAGAAACGAAGTTGCCGCCCGGATAGCGCACCACCGGAACGTTGAGCTTCTTGACCAGATCGATCACATCGCCCCGCATGCCGTCCTTGTCGGCAGTCGGATGATCTGGCTCATAGATGCCTTCATAAACTGCCCGGCCCAAATGCTCGAGAAAAGCCCCATAGACACGATCGTCGATTTTAGAGATCGTGTAATCCTTGTTGGCAATGACGGACGCCTTCACCGGCCCCTCCCACTAATTCCGTTTTTCTGATTTGTATCAGTAAAGACGTTTTAAGCGATGGCGCCTTGCCTGCGCAAGATCAAAAATATGATTTTTGGCCGAGCGCGATTGCGCTCCGCTGAACGGCGAGATTAGCGCAGAAGTCGAGGGCGAGGATAAATCAGGGCGCGGTTTGCAGCCGGAGGATAATGTCCTGGTCGTAATTGCCGAAGCCGCGACCGAAAATATTGATGCCACCGGGGTGCTTGGCGTCGGGCTTGACCGCGATGCGAAGACGGATCGAATGGTGATTGCCCAAATCCAGATCATGCAGGGAAACCGGCGAGATCTTCATCCCGTCCACATAGGTACCGTCCATGGTGACGCGCCAGCTTTTGAGCTTGCCATACTGGCTGCCCTTGAGCTTCCACCAGTCAGGCGTATAGACGCCACGCTTGTCGCCGAAATCTCCGGTGGAAAGCCATGTGCCGATCTCTGTGCCATTCACCGACAGAGTAATGTCGCTGGGCCAATCCGCCGAAGTGCCGGGCACTTCTGAGCTCAACTCCATCATGAATTCCATTGATTCAATGGTGTTCTGAGCCAGCTTGGCATTGTTGGGGAACTGATATTCGAGGTAGCCGCGCGTGAACCAGATCAGTCCCGCCTTCATGCGGTCGGGATCAAGAAAGGTATCGGGCACGTCGAGCAGGCCGATAATTCCGTCGCTCGAGCACAGGCCGCAAGGGGCTGATACGTCGCAGCTGGTATAGAGCCCCAGCGGCATGGACACTTCGATCGTGTTGGCGCCCAGCGGCTCGATGTCGTCCTTGAACATGACCAGCACTTCATCGAAGGTCGAGTGGCAGATCTTCTGATTGCCCTTGCGGGCCTTCTGCGTCTCGGTGCGGATCAGTCCCGCGCCCTCCAGTATCTGCAGATTTGTCGAGACGGTCGACTGCGGCAGCCCAAGCTTTTCGGCAATGTCATTGCCATTCATCGCGCCTTCCACGTGCAGCAATTTCAGCATTTTGACGCGGATCGGGGAGGCGAGGCCCTTGAGCACGTCGATGCCCTCTTCAGGGTCGATAACCAGGAAATTACGGCTCATGCTGATACGGTGCTGCCCAATGGATAAAATCAAAATGTGTATCAGTAAATCTGAACCAATCAACCCGCTGACTGCCGGATCCGCGTGTGTTCCCGATTAGCGGGTGTAGTTTTCTACGACTAAGGCATAGCTTCACTTGAGGGAGCAGACCTGCTCTTGGGAAGTTTTGCCGCGTGGGGACGTGGCCTGGCGCGACCATGCTGCGCCGCTGATGGGAGTGACTCATGACCGACGACAAGGCCACCAGCATGCGCGAAGCCGCGCTGTATTTTCACGAGTTTCCCAAGCCAGGGAAACTGGAAATCGTGGCCACCAAACCGCTCGCGAACACCCGCGACCTTTCACTGGCCTATTCGCCCGGCGTGGCCATCCCCTGCGAGGAAATTGCCGCCAATCCGGCCGATGCTTACAAATACACCTCCAAGGGTAATCTGGTTGCCGTGGTCTCCAACGGCACGGCTGTGAGGTATCCCTTCACCGTCCAGTCACTGGAAGCCAACGGTGCGGCATTCAATGTCGTCGTTGCGCCGCTCATATAATAGAAGCCGGTATCTGTCACCGTATTAAAATCGGTGATTATACTTTCGGAATAGGATACGCAAAAAAGGAGGCGGTTGGGATGGAGAAA
>JBGTUK010000011.1:0-25743 GCA_041939225.1 Devosia sp.
TTTTTCGACCAAAATTTTTCAATATTTTTCGATGATTTTTTTTTCAAACAATACCTACTCTTCGCGAACGACGCGAAAAACAAGATTTCAGCTAATTTTAAGCAATAATTCTACACGAAAATATTTTTGGACTATTTTTTCCCGGATTTGAAATGGGGGAGGTCCCACCTGGTGAAATCCTCTGATATGCTCTCAGAATTCTCAAAAAACTGACGCACGCAAAAGTGATTTTCAATTTACCATGCCCTTAGAGTTCAGGAGTAGATTTTTACTCAGGAATCCCCGTGTCCCGCACCATGTCCGGCGCACTGATCGGCATCGCCGGTGCCATCGGCGCCCTGCGCGGCCCCAAGCATGGCGGCGCCAATGAGGTGGCGTTCCAGATTCAGGAGCGCTACGCCTCACCCGACGAGGCGGAAGCCGATATCCGCGAGCGGGTGGCGAACAAGGAAGTCATCATCGGCTTCGGTCACCCGGTCTATACCGTGTCCGATCCGCGCAATGAGGTGATCAAGCGCGTCGCCAAAAGCCTTGCCGACAAGGCAGGGGCGGGACGCCAATACGCAATTGCCGAGCGGATCGAAAGCGTCATGATGGACGCCAAGAAGATGTTCCCGAACCTGGATTGGTTCAGCGCCGTCTCCTACAATCTGATGGGCGTGCCCACCGCCATGTTCACCCCGCTCTTTGTCATAGCTCGCACCTCGGGCTGGTCGGCGCATGTGATCGAGCAGCGCCAGGATGGCAAGATCATCCGCCCATCAGCCAATTATACTGGGCCCGAAGACCTCGCCTTCGTGCCGTTGAAGGATCGCAAGGAAGCTTAAAGCTCATGCCCTATCTCGTTTCCGCCGACCTGCCCACCTCCAGTGCTGGCAGCCGTTTCCGCGACCTGCTTGAGCGGCCGCAAATCCTGCAATTGCCCGGCGCGCACAATGGTCATTCTGCCATTCAGGCCAGGAATGCCGGCTTTGAGGGATTGTATCTTTCCGGCGCCGCGATGACCGCCTCAATGGGCCTGCCGGATCTGGGTGTCATTACGGTCGATGAAGTCGCCTTCTTCATCCGCCAGATTGCCCGCGCCTCCGGGCTTCCCCTGCTCGTCGACGGCGATACCGGTTATGGCGAAGCGCTCAATGTGATGCACATGGTGCGCACGTTCGAGGAGGCCGGCGCCGGCGCGGTGCATCTCGAAGACCAGTTGCTGCCCAAAAAATGCGGGCATCTCAATGACAAGAAGCTGGCCGATGCCCATGACATGGCCGCCAAGGTCGCGGCCGCCGCCAAGGCCCGCCGCGACCTGGTCATCATTGCCCGCACCGATGCCGCAGCGAGCGAAGGAATCGATGGCGCCGTAGCCCGCGCCAAGCTCTACATTGAGGCTGGTGCCGACGCGATTTTCCCGGAGGCCCTGACCAGCGTCGACATGTTCCGCGATTTCGCCAAGGCGATGCCGGGGGTCAAGCTCCTCGCCAATATGACCGAGTTCGGCCGCACGCCTTACCAGACCGCATCTGAGTTCGAAGCCTTGGGCTATTCCATGGTGATCTGGCCGGTCTCCTCGCTGCGCGTGGCCAACAAGGCGCAGGAAAAGCTCTATGCCACCATCAAGCGCGACGGTGGCACCAAGGCGATGCTTGAAGAGATGCAGACCCGACAGGAACTTTACGATGTGATCGGGCTGCACGATTATGAGGCGCTGGACGCCTCAATCATCAAGACCGTCGTGCCCTGAGCCAAAGGCGTTAGCAATTGATTTACCATCCCGGTAACTCGGCGGCGCGTTAAGCACCTCGTCAAGCATCCCCCGTCTAAGGTCTGCTCGAGACACAGAAGGTGTCGCAGGGATTCAGGCGGGAATGAGCGAGGAACGGCAAGCGAAGCATCGTGGCGACTGGCGCCGCACCATGGCCATTCCGGTCCTGCTCGCGCTCGCTGCCATGCTGGTGGCGGCCGTTCTGGTCGACCGGCAGAACCAGCAGATTGCCGAGAGCAATCTGCGCTCCGATGCGCTCAACCAGATTTCGGTGATCCGGGCCAAGCTCGAAGGGCACGTGGCGGGCAATATCCAGCTCGTCAAGGGGCTGGTCGCGGTCATATCAACCGAGCCTGAGATGGATCAGGCGCGCTACGCTGCCCTGGTGGACAATATCTTTGAGGAAGGCAGCCAGTTGCGCTCGGTCGCGGCAGCGCCGAACCTGATCGTCTCCATGACCTATCCGTTGGCCGGCAATGAGGCCGTGCTCGGGCTCAATTACCGGCATGTGCCAGCGCAATGGCCCGCCGTAAGAAAGGTTCTGGAGACCGCCAAACTCAACATTGCCGGGCCCGTCGATCTGGTGCAGGGCGGCCAGGGTTTTGTGGGGCGCTTTCCGGTCTTTACCGGTTCAGACGACAATCGCCGTTTCTGGGGCCTGGTCTCCGCCGTGGTGGATGTGAACAAGCTCTATGCCGATAGCGGACTGTTCGATCCGGCGCTGAACCTGGATATCTCGATCACCGGCCACGACGGCACCGGCGGCACCGGCGAGCGCTTTTTCGGGCCCGACCTCAGCGAGGCCGACCCGGTGACAGCGACTGTCGTGCTGCCGTCGGGAAGCTGGCAGATCGCGGCCGCACCGAAACAGGGCTGGGGCGCCGATCCGGTGTCCACCTGGTCGCTGCGCGGCCTGATCCTGGCCGCTGGCGCCCTGATCCTGTTCCCGATCGTGGTGACCAGCCGCATGATCCGCGAGCGCCATGGGCACATTCACGAGATGGGTGTACGCGAGAGTGAGTTGGCGCGCCTGACCCGGCGTCTCAATCTGGCCCTTTCTGCCTCCAAGGTCGGTGTGTGGGAGTTGGACTTGTCCACCAACAGCGAGACCTGGGACGAGCGCAACAACGAGATCTATGGCCTGCCTGCCGACGGCACCCCCCGCAACCATGACCACTGGAAACAGGCGGTGCACCCGGACGATCGCGAGCGCGCCGAAGCCTCCTTCCGTGAGCAGATCGCCTCGGGCTATTATGAGACCGACTATCGCGTGGTGCTGCCCGATGGCACGCTACGATACGTACGCTCGGCGGGGGCGCTGCACCGCGAGCCGGGCCAGCCGGACAAGGTCATTGGCGTCAATTGGGACGTCACCGAGGATGTCAGGCTCAATGACGATCTGCGGCGCGCCAAGCAACAGGCCGAGATCCGCAGCAACGATCTGGAAGCGGCGCGCATCCGCATCGAGCACAATGCGCTGCATGACAGCCTGACCAGCCTGCCGAACCGGCGCTATCTCGACGAAATGCTCAAGCAGCATGCCGCCGATGGTTTCCACGGCTGCGGGTCGATCGCCCTGTTGCACATCGATTTGGATCGCTTCAAGCAGATCAACGACACGCTTGGTCATGCGGCTGGTGACGCCATGCTGATCCATGCCAGCAAGGTGCTGCGGAGCAATTGCCGCGAGACCGATTTTGTCGCCCGCATTGGCGGGGACGAGTTCGTGATTGTTTCAAGCGCCGGGTCGAGCAATGAGCATCTGCATCTGATGGCTGACCGCATTGTCCGCGAAATGCGCCGTCCGACACGATATGACGGACATGAGGTGCGTTTCGGGGTCAGCATCGGGGTTGCGGTATCTCGTTCAACCGACATCAAGGTCGATCAATTACTGGTCAATGCGGACATTGCTCTCTATCGCGCCAAGGCTTTGGGCCGAAACCGCCATGAGTTTTTCACCGAGGCGCTGCAGGCCGAGGTTGTTCACACCAAGCGCGTGGCCGATGAAATCCTCAATGGTCTGGAGAACGACGCCTTCTTCGCCTTCTATCAGCCCCAGTTCGACGCCCAGACGCTGGAATTGATTGGCGTCGAGGCTCTGGCCCGCTGGCAGCATGCCGACGGCACGATCAAGACGCCCGACCATTTCATGGATGTGGCCGAAGAGCTCAATGTCGTCGCGCAAATCGACAAGCTGATCCTGGAAAAGGCGCTGGCCGATCTGGCCCGCTGGGACGCGAAGGGGTTCAATGTGCCGCGCGTCTCGGTCAATGTTTCGCTGCGGCGCCTGCATGATGAAGGCCTGGTGGAAAGCCTGCGCGCCCTCCCGCTGCAGCCCGGGCGCGTGGCCTTTGAACTGGTGGAGTCGATCTATCTCGACGAAAGCGACGGGGTGGTCGCCTGGAATATCGATCAGATCAAGGAGCTTGGCATTGATGTCGAAATCGACGATTTCGGCACCGGCTATGCTTCGATCGTGTCGCTGCAGAAACTGCATCCGCGCCGCCTCAAGATCGACCGGCAGCTGATCAACCCGATCCTGGACGAACCTGCCCAGCGCCAGCTCGTCGCCTCGATCGTCGATATCGGAAAATCCATGGATATCGAGATTGTCGCTGAGGGCGTGGAAACCATGGAGCATGCCGAGATACTCCGCGGCCTGGGCTGCGAAGTGCTGCAGGGCTACGCCCTGGCCCGGCCGATGAGCCGCGGTGCGCTTGAGAATTTCCTGCTTGAGAGGCGCCACAGGCTGGTGGGATGAGGCGACGGCCTTCTCCGGCTTCTACCGGGCACGCCTGTCATCCCACCTACCCCCCGCGCATTTGGGGGAGGAGCTTATGGGTGAGTTCATTGAAATCGCTCGCTGGCTAAGCCATCCGAACCTGGTTCGTAGGCCATTTCCGCACGTACCGGCTTTTCTTCCTGCCCCATTGCATCCATGCTGACTGGCCTGACGTATCTCCTCAAGAGCGACAACAGGGAGCCAAGCGCAGTGGCGAGCAACGAAAAAATCTGGATCATCGGCGGGTCGAGCGGCATTGGCGAGGCCATGGCCAAGGCCTATGCCGCGCGTGGCGCCCTGGTGGTCATCTCGGGCCGCAATCGGGAGGCACTCGATGCCGCGCTCGAGCGCATCGGTCCGGGCCATCACGCTGTTGTCGCCGATGCCATTGACCGGACGAGCCTGATCGAGGCCGCCACTGCGCACGGGCCGTTCGATCGCATCGTTACCACCGCCGCCATCTATGATCCCGGCCCGGTCAGCAAGGCCGATCCGGACCAGGCGGCAAAAGTGTTCGAGGTCAATCTGACCGGCACCTTCAACGTCGCCCAGATCGGCGCCGAGCACCTGCGCCCCGGCGGGCAATTGGTGTTGTTCGGTTCGGCCTCGGCCATATTCGGCCTACCCAATGGCCAGGTCTATTCGGCCACCAAGGCCGGCATTGTCAGCCTCGCCCAGTCGCTGCGTAGCGAATTGTCGCCCAAGGTCGACGTGCGACTGGTCACGCCCGGTTTCGTGCGCACTCCGCTCACCGACAAGAATGATTTCGCCATGCCCGGCCTGATGGAGCCTGACCAGGCGGCGGATCGCATCCTCAAGGGGCTCGATGGCAAGAGCTTCGAAATCGCCTTCCCCCGTCGCCTGATCTGGCCGCTCAAGCTCCTCGGGGTCCTGCCGCATCCCCTCGCCTTCGCCATCACCGCGCGGATCCGGGGCTAGGTGGTGAGCTTAGCCAGCCAATATCCTGCCAGGGCAGAAACGCCCGACAGGAACCCGCCCCAGGCCATGTCGATCACGCTGATCTGCAGGCTCCATCCCTTGAGGGTGGACAGGTTCGTCATGTCATAGGTGCCATAGGCCAACAGCCCCAATGCCACCCCGGCGAGCAGCGCCCAGAGCCAACTTCCCGCATTGAGCGCGGGCAGAATGGCAAAGCCGACAAGACCTGCGACATAGAACAGATAAAACAGCGCCGCGGGCAGCAGATTGGGCTGCTCGAGCAGGAGGTCACCGATCGCGGCCCGGTAAAAACCGATGCCGAGCACCGTCAGCCAGAGAAAATCGATTCCGAAAAACACCAGCGCCGTGCCGCCATAGGCAGCCAGCAGTGTCAGCAGTGAAAAGCCGAACATCCCTGTCTCCTCAAATCCCCAGAATGGGCTGCACCAGGCGCACCAGGCGGCTGGAGAATTTCAGCGGCGCATCGGTGATGGCCAGGCAAATGCAGTCTTCGTCCGCATCCGCCACCGGTTGATGGATCAGCGAGCCATCGGCATCCTCGATATCGCCGGGGCCAAAGCGGTCGACCTCGTCGTGGAAGCTGCCCTTGAGCACCAGGGTCAACTCCCGCCCGCCGTGGGTATGCTCGGGCACCGGCTTACCGGCTGCAATACACAGCAGCCGGGCTTGCGTGGTCGGATCGCCCGTCTTGATCAGGATTTGCTTGGCATTGCCCAGATTGCGCCATTTGATGGTGTCCATGTCACCACCAAGATAGCTGCGCAGCGGCTCGGGCAGAGTTGCCGAAGACGGACGACGAATGGGGGCTGCATCACCCTGCGGAGCAGTCATCAGACGCGCTTTGAGCTGCTCCCAGCTGTCATCAGGGCCTTCAATCGGGCCCAGTTCTTCGAGCATGACCCCGGCGGCCGCTTCGGCCAGCGCGAGTTGCTCTCGGCATTGCGGGCACATCGCCAGATGGCAAGCGATGGCCAGCGACCAGCCTTCGGAAAGCCTGCCAGCGGCGTAGTCGAGCAGGAGATCGTCGTTGAGATGGTGTCGAATGTTCATTTCATCTCCTCCAGCGCCGTTCGAAGGCGTCCGAAGGCCAGTCTGATACGGGATTTTACGGTTCCAATCGGCAGCCCGGTGCGGGCCGCGATGGTGCTGTGCGAGTCTTCTTCAAAAAAGGACAGGCGGATCAATTCCACCTGCTCCTCGGGCAATGTCTTGAGCGCAGCATGCAGTGCCGCGCCGCTCTGCTTGAGTTCGAGCATGTCCCCGGCCTCGGGTTCCGCAGCGGGAACCAATGCCGGATCGTCCGGGTCAAAGGCAGGTCGCTTCTGCTTGCGCCACGCATCGATCCAGATGTTGCGGGCGATGGTGAAGATCCACGCCGACGCCTTGCCGCGAGCCGGATCGAATTGCCCGGCCTTGCGCCAGATCGCCAGCATGGTCTCCTGCATCAGATCCTCGGCGGCCTGATTGTTGCGAGTCAGCTTGAGCAGGTAGGCGCGGATGCGCGGACTGAATTCCATGAACAGCGCTTCGAAGGCCGCCATGTCGGCGCTGGCGGCTATTGCCACGATCTGGGCCCCAGTCTCCGTTGGCGGTGCGGCGGCGTCTGTCCGATGCGTCATGCGAATTTGGCCCTGTTCTGGCGCGGGCCCGGCAAGGCGGCGGCGCTGCGCTCTGGCAGCATCCTCGCATGGTCCGGCAAGTGGGTAAATCGCAAGTGACATGCCCCAAATACGCCGACCCGCGCCCGGCGGATCATGGAGGGATGCAAAAAATCTTGCCGGACCTTTGCCGAAAAATATTGCGCCGCAGTTGATCCATTTCTGCCGCAGAGTCGTATCTCTATCAAACAATCGGGACTTTAAAGCATGTTTCACGCCGCCACAGGTTTTTCCGGCTCGCCCTCCACGCGCCAGCGTATCGCAGTTGTCGGCAGCGGCGTTTCTGGTCTTTCGGCGGCCTGGCTGCTGTCCAAGAGCCATGATGTGGTCCTTTACGAAGCCGATGATCGGGCCGGCGGTCACGCCAACACTATCGATGTGCCCGGCACTGGTCCGGTCGATACGGGATTTATCGTTTACAACGACAAGAACTACCCAAATTTCCAGGCCATGCTGGCCCACTTGGAAGTTGGCAGCATCCCGACTGAAATGTCCTTTGCCGCTTCGCTCGATCGCGGCACATTTGAATACTGTGGGGAAGGGCTTTCGGGCATGCTGGCGCAGCGCCGCAACGCCTTCCGCCCCCGCTTCTGGAGCCTGTTTCGCGATCTGCTGCGGTTTTACCGCGAAGCGCCCAAGGCGTTACTCCAGCCCGACATGCGTGGCCTGACTCTAGACGAATATCTACGGGCGCAGCGCTATTCGCGCTCATTCGTCGAAGGCCATTTGCTGCCCATGGCGGCGGCGATCTGGTCGTCCAAGGCCGAGGATATTCGCGCCTATCCGCTGTTTGCCTTTGTTCGCTTTTTTGAAAGCCACGGCCTGCTGCAACTTTGGGAGCGCCCCAATTGGCGCACCGTCGCGGGGGGCAGCCGTGCCTATGTAGGGGCGCTGCTGAACGACTTTGCCGGGCAGCTTCGGCTCTCCACGCCGGTCGCCAAAGTGGTCCGAGATGCCGCCGGCGTCACTGTCACCGCCCGCACCGGCCAGGTTGATCATTTCGACGCCATCCTGATCGCCACCCATGCCGATCAGGCGCTGTCCATGCTCGATGCGCCCAGCAAAGCGGAACGCGAACTGCTCGGGGCGTTTTCCTACACCACCAACACCGCCGTGCTGCACGCCGATGCGACCTATATGCCGCGCCGCCGCAAGGTCTGGTGTTGCTGGAATTATATCTCGACTGACCATATTTCGAACGAGAACCAACTCTGCGTCAGCTACTGGATGAACCGGCTGCAGAGCCTGGACGGGCGCGATCTGTTCGTCACGCTTAACCCGCCGGCCGATCCGCAGCAGGAGATTGCGCGCTTCGAATATACCCATCCCCTGTTCGACAGCGCTGCCATCCATGCGCAGGACAATCTCTGGCAAATCCAGGGGCAGAACCGGACCTTTTTTGCTGGCGCCCATTTCGGTCGCGGCTTCCACGAGGATGGCCTACAATCCGGCCTCGCCGCCGCGGAGGCCATGGGATCGCTGCCGCGTCCCTGGACAGTGGCCAATCCTTCCGGCCGGATCACGCTTGCGCCCCCCGAGGCGGCGCTGGTGGCATGAAGCTGAACTCGGCCATATATGTCGGCCATGTGGTGCATCAGCGGCACCGCCCGAAAAAGCATCATCTGCGCTATCGGGTGTTTTCCCTGCTGATCGATCTCGACGAACTATCTGTGCTGAACGATCTGAAGTGGTTCGGCCACAACCGTGGGGCGCTGTTCTCGTTCCGCGACGCCGATCACGGGGACGGCCTGCCGCTGCGCGACTGGGTCAACCGACAACTGGCCAGCAAGGGGCTGGGCCGGGCCGGCCGCATACGCCTGCTCTGCTATCCGCGCATTCTGGGCTACGTGTTCAACCCGCTTACCGTATGGTTCTGTGATGACGCTGCTGGGCAGCCTCTGGCGACGATCTACGAAGTGCACAACACCTTCCGCGAGCGCCATAGCTACGTGCTGCCGGCCGGTGCCGAGCAGGCTGCTGACAAGACGTTCTACGTTTCGCCCTTTATCGACATGGACTGCCGCTACGAATTCCGCCTGACCCCGCCGGGTGACAAGGTGCGCATCGCGATCAATGAAACCCAGGACGATCAGCCCCTGCTCTATGCCGCGTTCACAGGTGACCGGCACGAGATGACTGATGCCATGCTCATGCGCCTCGTCGTGACCCATCCGCTGATGACCCTAAAGGTCACGGCGAGCATTCACTTTGAAGCGTTGCGCCTGATTGCCAAGGGCATTCGCATTCGCTGGCATACCGACCGGAAGACCCGGCAGCACACCAGCCCGGCTCACATAACTGAGCCGCAGGACTAGCGTCTACCACTCAAAGGCTGGCCCATTTTCGCGGGCACCGAGGAAAAAGACGTCGCTCATCAGCTTGAGCGGGGCAGCGTCGACATCGGATGCGCGGGCGTCGAGCAGATCGGCGAAGCGGTCATATATGCCGGCATATTCTTCGTCACCATGGTCGAGCACCACCTCGCCATTGATGCGCAAGGTGCGGCCGCCGCGTTCGAGCTTGAGATCGTCACCAGTGCCGGTTTCTACCTGAATGGTCCAGATTTCTCCGCTCTCCTCAAGCCAGTTGAAGCCTGAAGACATCTCGGGTTGGTGCGGCTGACCGGACTTGAACCTGACCTCAACATCGACAGGCGTCTGCCGATTGGCCGGGAAGATCAGCTGCGCACTTTCGACAAAAACCGGAAAGGGCATGATCTTGGTGAAGATCGAATAGGCATTGATACCGGGGTCGCAAACGCCAAAGCCGCCGGGCTCCCACACCCAATCCTGGCCGGGATGCCATTTGCGCACGCTTTCGCGCCAGTCGATGCGCACCTTGCTGACGCCCTGATCAGCAAGGATGGCCTTGGCGCGATCAACAGCGGCGTTGTACTGGCTATGCCATGTCTGGAACAACACGCGATCGAGCCGCGCGGCATGGGCGACGATGTCATCCAGTTCCGAAATCGTGGTGGTGGGCGGCTTTTCCATCATCACGTCCTTGCCCGCATCCAGCGCTTCGCGCACCAGCGCATGGCGAACGCCAGGCGGCGTGCAGATCGACACCAGACCGATTTCGGGCATGGCCGCATAGAGTTCGGCAGCCGTGCGGAACACCGGCAGATCGCCATGGGTCACGCCGCGCGAAGAGACGGTCGCAGCCAGATCAAAATCCTCGGAGGCCTCGATCACCGGTATGTGCTGGTCCACCGCGATCTTGCCCACGCCGATGATGGCGATCTTGCGCTTGGCCATGCCAGAACTCCCCTGCAGCAAAAACGCCGCTATAGAGCAGGTCTTGCCGGCTCCTGCCAAGGCCTCAATCGATAAAAGTATGATTTTTATGCGGTAGATGCCGGTGGAGATGGTTCCCACAGCTCAATGGGATTGCCTTGGGGATCGTGAATGCGGGCAAAGCGCCCGGTTTCCTCATGGTCCCATTCATCCGGCCGCGTTTCGATGGCAATGCCCGCAGCCTTGAGTTGCGCCATCAATCCATCCAGATCGTCGACGCGCAGATTGATCATCCACTGCTTGTCGGCGGGGAAATAATCGCTGCTTTGCTTGAACGGCGAAAAGACAGTGAAACCTGCCTGCTGGGTCCAGAACTCAGCTATGCCCAGATGAGTCTCATACCACTGCGCCAGCGCCTTGGAATCGCGGGACCGAAAGAAGATGCCACCAATGCCAGTTACACCGGCCATGCCTGCCTCCCTCACTTTGAGGCCAGCATGGCACGACAAGGCGACGGTCAAAAGGCCAATCTAGCGTATGATAATGGCGCGGAAGTCGTTCACATTGGTGCCGGTGGGACCGGTGACGAACAGATCGCCAATGGCCTCGAAAGCGGTATAGGCATCATTGTTGGCCAGCGCTGCCTGCGGGTCGATGCCGGCTTCGCGCATGCGTCGCGCCGTCGTGCCATCGACAAAGGCGCCGGCATTGTCTTCCGAACCGTCAATGCCATCGGTATCGCCGGCCAGGGCCGAAACCCCATCAACCCCGTCCAGCGCAATGGCCAGCGCAAGCAGAAATTCGCCATTGCGTCCGCCGCGCCCCTTCCCGTGCAGCGTCACGGTCGTCTCTCCGCCCGACAGCAAGACCACCGGCTTACTGAAGGGGCGATTGCGCTCGGCAATTTCCCTGGCCAGCGCCGCATGCACCTGCGCGACGTCGCGCGCTTCGCCCTCGATGGAATCGGACAGGATGGCCGCTTCTATGCCGGCCTGACGCGCCATGTCTGCGGCGGCCTCCAGCGACAGGGCCGCCGAGGCAATGGTGACCACGCTATTGCGGGCAAAACCCGGGTCGCTCGGTTCGGGCGGCAGATTATCTTCACTCTCCAGCAGACGTTGCGCCGCCTCGGGCAGTTCGAGACGATGGAGTGCAGCCAGTCGGCGCGCCTCTGCCCGCCCGCCACGCAGCGGCAAAGTGGGGCCGGAGGCGACCAGAGCCGGATCATCGCCCGGCACATCGGACACCACCAGCGTTACCACCCGCGCCGGCGCCGCGGCTGCGGCGAGGCGTCCGCCCTTGATGAGGGAGAACTGGTTGCGGATCAGGTTCATCACCCCGATCGGTGCTCCCGAAGCCAGCAGCGCGCGGTTGATCGCCTGTTCATCTTCAAGGTCCAGGCCCGGTGCGGGGGCGGGCAGCAGGGACGAGCCGCCCCCCGAGATCAGCGCCACCACCAGATCATCTTCGGTCAGCCCCGAAACCAGTTCGAGCAATCTTTGGGCCGCCACTTGCCCGGCTTTGTCGGGGACGGGGTGAGCCGCTTCGACAATCTCGATGCGTTCACAGGCCTCTGCATAGCCATAGCGGGTGACCACCAGACCCGAGATATTACCGGGCCAGGCCGCCTCGAAAGCCCTGGCCATCTGCGCAGATGCCTTGCCGGCTCCGATCACCACGGTGCGGCCCTTGGCAGGTTCGGGCAAATGGCGTGCGACGGCCAGGGCCGGCTGAGCCTGTGCAACGGCTTGGCGGAACAGGCGTTCGAGCAGGGGGCGGTCCATGGAAATGCTGTCTTCAGGTTGCCGGGGTGCACCTTGTCGCCAGCCGAAATGTATTTGTCCAGTCCCGTGACTTGTCAAACGCCCGCCATATAGGTCCATTAGCTCCGCGCTCAGGAGGTCCCATGTCGCAGAGATTCGCAATTTACTACGCCCCCGCGGTCACCGACCTTCTCTGGGAGCGCGCTGCGGTCTGGCTGGGCCGCGATCCTGCCACCGGGGTTTCCTACGACGGCGCGGTGGCCGGAATGGCGCGGACCCGCCTGCTCAACCTCACCCAGTCAGCCGGCCGCTACGGCTTTCACGCCACGCTCAAGCCGCCCATGGCGCTGGCTCAAGGTCAGAGTGAAGAAAGCCTGCGCGCCGCCATGAAGGAAGCGGCGGCGGAGTGGGCAACCGTACCGTTGGGCAGGCTTCGGATCGCCTCGCTCGACGGGTTTCTGGCCCTGATGCCGGAAGAGGCGAATAATGCCCGATTGCAGGATTTCGCTGCCACCGTGGTTGAGCGTTTCGACCCTTTCCGGGCGCCGCTCAAGCCACGTGATCGCGCTGAGCGGGCGGCCCGTGGCCTGACGCCACGCCAGGAAGAACTGCTCGACGCTTACGGGTACCCCTATGTTTTTGACCAGTTCCGTTTCCACATGACCCTGACCGACCGTCTTTCGGAAGCCGAGCACGATGAGGTGCTGCAGGCCGCACAAACCTGGTTCGGGCCGGTTCTCAACGACCCACTTACGCTTGATCGGCTGACCCTGTTCCACGAGAAGGAGAACAAACTACCCTTCAACCGCGTCGCAGAATTTGCCCTGGGAGGCTAGATCCAGTGCCCGAGATGGTGGTTTCCAATGCGCAGATTGTCCTGCCGGACGAAGTGATCCGGGGCAGCATCGTGGTGCGCAATGGGAAGATCGCCGAGATCGAGGCCGGGTCCAGCCGGGTGGGCGAGGATTTCGACGGCGACTATCTCATTCCGGGACTGGTGGAACTACACACTGACCATCTGGAGAACCATTATCGGCCGCGCCCCGGCGTGTTCTGGGATCCGCTTGCCGCGCTCCATGCCCATGATGCGCAGATCGCCGGCTCGGGCATTACCACGGTGTTTGATGCGGTGCGGATCGGGTCTGACAATGACCTGCCCGACATGCTGTCCCATGCCCGGCATCTGGTTGATGCGGTCAGGGCCGGTGGCACCGGCGGCTGGCTGCGCGCCGAGCATTTCATTCATCTGCGCTGCGAATTGCCGAGCCACGATGTGGTCGACCATTTCGACGCGCTGGCAAACCACCCCACCACGCGGCTCGCCTCGGTCATGGACCACACGCCGGGCCAGCGCCAATTCCGTTCGCTCGATGCCTATAAGCGCTTCTATGCCAAGCAGATGGGGCGCAGTCCCGAGGAATTGCAGTCCTATCTCGATGCGCGCCTGGCCGAGCACAAGCGCTTTTCCGCCCTTAACCGGCAGGCCATTGTGTCGCGGGCCCACACCATGGGCATCGCCCTGGCCAGCCATGACGATGCCACCCTGGCCCATGTCGAGGAGGCCGAGGCGGACGGGGTGGCCATCGCAGAATTCCCCACCACGCTCGAGGCGGCGTCCGCGGCACATGAAGCGGGGCTGTCGATCCTCATGGGCGCGCCGAATGTGGTGCGCGGCAAATCCCATTCGGGCAATATTTCGGCGACCGATCTGGTTGAAGCGGGCCTGCTGGACATTCTGAGCTCGGACTATGTACCCTTTGCCCTGCTGCAGGCCGTTTTCCTGCTGCCGCAGCGCATTGAAGGCCTTGCCCTGCCGGACGCCCTGGCGACTGTAACGGCCAATCCGGCGCGGGCGGCCGGGCTCGATGATCGGGGAGAAATCGTGACAGGCAAGCGGGCCGATCTGGTGAGGGTTGCAGCGCAGGCACCTCTGCCCGTTGTGCGCGGCGTCTGGCGCGAAGGGCTGCGTGTGAGTTGAGCGAACGTCCCCCTGGAGTGCTGGTGTTGGTTGTTGGCCCCTCCGGGGTCGGCAAGGATACGCTGATCGGCGGGGCCCGTCAGGCGCTCGACGGCGACAAGCGTTTCAGCTTCGTGCGACGGCTGGTCACTAGGCCTGCCGATATAGATCTTGAGGACCATATCAGCCTTGAGCGCGATGACTTCGCCCGGGCCCGAAAAGCCGGCCGTTTTGCCCTGACCTGGCAGGCTCATGGGCTGGACTACGCGCTGCCCATTGGGGTCGACACCGATCTGGCACTGGGTCGCGTAGTTATCGCCAATATCTCGCGCCATGCCGTACCCGAGGCGATTGCCAAATATCCGCTTTGCCGGGTGATACAAATTTCTGCGGAAATCTCGCTGCGCGCCGCCCGCCTGTCCAAACGGGGGCGCGAAAATCGCGACCAGATCGTCGCCCGCCTGGCGCGCGAGGGTGCGGCTCTGCCGGTCGATGTCACACCTGTGGTGATCGACAATTCGAGTTCGGTCGGCATCGGCGTGACCGCCTTCGTCATGGCGCTGCGCCGCATCGCCGAGGATTGAACCCATCAAGGTCCTGCGCGTTGAACCATTTCAATTCGAGCGTCGGGGACGGCGTGATCGCCTTTCTGGTCATCGCAATGGTCGCTTCCGGCATCTAAATCTATCAGCAGCCAGCCCAACCGGGCATCGAGGTGCGTGTTGATGAACAGGGGATTTCGATCGATGGAAACGGCTAAGGACAGCGCAGAACTGCGTCATCAAGCGATCAGCACGGCCCTGGCTTCCGAACTTGAACGACAGGCTGCGTCGGGCGCTTCACGGGTAGATGTCGACGCGCTGGCAACGGCGGTGGAAGCTACGCTCGATCCGGACCCGCCAATGGCGGAAGGACGGCGACCTTCGGAGCTGAACGCAACCAATGATGATTGAGGGCTGAGCCTTCGACCAGAAATGAAAAAGCCGGTGGTCCATGCCACCGGCCTGATTATGCTGCCTCGCCGTTTGAGACGGCGCGACTAATCGCCAAATGAGCGGTCTCGACGGAAGGAAAGCGCTTGCCGTCCATGGCGAAGGCCGGCAGCTTGACTGCCACGAACCTGTAGCCTTCGGCATCCGGCACAACCACGCCCTGCGGTTCTCCGGCAACTTCAATCACTATGGGCCTGAGCTTTTCGGCCCTGTTCAAATTATGTTCCTGCATGGTGGAATCTCCACTTGCGCGTCCGTCCTGCACGAATCCCTTCAGCTTGAAGGCGATCCGGGGGCTGGCAGCGCGGGGTCTATCGGTTTTGTGAGACGAGGATGTGACGGATCAGATCACATTCGTTTTGAGCGACAGAACCCTTGCCAGCGTTTGGAAACGCGCATGCAGGCTACTACGGTCGAACACATGGCATGGATCGTGAAGGTCTTCGATGTCGTCATCGTCATTCCTCTCCTTGCGGGTGTTGGACGCTTGTGTGGCACGCCAATGCGGCGGCGCAATGGCAAGATAGGGAACGCAGTCAGGTTTTGCCAGTGCACCTTTATGCGTATTTGCCGAGAATCGCGCAAAAGCCTGCCCGAAAACCCTCGACCCATAAAATCTTGATAACATCGGTCATATTAAAACACAAGTGTATGCGTCTTGCTTCGGACCCCGCAATCTGATGTTCTTTGTCGATCAAGCGTCCCCGCTGGTTATCGGCGGGTCTGAGGGGAACATAGGTGTCGCAGGAAGAAGTACCGCCCGCTACGCGCGGCAAGCGGGGCGTAAAGCCATCAGGAAAGCCCACGCTCAAAACCATCGCACAAATGACGGGTTTGGCGGTCACAACCATTTCTCGCGCCCTCAATAATGCACCCGAACTGGCGCAGGAAACACGCGACCGCGTCCAGAAGATCGCCGCTGAAATCGGCTATATGCCCGATCGGGCGGCCCTGCGCCTCAAGACCGGCCGCACCAATGTTGTTGCGCTGATCCTCGAGCCCGATGAGCAGATCTATGGCTTTGGTACCAGTCTGGTGACCGGCATTACCGAGGCGCTGCGCAATACCAGTTTTCACCTTGTCATCACGCCGCTGTTCCGCAATGTCGAACCGATCGAGCCGATCCAGCACATTGTCCGCAATCGCGTGGCCGATGGCGTGATCTTCTCAAAGGCAGAAACCTTTGACGAGCGCATTCGCTTCCTGCTCGACAACGACTTTCCCTTTGTCAGTCATGGGCGCAGCCGCTGGCCCGAGCCGCATCCATTCGTCGATTATGACAATGAGGCCTATGCCTATGGCGCCACGCTGCGCCTGGCGGCCAAGGGATGCCGCAAGGTTTCCATCGTCCTTCCTGACAGTGCGCTGACCTATACCGAACATCTAAAGGCCGGCATGGAGCGTGCGGCGCGTGATTCCGGCATTGCCTTCGAATTTGCTGCGGATGTCAATCTGGGTAGCCCGTCCGATGCCATCCGCAACTATGTCATCAAACGCGCCCGGCGGCCGGACGGGCCAGATGGCTATGTCTGCGCCTCAGAAGTCTCGGCCCTGGCGGTGACCGGCGGATTGTCCGATGCGGGACTGGTGGTGGGCAAGACCGCCCATGTCGTGACCAAGCAGTCCTCGTCCATGTTCGCCCAGTTCCAGCCGGGTGCGGAAACCGTGCCGGAGGATTTTGTCGCGGCGGGCCGCAATCTGGGCAGCCTGCTGCTTCGCCGTATCGCCGGAGAAACCGACGACTTACAATTCCTGGCCCAGCCAGTCTTCGATTGGCAGGACTGATCCGGCTCAGGAACCTTCGAGTTCCTCGCGCAGCATTTCAAGCTCCAGCCACTGCTCCTCTGCCGCGGCCTTTCTGGTCGCAGCCGCCTCCAGCGCCTTCGACTTGGCTGCGAACCCATTGGGGTCGCGGTTATAAAAGTCGGGGGCTGCAAGGGCGGTGTTCAGCGCAGCGATTTCTTTTTCCAGCGTTTCGATCTGCTTGGGCAGGGTCTCAAGGGCATGCTTTTCCTTGAAGCTCAGCTTGCGCCTGGCCGCTATCGGGGGCGCTGCGGCCTGCGTTCTGGGCTTGCTGGCCTTGGCTGGCTTATCCACCTGCCGCGCCGCAACACCTGCACCGCGCTGGGCCACCATGTCCGAATAGCCGCCAGCATATTCGGTCCAGAGCCCATCACCCTCGGCCATGATCACCGAGGTGGCGACTCGGTCGAGAAAGTCACGATCATGGCTGACCACCACGACAGTACCGGCATAATCCGAGACCATTTCCTCGAGCAGGTCGAGCGTTTCCAGATCCAGATCATTGGTTGGCTCGTCCAGCACCAGGAAATTGGACGGAAGGGCCAGGGCCCGCGCCAGCGCCACCCGCGCGCGCTCCCCGCCGGAGAGTTTGCCAATGGGCGTGTTGGCCTGTTCCGGGCTGAACAGGAAGTCCTTCATATAGCCAATTACATGCTTGGGTTCGCCGTTGATGTGGATGGTGTCGCTGCCGCCACCGGTCAGCGCATCCTTGAGCCGTGTATCGGGCTGCAATCTTGCACGCCCCTGATCCAGCATGGCCAGTTCGAGCGCCGCACCACGCTTGATGGTGCCGCTGTCCGGCTCCAGCAGACCGGTCAGCATCTTGATCAGCGTGGTCTTGCCGGCGCCGTTCGGCCCGACAATGCCAACCCGGTCACCCCGTAGGATGCGGGTCGAAAAGTCCCGCACCACGGTCCGGCTGCCAAAGCTCTTGCAAATGGCTTCGGCTTCAGCCACCAGCGCGCCCGATGTCCGGCCTTCGCTCACGGCCAGGGTCACCCCGCCGGTCACCTTGCGCTGTTCGCGCCGCTCCTGGCGGAGATTGGCCAGGCGTTCGAGCCTGCCCACATTGCGCTTGCGCCGTGCCGTCACGCCATAGCGCAGCCAGTGCTCCTCGCGCACGATCTGCCGGTCGAGCTTGTGCCGTTCCTTTTCTTCAAGCTCCAGCACTTCGTCGCGCCAGCTCTCGAAGGCCGAGAAGCCCTTCTCGATGCGCCGGGTAACGCCGCGGTCCAGCCAAACCGTGGAACGCGACAGATCCGAGAGAAACCGTCGGTCGTGGCTGATCAGCACCATCGCCGAGCGCATCTGGCTCAACTCGGCCTGCAGCCATTCGATCACCGGCAGGTCAAGATGGTTGGTCGGCTCGTCCAACAGCAGGACATCGGGCTGTGGTGCCAGCACCCGTGCCAGCGCTGCGCGACGCCCCTCGCCGCCGGACAGCGTGGTGGGCTTCTCCGCTCCGGTCAGCCCCAGCGCTTCGAGCAGATATTGCGCCCGGTAAGGATCATCGCCCGGGGCCAGACCGGCCTCGACATAGGCCAGGGACGTCTCGTAACTGGCCAAATCCGGTTCCTGCGGCAGATAACGAATGGTGGCGCTCGGTTCGGCAAAGCGTTTGCCGGCATCGTGCTGCACGATTCCGGCGGCGATCTTGAGCAGCGTCGACTTGCCCGATCCATTGCGCCCGACCAGAGCAATACGCTGGCCCGGTGAAACGATCAGCTCGGCCGCTTCGAGCAACTGCGTGCCGCCAAAAGTCAGCTGAATATCTTGCAGGGAAAGTAGGGGAGGCTGGGCCATGTCGTGTCCGGTGGCATTCGGCCCGCATAGAGCATGGGGTCGGGCCGATGGCAATCGATAGGGGAATGAAAAGAGGCCGGTCAGGACGTTGAGGATCCTGACCGGCCCGGGGAGACGGTAGCAGCAAGCCCCGTCGTATTCAGGCGCTCGGACCCACAGGCCCCAAGGGGTCGTAGCGCCATAAGCGCAACCAACCACGCCAAAACATGATTGTCAAACTCATATTTAAGTTTTGCTGTCGTTTTTTGATCAGGCGACGTTTACGGCCTCATCCACCGTCAGCCCGAGCCGTTCGCGAATAGAACGCTTTTTGCTGGCGAGATCGGCAATAGTGTACCGGCTCAGCACGTCGAAGAAGGCGCCAAGCGCCTCGCGCAGCGCACCATTGAGGTCACATTCGCCGATCAAGGGGCAGTCCGCGCCATCCTCGAAGCATTCCGCCAACGCGAAATTTTCCTCGGTCAGCCGGATGGTTTCAAGCAGGGTGATGTCCTGGGCCGGCTTGCCCAGCTTGATCCCGCCATGCCGACCGCGCACAGTCTGCAGCAGCCCGCTTTCCACCAGCGGCTTGATCAGCTTGAACAGGAATAGCTCCGAGATGCCGTATGCGCGCGCAATTTCGGCAACCCGGCTCAGGCCTGGTTCATTGACGGCGCAATAGACCAGCGTGCGGATGGCATAGTTGGATTGGCGGGTCAGTCTCACAGGAAACCTTTCTGCTGGGTCTTGCGCGCTTTAGGGGCTCATTTCTCTCCATAACGCGGTCGCCAGCTTATAACCATTCTAAAAAATGTCAATTAATCCTGAAATGCAAGATCATGTTTTTTGTGATCACGCGCGGCACTGGACAGCCATTTATCTTCCTCCTATGAATTTAATGGGGCGAGGAGGTTTGGAGTGGATAAAACAGTCACCCGAGCCATGTTAGGGGAAAGCGTTGCCGATGCGACCGGCCTGTCGCGTCACGACGCCGTCCAGATCGGCGAACGTATGTTCGAGTTGATCGGCGACGCCCTGAAGCGTGGCGAGTCAGTCAAGCTGAGCGGATTTGGAACTCTGGATGTGCGCTCCCGCGCCGAGAGAATCGGTCGCAATCCCCGCACCGGCCAGGAACACCGCATTGCGCCGCATCATACGGTCGTGCTGATCCCCAGCGCCCGGCTACGCGATGCGCTGGAGCCGCCCAAAGCCGCAAGGAAGGCTCAAAAATAGCGCCAGTAAAGTGGCAACTCAGCAGCGCCGATGGCGGGCGATAGTCTGCCGTGACGGCCGTTGACCACGCGAGGCGGTTTGAACCCGCGCGTGGCGAACCGGCCCATCTCGTCCTGCAGGCGCTTCGCCAATTGCGACCCTATGGCGGCGCCGATTTCGGTGTCGAGCACCACCAGCGGTGGTTCAAGGATTATGCTGGCATTGTGGACCACCTGCGCCAGGGCCTGAGCCGCTTCGCCAATCCACGCCTCGATATGGGGCGCCATGGCGGTCATGTCCCAATGCGCGACGGGTCCTTCAGCCTCCGCAAATCCGGCGGCGACCAGCCGGGCGCGCAGAGCGAAGAGCGAGGCCACCTGATGCGCCAATTGCGGCGTGCCGCCGTCCACATGGATCAGGCTGGAGCCCAGATCGGCAGCGTGGCCCGTCGCGCCCTCCCATAGCGTGCCATCGCTGACCATGCCGGCCAGCAACAATTGCGAGACCATGAGGAAGATGATGTTGGCCGGACGCGGTGGTGGCAACGCGATGAGTTCTGCCCAGCAACCGGCGTTGCCATCATTGACCTGGGTGATCTTCAGCTCACTGCGCCGAGCCAATTCGGCGACAGGATCGAGTTGACGCCAGCGGACCACCTGTTCAGGCGGTGCATGGAGCAGATCCAGGTCCGTTGTTAACGATCCAGGCATTGCCAGGCCGATATCGAGCAGCCGGGACCGCTGATCCTGCGCCAGGGAGTGTCGGAATTCCTCTATGACGACGCCGATGCGGTCGAATAGCGAAGATGCATCGGGATAGGCATGGTCTTCATGGTGATGCTGAAGAATTTTGGCATGCATGTTAATCAAGACGACATCGAAATGCCGCCAGCTGATTTCTACACCAATGGAGAAACCGCCGTTTTCATGCAGCAGGATCGGCGTGGCGGGTTGCCCGCGCCGTCCCCGCAAAACCGGGCCGCGCTCGATCAGCCCCTCCTGCTCAAGATCGACCAGAATGGCGGAAACCGTTTGCGGTGCCAGGCCCGACAGTCGCGAAATCTCAGCATTCGAGGCGCCAGAATTGAATGCAACCACCGTCAGCACGGTCTTTTCATTGGCGCGCCGCACTCCAGCGTGCCGAACACCACGCCGGCCGGCACCAAACACGTCGCGCGTCGGCTCCAGAACTGAAGACATATTGACAGGACTCCTGCCGGGGCAAGACGAGCGTGCGGCCGATGGATAGTTTACCTGGACTCATATCCAGACCGGCTGAATATCGCCCCACAGCTTTGCGATAACTCAACATCGCAATGCCAGTAATCGCAATCCCTCGTCAAGTCTCAGACGCCGTTCAATTTTCACAGACCAATTTTCTGTGCTTAAGCTGCTTGCTCCATGGCGGGCCTTGACCGTTCACCGCCCACTGTCGTTCAGCAGTTTTTCTGCTTCCGCGCTTAGCTTCAGACGCACGCCGCGCGCCAGGCTTTCGACCTGCTCGGTCGAGGTGGCCGAGGCGATCGGTGCGCTGACACCGGGTTGAGCCACAAGCCAGGCCAAGGCGATCTCGGCAGGCGTTGCGTCCAGTTCGGTGGCGACCTGATCGAGCGCGCCCAGAATGCTCAACCCCTTGGCGTTGAGATATTGTCCGACATTGCCGCCTCGTGTCGCCTGCTCCAGATCATCCTGACTACGATACTTGCCTGTCAGAAAGCCCGAAGCGAGGCTGTAATAGACGATCGAGCCCACCTCGTTCTCAAGGAGATAGGGGCGGAGCGCATCGAATTCGGCGCGGTCGTAGAGATTATAGCGCGGCTGGGTCACTTCGTAGCGCTGCAGCGATTTGACAATGGCGGTCTGCTGCGCCTCGCGCATCATGTCGGCGTCGTAGTTCGAAGCGCCAATGACTCGTACCTTGCCCGCCCGGATCAGTGTGTCATAGGCCTCCAGCGTTTCCTCATGACCGGATTCAGCATCGGGCCAGTGGCTGAAATAGAGATCGACATTATCGGTCTGCAGCCGCTTGAGGGACGCTTCAATGCCTGTCTTGATCGCTTCTGGCTTGAGCCCACCAGGCTTTTTGCTCGAATTGACCTTGGTGAAGATGTGCACGCGATCGCGGTTGCCTCGCGCCTTGAGCCATTTGCCGATGATTGTCTCGCTCATGCCTGGCGGATTGCCCGGCACCCAGTTGGGATAGCCCTCGGCGGTGTCGATGGCGGAAAAGCCGGCGCCGACATAGGCATCGAGGATGTCGAAGCCCCTCGCCTCATCGACTGTCCAGCCAAACACATTGCCACCCAGCACCAGGGTTCGATGACCAGTTCGCTGCGGCCAAGGGGGCGACGGTTCATTGTGCTTCCCCATTGTTCTCTGGTGGGCCAACGTCGGACGACCCGATTTGTTCGTCTGGCGGCACGCGGGGCGCACACCATTGCAGAGCTTCGGCGATGGAACGGAAGGATCCCGACAGATCGATAAAGGCGAAGGCGTCTTCCATATCTTGACTGTGGCGCAAATAGACAAATGTCCCGTGACGCAACCCGTCCAATAGCCAGCCATCCGGATCAACAAGGCGGGCGCCATAGGGCGAGGCGCCGATGGCATCAATCTGCCGAGCTTCCCGATCCAGGGTCATTTCCCAGGTGCCGGCGCTGCCCCCGGGGCGGCTGGTATGGACGTGCAACCCGGTGGAATAGTCATCCTCGCAGCGCACCACCAGACAGGCAAATGCGTTGGCGTCGCTATCGCGTGCACAGCCCATGCTGGCCCTGTCGCCTTCCCCGGGCAAAGGGGAATAGTGCCAACCCGGCTGTTGCCCGGCGACCGGGCTCACACAGCATAAAACAAGGCCAATCAGCGCTGCGGCTCGATGAGGTCCCATTTGTTCCCATATAGATCGACAAAGACGGCGACCGTGCCATAGACCTCGCGCCGTGGCGCTTCGAGAAACCGCACGCCATTGGACTGCATGCGGGCGTAGTCGCGATCAAAATCGTCGGTTTGCAGAAACAGCATGACCCGCCCCCCGGCCTGCTTGCCGATCACCGCCCTTTGGTCCGGGCCATCAGCCTTTGCCAGCAATAGTCGCGCGCCGTCACCGCCCGGCGGGGCCAAGACCACCCAGCGCTTGTCCGGCGCCAATCGTGTGTCTTCGACCAGTGTGAAGCCCACTGCGTCGCGGTAGAAGGCGATGGCCTCGTCATAGTCGGCGACGACCAAAGCTATGGTAGCGATGGATTGTTTCATGCCTGCACAGAAATCTCTCAGCAGGTTGACGTCAAGCGCCTCGGGGCCAGCCGAACGGATCGGCGGAGAACCGTCCAATTCTGTGGATTGCCAATTCGAGCGCCATGGCATTGACCAAACGGTCAACGATTCCCGTTGCGCTCCTGCTAAATCTACGCTTTGGTGTCGCCCAAGCCACCTTTGGGCAACCATTGAGATGGCGCTTTCAAGGAACGGGAGACTATACATGCACACTTCACTGACCCGCATCGCGGCGGCCCTGATCGCCTCGACGATGCTCGCCGGTGTTGCCCAGGCCGAGACGGTCCGCTGGGCGCGTTCGTCCGATTCGCTGACGCTGGACCCGCATTCGCAGAACCAGGGCGTCACCCACACTTTTGCGCATCACATCTATGAAACCCTGATGTGGCGCGACACCGAAGGCAACCTGATCCCGCGCCTGGCGACCGAATGGTATGTCAAGGAAGGTGATCCAACCGTCTGGGTGTTCAAGCTGCGCGAAGGCGTCAAGTTCCACGATGGCGCTGACTTTACCGCCGAGGACGTCGTGTTCTCGCTCGACCGCGCCCGCTCGGAAGGGTCCAACCTCAAGCAGCTTCACGCCGAAGTTGCCGAAGTGCGCGCCGTGGACGACTACACCGTCGAGGTACAGATGGTCGGTCCAAGCCCGCTCTACCCGAACAATGTCACCAACACCTTCATCATGGACAAGACCTGGTCCGAGGCCAATAATGTCGAGGAAGTCCAGGATTTTGCCGCCGGTGAATCCAATTATGCCGTGCTCAACACCAATGGCACCGGTCCTTACGAGCTCACCTCGCGTGAAGTTGATGTGAAATCCGTGCTGACCGTCTTCGACGAGTGGTGGGGCGAGGCGCCCGAAGTGACCGAGATCGTCTACCTGCCGATCGCTGACAATGCCACGCGCATTGCCGCCCTGCTCTCGGGCGACGTCGACATCGTCCAGGACGTGCCGGTGCAGGATATCGAGCGCTTGCAGAATTCTGACGGATTCAAGGTCGAAACCGGGCCTGAAAACCGCGTGATCTATTTTGGTTATCGCTTCGGTGAAGAGCCGCTCAAGTCTTCCAACGTCACCGATTCCAACCCCTTCAATGATCCGCTGGTGCGCGAAGCCATGGAACTGGCGCTTGATCGCGATGCGATCCAGCAGGTGGTGATGCGCGGCAATTCGATCCCCACTGGCGTGGCGACCCCGCCCTTCGTCAATGGCTGGACTGAAGAGCTCGACCAGTATCCGGCACCGGATGTGGAACGTGCCAAGGAACTGCTGGCCGAAGCCGGCTATCCCGATGGTTTCTCGGTGACCCTGGACACGCCGAACAACCGCTATGTCAACGACGAAGCGATCTCCACGGCATTTGTCGGCATGCTGGGCCAGATCGGCATCGACGTGACGCTGGCCTCGCGCCCGATCGCCGAGCACAGCCCGATCATTCTTGGCGACGAAACGGATTTCTACCTGCTCGGCTGGGGCGTTCCGACCTTCGATAGCGCCTATATCTTCAACGACCTGGTGCACACCAAGACCGATACCCACGGCACCTATAATGTGGGCGGCTACTCCAATCCCGAGCTGGACGAAAAGATCATCTCGCTCGGCACGGAAACCGATCTCGACAAGCGCAATCAGACCATTGCGGAAATCTGGGAAGTGGTGAAGGCCGACCGCGTGCTGCTGCCGGTGCATAACCAGGTGCTGGCCTATGCCATGCGCGAGGATATCACCTTGCCGGTGCATCCGGAAAACCAGCCCAACATGATCACCGTCGAATTCGCCGAATAAGCGTCCTGCAATCCTGAACCGCCGCGCGGAGTCGATCCCCGCGCGGCGGTTCTCAGTTATGGAGGGCCCCATGCTGGCCTTCATTGCGCGACGGCTGTTTCAGTCCGTTATCGTCATGCTTGCGGTGGCGTTCATCGCCTTCATGGTCTTCCGCTATGTCGGTGATCCGGTCAGCTCCATGCTGGGCCAGGATTCGACGCTAGCCGACCATGCGGCGCTGCGCGAGCGCCTGGGCCTTAACGAGCCCTTCTACATCCAGTTCTTCAGCTTTGTCGGCAATGCCCTGCAGGGGCAGTTCGGCATCTCCTACCGGCTGCAGCAGCCGGTGAGCCAGCTCATCATGGAGCGCCTGCCGGCGACCATCGAACTGGCCTTCGCCTCGGCCAGCATCGCCCTGGTGCTCGGCGTTGTGCTGGGCATTTACACCGCCCTTCGGCCCCGTGCCTTCTCCACGGGCGTTATCATGACCGCTTCGCTGATCGGGGTGTCCCTGCCCACCTTCCTGATCGGTATTGGTCTCATCTACGTCTTTGCGGTCGAGCTCAAGGTTCTGCCCTCCTTCGGGCGTGGCGAAGTGGTGGACCTGGGCTGGTGGCGCACCGGATTTCTGACCGAATCCGGACTTCGCTCGATCATCCTGCCGGCCATTACCCTTTCGCTGTTCCAGTTGACGCTGATCATGCGGTTGGTGCGCGCCGAAATGCTCGAAGTGCTGCGCACCGACTATATCCGCTTCGCCAAGGCCCGCGGATTGAGCCAGCGGGCGATCAATTTCGGCCAT
>JBGTUK010000012.1:0-25376 GCA_041939225.1 Devosia sp.
AATGTCACCTTTTCTTATCCCGCCACTGAAACTACAAGCACCGTGCATGATGATTTGAGCTTCAAGGTTGCACCGGGCGAGCGCATCGGCATCGTTGGTTCGAGCGGATCGGGCAAGTCGACGATCGTCCGCTTGCTGCTGCGCTTCTACGATCGCGCCGATGGTCGCATCCTCATTGATGGCGAGGATATTGGCGACGTCACGCAGGACAGCCTGCGCGCCAATATCGGCGTCGTCACGCAAGACACCTCCTTGCTCCATCGCTCGGTTCGCGAGAACATTCTTTATGGCCGCCCTGATGCGACCGAGGAGATGATGCGCGCGGCTGCCGAACAGGCTGAAGCTGCCGAGTTCATTGAGACGTTGACCGATCCGCAGGGCCGCAAGGGATACGACGCCCATGTTGGCGAGCGCGGCGTCAAACTCTCGGGCGGCCAGCGTCAGCGCATCGCCATTGCCCGTGTTCTGCTCAAGAACGCGCCCATTCTGGTGCTGGACGAAGCTACTTCAGCGCTGGATTCCGAGGTCGAAGCCGCCATCCAGGGGCAGTTGCAGATGCTCATGGAAGGCAAGACGGTGATTGCGATCGCGCACCGGCTCTCGACGATCGCCATGATGGATCGGCTTGTCGTGCTCGATAAGGGGGTCATCGTTGAACAGGGAACTCATGCCGAGTTGGTCGACAGTGGCGGGATCTATTCCCAGCTCTGGGCGCGGCAGTCGGGTGGGTTCCTCGATGTCGAGCAGTCCGAAGTCGCGGCGCAATAGATCTGGAAGGGCGGGGCCAATGGTTCCGCCCTTCTCCTATCCGGTGGCCCGGCTCCCGCGGTTCAGCCGGGTACGCTCCAGCTTCAAATACGCCTCGACCTCTTCCACGGGCATCGGCCGACCAAAGAAATAGCCTTGCATGACGGTCCCGCCCAGCGCGACCAACGCCTGCAGTTGTTCCTCGGTTTCCACCCCTTCGAACACACAGGAAATACCGAGATTGCGGCACAGATCGACCATCGTCTTGACGATGGCGCGGCTGGCGAGGTCGTTGGTGACCTCTGCGACGAAGCTGCGGTCGATCTTGATCCGATGCAATGGCAATTTCTGCACATGCGTCAGGCTGGAATGCCCCGTACCAAAATCGTCCAGCGCAATCCGAGCTCCAAGGCCAAGCAGAGTCAACAGTGACTGATTGGCCTGTTTGAGATCGCGCATCGCAGCCGTTTCGGTCACCTCGAAGTCGATCTGGCAATGACCCCGGCTGCCGTCGAAGAGCGCTGCGATCTGTTCGATGGCCGTGGTTGAGCCAATTTCGTTGGCGGAAAGATTGACCGAAAGCCTGATGCTTGGCGGTAGCGTCCGGCTGATCGCCAGGGCCTTGCGCAGCACGCTCTGAGTGACATTGCTGATCCGCCCGGTGCGTTCGGCCATCGGAATGAATTCTGCCGGAGAGACTTCTCCCAGGACGGGGCTGCGCCAACGCGCCAATACCTCGAAGCCCGTGGTTGCGCCCAGCGCAACGTCATATTGCGGCTGCAGCACCACGTAGATTTCATCGTCGAGATCGGCGGAATACAGCAAGTGCTCCATATGGCGGACCTTGCTAATTTCTTTTGCGTGGACCTCCGAGAAGATAACGGCGCTGCCGCGCTGCTCCCGTTTTGCCGCTGACAAGGCATAATCTGCACGGTCGAAGAGATGATCACCGGTGTCGCCGGGTTCGGAGACGGCAAACCCCGCCGATGCCGTCAGGCGGATGACGCCTTCGGGCTGTTCGAAGGACAGGCGCATGGCGCCGCACAGGACTTCACCCGCGTGCACAAGGGATTGACGGTCTATAGGTTCGACCAGGATCAGGCCGAATGTATTGCTTTCCAGCCGGGCCAGGAACGTATCTGCTCGACGCAGCGAGTCGATGCGACGCGCCGCTTCCACAAGAACCCGGTCGCCCGCCAATTGTCCGAAGATCTGATTGATCGACTTGAATCCATCCAGGTCGAGCCGCCCTACCACGATCTGCCGCCCCTCCAGCTCCGCTTCCTGCAGAACCGTGGTGAGATGCCGATCAAAGTTGCGCCGATTGGGAAGGTTCGTGAGGGTATCCATGTTGGCCAGCCGCTGGTTTTCCTCGCCAAGGCGCAAGGTTTCCAATTGCCGTCGAGCAATGGCGCTGCGAGAGGCGACCAGGTCCGCAAAGTCGCGAGAATTGCTCAGAAGAATGATCAGCAGGACAGCGACGACCAGAACCATGTTGACCGCAATGGCGACCATGGTTTCTTCTCCTGTCGCAGAGAAGAATACAGTGAATGGCCCCAGCACGCAGATGCCTACGGCAACGGCCGCGACGCGGACATGCATCAGGCAGAACATGCAACCGATAGTGGTGATGCCCATATAGAATGCTATTTGTGATTGGAGATACGCGTCTCCATAGGGGAAGAGGCTAAAGCTCCAGGCGGTAAAGCCCAAAGCCACCGCTGCTCCGGTCCAGATGATGCCGCCCAGTTTGGCACGAACGATGGTCGGGTTCAGTATGCGTTTCCTTGCGCGCCACCAGGTAATGGTCCGAAGGAGGCAGACGGCTGTGAGCGCGGCCGGAATGTAGATGGTCAGCTCTACTGGTGCAGCATGCAGATGCGTCCACGCCAGAATGAGCGTGTTGGCGACCAGCATAATATACATCAGCGGCACTTGGCGGCTCAGGGCCCGCCACTGCGCAAGGGCGAGCTCGGGCGTCTCCGTCGGCGACAGATTGGTATTAAAGAACCGCCTGAATACAGACATAGTGCTCGCTCGCCTTTCGTGCGGCGAGCCTATGCGGATAATTACTAACGCATCTGTAAAAACGTTTCCGCCAGTGCAGGTTTCCTGCACGGAAAGTGCACAATCGCGCCAAGAAGTCAGCGTCGACTGCGCAGCAGCGGAAATCGCTACATGTCAATGATTTCGCATACCTCAACCGTGCCGCCATCGCTCAGGATGGGGCACCCTTTGGCGATCTCGCAGGCTGCTTCATGGCTGTCGGCGTTGACCAGAGTATAGCCGGATAAAGGGTTAGCGCCGCCACCCTCCTCGACACCGTTATTGGTGACGGTCATCGAGCGTCCGAGGGGCGCTCCGCCGTCAGCCAGCTTGTCGCCTAGTGCTCCATACCAGTCGTTCCAGGCTTTCATGACCTTGGCACCTTCCTCTGGGGTGTCTGGCATGCCTCCGCCGTGATAGGCCAACATGTACTTGTTCATGCGACGTCTCCCTTACCTTTGGCGAAATCTCTGATGGCCCGTCTGGCCGCTTATCGACCGTGGCTCTTGTTTTAAGATTTTGCCCATTGAACGATACGCCTCTGGGGCGGCTTGGGAAAGCGCTGGTCGGTCACGGTTCCGCCATCTCCCTCGCATTTCGGGTGAGGATACGCGTTGTAACGTTGCATTGAAATCGATTGCAGAGACTGGTATTGGCCACCTCAGTTCGGCAGACGCCGGAATCGGAGGATAGTTTCATGGCCGTTTCAAACCACAATTCCGCTCTTGATCTGGGTGGCGAATTCACGCTGACCGCAGGCACGCGGGATATTTCAACGACCATGAACCTGCCCGGTGACGTCCATCACGCGCTTCTGGCCGCAGACCTGATCCCCGACCCCTATTTTGGTGAGAATGAGAAAGAGGTGATGTGGGTCAACGAGACCGCGTGGAGCGTCGAGCGCCGGTTCACCGCGGCAGCTACCGATATCGACGGCTACCTGACCCTGACATTGGCGGAGGTGGATTGCATCGCCACCATCTTCCTCAATGGCGAGGAGATTGCGCGGACCGACAACAGCTTTGTGCGAAACGATATCGATGTGACCGGCAAGGTGAAAGCCGGCGAAAACACGCTGCGCATCAATTTCGATATCGCGCCGGATGTCGCCAAGGCGCGTGCCGATGCTCACCCTTTCCCGATCCCCTTCACCAAAAACTACCAGACCAACGGGTTGAAGGGCATCCACATGAACTTCATCCGCAAGGCGGCCTGCCATGCGGGCTGGGACTGGGGCATCTGCCTCTTGCCCATTGGCGTCTATGGCACCATGAGCCTGCGCAAGTCTCGCCTGGCGCGGCAGGAAAGCGTCCAGGTCGATCAGGCCCATGGCCAGAATTCGGTCGAACTCTCGATAAAGACTCGGCTTTTCGCCTTTGCTCAAGGAGAGGTCGAACTCGAGCACAATATCGACGGTCTGGTGATCACCGACAAGGTGGTGGTCCACCAAGGCGAGAATGTCGTTACGCACAATGTGACCATCGAGAACCCGAAGATCTGGTGGCCAGCGGGGCAGGGGGAGCAGCCGCTCTACGACCTTGTGACCAATCTCGAGGGCGAAGTGACCAGCCGCAAGATCGGGTTGCGCCAGCTCGACTGGGTCGTGGAGAAGGACGAGATCGATCACTCCTTCAAGTGCCGCGTCAATGGTCGCGACATCACCATGATGGGTGCCAACTGGATTCCGGCTGATGCCATCCCCAGCCGTGTCACCCCCGCCGTCATTCGCGATCTGCTTGAAAGCGCCAAGGCGGCGAACATGAACATGCTGCGCATCTGGGGTGGCGGACAGTATGAACCCGACTGGTTCTACGACCTTTGCGACGAACTGGGCATTCTCATCTGGCACGATTTCATGTTTGCCTGCATGAGCTATCCCTCAGACCGCACCTTCCTCAAATGCGTTGAAACCGAAATCACCCAGCAGGTGCACAGGCTGAGCCACCATGCCTCGATTGCCCTTTGGTGCGGCGATAACGAGGTGATCGGTTCGCTCGACTGGTATCCCGAGACCAAGGCGGACAAGGAACGCTACATCGCCAATTACGACCGGCTCAACTCGATGCTGCATCGCATTGTCGAGGATGAAGACCCGGCGCGCCGTTTCTGGCCGTCCTCCCCCTCGCTGGGCTATATGGATTTCTCCGATGGTTGGCACTCCGATACGCGCGGCGACCTGCATTATTGGGACGTCTGGCACTCGGCCAAGAGTTTTGAGGCCTACCGCACGGTCAATCCGCGCTTTGCCTCAGAGTTCGGCTTCCAGTCCTTCACCTCGATGAATGTCGTGGAGACCTTTGCGCTCGAAAAGGATCGCAATCCGTCATCGCCCGTCATGGAAAACCATCAGCGCAATGCCGGCGGCAACGCGCGCATTCTGGAAACCATGACGCGCTATTTCCGCTTCCCGCGCGACTTTGAGCAGATGGTGTTTCTCTCCCAGATCCAGCAGGGGCTCGCCATCAAGACCGCCATCGAGTACTGGCGCTCCACCAAGCCGCGCTGCATGGGCACGCTCTATTGGCAGATCAACGATATCTGGCCGGTGGCGAGCTGGTCGAGCCTGGACTATGGTGGGCAGTGGAAGCTGATGCACTACATGGCCCGGCGCTTCTTCTTGCCTGTCAACGTCGTTGCCGTGCCCCAGATCACCGAAGTGCAGACCAATTCGCGTGGAACTCCGGTCGAAGGACAATTGCCTGACCAGATCGCCCTGCGGGCCATCAATGATACCGGCAAGCCGGTGTCGATTGCGCTCGAAGTAACTGCCGTCAAGGTGACCGGCGAAAGCCGCGTGGTCTTTTCCGGCAATTCGGCGGTTGGCCCGGATGCAGCAATCACGGTGGCCGATATCGCGTTCGGCGACCTGGCCGAAGACGAATTTCTGTATTTCGTTTGGCAGGACACACAGGGCAACGTCTTGGGCGAGAATGACTATTTCCCCAAGCCCTACAAGGCATACGAGCTGGTCGGGGCCGAGATCCGCGCAGAATGGTCGGATCGGGATGGCAAGGCCGTGCTCACGCTTGAGGCGGACAAGCCGGCCTTCTTCACCACGGCTACTGTGGATGCACCGGGCTATTTCTCGGACAATGCCATCACCTTGCTGCCGGGCAGGCCCGTGGAACTGAGCTTCATTCCGCGCCATGGACACTCGGTCAGCTCCAGCGATCTTGCTGGCTCATTGAAAGTCCAGCACCTGGCAGAGACGTTTTAGTCCCTCGCTTCCATACAAGAAAACGCCGCCCGGTCATTGACTTGGGCGGCGCTCTTGTCCAGCCTTGCCAGCGGTCGCAACCCTCTGCGGCCTCTGGAACTCTAGATGTCTCGTCCCTATTCTCCGCCCGCAGAGCAACGTCTGCTGGGCATCGGCTTGGCGCTTGCCGCCTATCTCATGTTGACCGGCATCGATTCCTCGGCCAAATGGCTCGGGCTGGTTGGCATCTCTTTCATTCAGATCGTTTTTCTGCGCTACGCGATCCACCTTGTACTCGTCGCCACGATACACCTGCCGCGCCACGGCAGGACGATGGTGCGCTCAGGCAATATTCGATTGCAGTTCTTTCGCGCGTTGGCCCTGCTGGGCGCAACAAGCTGCAATTTCCTCGCCGTGCAGTTTCTGCCACTGACCGTCACCGGCTCCATCGCTTTCACCGTACCACTGCTGATCTGCGCCCTGTCGGTGCCGCTCTTGGGTGAACAGGTCGGCTGGCGCCGTTGGAGCGCCATCGCGGTCGGTTTCCTCGGTGTACTGGTTATTGTGCGGCCGGGCACCGACGCCTTCCACCCCGCAACCCTGCTTTCGCTTGCTGCAGCACTCAGCACCGCCTTCTACATGCTGCTCACCCGCAAGGTGTCCAGCTATGACAGCGCCGCCACCAGCCAGTTCTATGTAGGCATCTTTGCCACGGTCTTTCTCTTGCCGGTGGTGCCGTTCTTCTGGTCGTTCCCCAGCACGGCCGATGGCTGGTTTGTCTTCTTTTCGATCGGCGTTTTCGGCTTTGTCGGTCACCAGTTCATCACAGTGGCATCGAGCCTGGCCCCTGCGACCGTTCTGGCCCCGTTCTCCTACTTCCAGATTTTCTTTCTGGCGGCGGCGAGCTGGATCATCTTCAACCAGCCGCCGGATGTCTGGCTCTATGTCGGCGCGCCGATTGTCATCGGGTCCGGCCTTTATATCTGGTTGCGGGAGCGTGAGTTGGCCAAACCCGAGACGGTGGTGCTCAACGCGCGCTAGTCCTCGTCCACTTCATCAAGCGGTTCCTGGCTCGTCGCCTCCCCATGGGTGATCAGCCGCGCGCTGCGCTGGCCCGTGAGATAGATCCACAGCCAGCTCAGTGTGATGAAAATGCGTGTGCGGGTTTCGACCAGAAAATAGATATGGGCAATGCCCCAGAGCCACCAGGCGACCCAGCCCTTGATCTTGGTGAAGCCGAAATCGATCACCGCTGAGCTTTTCCCGATAGTCGCCAGATCACCGGCATGCTTGTACACGAATGGCTCGACCGCGCGGCCGGCGAGTCGGTCCTGAATGGCCTTGGCCACGTATCGCCCTTCCTGCTTGGCGGCCGGAGCCACCCCCGGGACCGGTCTGCCGTCGGCCCGACTGACCTTGGCCACGTCGCCAACGACGTAGACGCTTGGCAGGCCAGGTACGGTCAGGTCCGGCGCTACCTTGATCTGCCCCCCGCGGTCTGCCTCTATGCCCAGCCACTCGGCAACCGGGGTTGCGGCAACGCCAGCGGCCCAGATGACCGTGCGCGTTTCCAGCCGCCGTTTGCCGTAGCTGATCCCCTCGGCGTCTATCGAGCTGACCATCTCGCCCAGTTCCACCTGAACGCCCATGTCTTCGAGAGCCTTGTGGGTGTAGTCCGAAAGCTCCTTGTCGAAATTCGAGAGGACCCGGTCGCCACCCTCTATCAGCACGACCCGAAGCGCCTCCGGGTCCAGTGTATGAAATTGTCCCTTGATGCTGGAGCGACCCAGTTCGACGATCGCGCCCGCCAGTTCGACACCCGTCGGACCCGCGCCAATGATTCCGAAGGTCAGCAATGCACGGCGCCGTTCTGGATCGGCTTCGCGTTCTGCCGCTTCAAGGGCCAGCAACAGCTTGCGCCTGATCGCCGTGGCGTCCTCCACCGTTTTGAGACCCGGTGCGAAGCGCTTCCATTCGTCATTGCCGAAATAAGAATCCTGTGCGCCGGTCGCCAGTATCAGGCTGTCATAGCCTTCGCGTTCGCCGTGCTCGAGCAGCACCTCTTGTGCCTCGGTATCCACGCCAATGACTGTGCCCATCAGCACCCGCACATTGCCCTGCCGGCGCAGTAGATGCCGGATCGGCCACGCGACTTCGGACGGGCTCAGCGCCGCCGTGGCGACCTGATAGAGCAGCGGTTGGAACAGATGGTGATTGCGCCGGTCGATCAGGACAATATCGACCTCGGCCCCTGCCAGCGCCTTGGCCGCCGACAGGCCACCAAACCCGCCGCCCACGATCACAACCCTATGTTTTCGCGACGGCATGATGCACTCCTTGGCTCTGGCGCGGGGCGCTCAGCCTTGAGCGCGGTCCCGCCAATTCTTGATATAGGCCTCAAGCCCTTCGGCTTGCAGGGGGGCACGCGCATGGCTGCCTCCGGTCGCTGGTGAAACCCCGCCGAACAACAGGCTGGCCCCCAGGCTCGTTCCCGTCGCATCGCCCGATGCAAACACGGGCACCCCTGTCAATTGAGCAAGCGTTTCCCCGAACAGTCGGTTCCGCGCCAATGGCCCCTCAAGCGTGATGCTGCGGCCCAGCCCACATAACCCGAGGCAGGCACTCGCCATCAGCGCCAGATACAGCGAGGCCGCCGCGGTGCGCTGACCAGGCGTCAGACTGTCCGGATCACAGCTCCAGCGCCCGGTCTTGTCGCCAAATGGCCCGACGCCAGGCGCGAAACTCGGCAGCGCCTGCACGTCATTGGTGAGCACGAACGCCAGATCTGCCTCGGTCGGCTCTGCAATGTCCGGCACTAAAGTGTCGAATTCCCGCCCGCCCATAAACCGCGCCGTAGGGACCGCCCGGCCATAGGCATCGACATTGGCGAGACTGTCCCTGCCCGGATCGAGCGCACCCGTGTCACCACCCACCGTCATCAGGATCGACCAGGTGCCGGTTGAGACAATAGTGAAAGGCGCCTCATGACGGCCCAGATGCGGCACGAGGGAGGCATTGGAGTCGTGAATGCCGCAGGTGACCGGCGTGTCGGCGGGTAATCCGGTTTCCGACGATACTTCGGGCCGCAACGTGCCGATCACCGATGCAGCCGGCCGCACATCCGGAAACAGGTTGCGCCAGCCCAAGGCGTCGACCATGCTGGAAAAATCGCCGCGATCCGGTGCCCAGAGATCGGTATGGCACCCCAGCGATGTCACCTCGCTTGCTAAGGCGCCTGTCAGCCGCCATGCCCAGTATTGCGGATAGGGCACAATAGCCGTCCCCCTGGCGAAATCCTCGGGAAACTGTCGGGATTGCCAATAAAGCTGCGCCCCCAAGTTGAGCCCGTTTGGGAGACGAGGGGACAGGCTCTCGCTGAAGTCAGGGCGGACGCCCGCATAATCGGCTGCGACAGCCTCGGGCCCGTCAAATTCATAATCGAGTACGGGCAGGGCCAGTGCATCGCCCGCCAGCAGCGCGCCTGTGGCCCCATGCGTGGTAATGGAGATGCCCTCGACCCCATGGTGTTGGTGCAGCCCCTTCAAGGCGCTCAATATGAAACCCCACAGCATCTCGACATCGGCATGGGGATAAGGCCCGTCCGTGCGGATGGTATTCGGCACACCCTCTGCGGTAATCTGCGCGCCAGTGGTGCTGTCGATCAGGACCACCTTGGCGTTTGTCTTGCCGATATCGATGACAGCAACGTGGCGGGGAGTGGTCTGGGTCATGGCCGAACCTGAATTGAACAGATGCGGAGCGACTTAGACCATTTCTCGCCACCATGCCACTACTGACATGTTAGTTCTATTTAACCACCAGCACGGGCATATCCGCATGGGCCAACACCTCGGAGGCCTGGCTGCCCAGTAACAAGCGCCCCAACCCCCGCCGGCCATGCGAGCCCATCACGACAAGATCGGCGGAAAGCTCCTTGGCCGCGTGCAGGATTCCCTCGGCAGCGTGGCTGTTAGCCACGTGCATCTGCGCCAGATGGGCGCCGGTTTCTCCAGCGATCTTTTCGGCATCCGTCAGGATGCCCTTGGCGGTTTCTTCCTTCGCCTTGTCCAGGTCTTCGATGATGGAGCTGGTGTCCACCATCATGATCTCGGCGCCCGGTGCAACGATGATGGACGGTTCCGTCACCGTCACCGCAGTGACTTTGCCGCCCGTCTTGGCTGCCAGTGCCAACGCATGGCGCAGCGCCTTGTTGGAGAGATCAGATCCGTCGACACCGCACACGATATTGGCATACATGGCGAACTCCCTTGACGCTTGATTGTGTTCCCACACTACATCAACGCGTGGCATCACGCACTGATCCAGATCAGTGGGGAGATTGCATGAGCGCACCTTCCGCACTATTTCGGGCTCAGGACACAAACACACCAAGGACGCCGGACTATTGCCGCAGCTTGACCAAAACAGCGCGATCACCCTTCAACGGGCCCGCCGCTTCTCGGTGGCCCCGATGATGGATTGGACGGATCGGCATTGCCGTTTCCTCCATCGCCTGTTGACGCGCCATAGCCTGCTGTTCACTGAAATGGTCAATTCCGGCGCTATCGTGCATGGCGATGCTGAACGCCATTTGCGCTTCCACGCTGTCGAACAACCGGTGGCGCTCCAGCTTGGCGGTTCCGACCCCGCAGAACTGGCCAAGGCCTCGGCGATTGCCGAAACCTTCGGCTACGACGAGATCAATCTCAATGTCGGGTGTCCATCCGATCGGGTGCAGTCCGGTCGTTTCGGCGCATGTCTCATGGCCGAGCCCGACCTGGTGGCCACCTGCGTTCGTGCCATGCGTGATGCCACTGACCGGCCGGTAACGGTCAAGTGTCGGATCGGTATCGATGATCAGGATACCGAGGAGAGCCTTGATCGCTTCGCCGACACCATGGTCGAAGCGGGCGTCGATGCGCTGTACGTCCATGCCCGAAAGGCCTGGCTAAAGGGGCTCAGCCCCAAGGAAAACCGAACGATCCCGCCCCTCGACTACCCGCGCGTGCACCGGCTGGCCAAGCGGCTGGCACCCTTGCCAACCATGATCAATGGCGGCATCGAGACCATCGACCAGACCATGGAGCATCTCGGCCATATGGATGGCGTCATGCTGGGGCGGGCCGCCTATCACAACCCCATGCTGCTTGCCCAAGTCGATGCGCGGGTCTTTGGCGACCCCCGTCCAGTGCCAGACCTGGCCGGGATCATTGCGTTGATGGCGGACTACGCCGAGAATGAGTTGCAGGCCGGTGCCCGCCTCAACAATATCGCCCGCCACATGTTGGGTCTCGCCAATGGCCGGCCGGGCGCCCGCCAGTTCCGCCAGATCCTCAGCGTCGACGCTTGCCGCCGTGGCGCGGGGCCGGAAGTGTTTGGCCGAGCACTGGCTGCGGTAGAAGAGCGGGCAATGGTGCCGGCGTAGCGCTGGCTAGCTTTCGCTTTATGGTGGAAGGTTTTCGTTTTCATTCGATTTTGTTTCGGATTGCGGTATAAGCCACCCTTCGGTTGACGTTCCAAACGGCCAATGGGGGCAAAATTGCTGAACAAGAACCTTCGCCTGTTCCACCTGGGATGGGTCATCATTCTCATCGGCGCATTGCTTGCGCACTTTATTCAGACGTCGGGCGGCATATCCATTCGCGATATCCGCTTCAACGGCAATAACGGCCAGGTCCTGAGCGGCCTGCTCTATGTGCCGCCGGGCGTCTCTGCGGAAAACAAAGCTCCGGCGATCCTGGCGGTGCACGGCTATATCAATAGCCGCGAGACCCAGTCCGGCTTTGCGATTGAATATGCACGGCGGGGCTATGTGGTTCTGGCTCTTGACCAGTCCGGACATGGCTATTCCGACGGTCCGGCCTTCGCTAACGGCTTTGGTGGGCCCGGCGCACTGGCCTATCTGCGCGGTCTCGACATCGTCGATACCGACAATATCGGTCTTGAAGGCCACTCCATGGGCGGCTGGACCGTGCTTGCAGCGGCGGCCACCATGCCCGACGCCTACAAATCACTCGTGCTCGAAGGGTCGAGCACTGGCGCGCCCTTCGCCATGGAAGGGACCCCGGAATGGCCCCGCAATCTTGCGGTTGTCTTCTCCAAATACGACGAATTCTCGCAGCTAATGTGGAATGTCGATCGGGCCCAGGATGTTGCTGACAGCCCCAAGCTGCAGGCGGTCTTCGGCACTGATCAGCCCGTGGTGCCTGGCCAGGTCTATGGCGATATCGCCCAGGGCACGGCGCGCATTCTCCATATGCCCAACACCACCCATCCGGGCGATCACATCTCGCCCGAAGCCATCGGCTACTCCATCGACTGGTTCGCCGAGACACTGGATGGGGCCGAACCCTTGCCGTCTTCCGACCAGATCTGGTTGTGGAAGGAAATTGGCACACTGATCGCGCTGGTCGGTTTCGTTGTGCTGCTGGCTGGCGCGTTTCAGGCGCTTCTAGGAACCCAGGCCTTCGCCCACCTGCGCAATACGCCGGTCAAGGCGGCGCATTCGGAGCGTGGTGCCAAGTGGTGGCTCGGCTTTGCGATCAGCGCCTTTGTTCCGGTGCTGACCTACTACCTGTTCTTCGGCTGGGGTGAGCAGCTTCTCCCGGCCTCGGCGCTGCTGCCGCAGACGATTACCAGCCAGATCGCCTTCTGGGCGGTGCTGAACGGCCTCATCGTCTTCCTGGTCGGATTTGTGCTGCGGGGCGAAAAGGTAGACGCCCGCGGCAATATCCTTGGGTCCATCCTGATCGCGCTGGCGACGGTCGGCATCGGCTACCTGTTTGTCCTGGCAGCGGATTTCCTCTTCAAGATCGACTTCCGCTTCTGGGTTGTGGCGCTCAAGCCCCTCAGCCTGGTTCAGGCCAAGATCGCGCTGGTCTATCTGGTGCCGTTCACCCTGTTCTTCGTGCTGGCGCTACGCGGCCTACATACCGGGTTGTCGGTGGCAGGGGACAGCCGCCTCAAGCAGTATCTGTCCAATATCGGTGCGCTGGCGCTGGGCTTTCTGGTCTTCCTGGCATTCCAGTATGGCTGGTTGCTGTTTGCCGGTCATCTGTTCAGCATCGAGGAACCGCTGAACACTGTGATCGCCATCCAGTTCCTGCCACTGATGACCATCATCGCCTTCCTGTCCACCTTCACCTATCGGCGAACCGGCAGCTATCTGCCGGGAGCGTTCATCAACGCGCTCTTTGTCACCTGGTACATTGTGGCGGGACAGGCCACCCAGTTCCCGGTGAGCTGACAATCAAGGGGCGGGCCCGTGGGCCCGCCCTTTTCAATCCACCAGTTCCAGAGAATTCTGCGTCACGCTGTATCGGCTGAGGGTCTCAAGAAAAGTCATGCCCAGCAGGCTGGTCTCCAGCGCTCCTGGCTCGGTGACAAAGGCGGTCAGGTTCCGCCGCATGATGCCGCCCACTTCAATGCTGTCGAGCCGCGTCCGGGCGGCGAGCCCTTGGCCATTGGCCGTCGATACCGGAACGCTGTAGCGCAGCCCCTCGACGTTCACACCGGCGGCCTCTGCATCTGCAATAGTCAGAACCACCGCACTTGCGCCGGTATCGAAGATCATCGGGGTGGTATGGCCATTGATCGTGGCATTGACCTCGAAGTGACCGCCAATGCCGCGCCGGAAGGTCGCAGTGCCCGCTTCGCTGTCCACCAGCGCTACGCCGGGCTGCAATTCTCCCGCGACCCGGCCAACAACGCCGAGCAATTCGTCTCGATAGGCATAAGTCACCATGGCCACGCCGAACAGGCCGACCCAAAGCAGCAAGCCGCCCACCAGTTCAGAGGCGCGGTGACGTCGGGTGAACAGGCCGCCGGCAAAGATGATCAGCAGTACCAGTAGCGGCACCAATTGCGCGGTCTGCATCTGGTTCAGCCCGACCATGCTCCCGACGTCGGCACTGATCAGCAGCACGATGCCCGCAGCGATGATCAGTGCGATGCCGATAAAGCCCATCAAGTCTGACCTTTCACATTCCTCTTTCCGATTAAGGGCGCTGGCGCGGCGATTTCAAGGCGTCACGCGAAGATCAGCAACACGGTCAGGGCCGCGATTTCCCCCAGTGCCCCCGCCGCGCCAATCAGGTCACCGGTTTGCCCCCCCACCAGCCGTTTGCAGAGCGCCGTCCACCCCAGAACGACCAGGGCAACAACGAAAGCTACAGAAGCGACACCAAGCAAGCTCGATGCCGGTGCGCCGATGACGATGACCAGCAGCAATGCGAGTGCCGCCCCGATGGCAAATCGCGACACGGGCAGCGCTCCCGCTACGGCCGCGGCGCCATCGGCGCGGGCAGGGGGCAGCGCCACGGCCACCCACAACGAGCCTGATCGCCCCGCGATATTTGCGGCCAGCCAAAGCGCCGCAGCGGCCAGCGGATTGAAGGCCGCCACGCTGCCAATGGCGCTCACCCGCAAAACCAGAAACAGGCACAGCGCCGCTACCCCATAGGTGCCATGGCGGCTGTCTTTGAGAATTTCGAGCCGTCGATCGGGCGTCGACCCACCGAACAGCCCATCGGCGGCATCGGCGAGCGCATCCTCCATCATGCCGCCGCCGACCAGCACCATAGCCGCGACCGACAATGCTGCTGCAAAATATCCAGGCAGGTCCAGCCACACCCCGGCAAGCAACAGAGCCGGTCCAATACCCATCACCACCGAAGCGAGCGGCAGAGCCATGGCAATCCGCCCGAGATCAGGCAATTCATGTGGGGTGGCGCCTGTTGGCAGGCGAGAAAAGAACCGTAGTGCCATCACCAGATCGTCCAAAAGACCCATTCCGCCCCGAGGGGGGTGCGGCGCATAGGCATCGCGGCTGGCAGTGTCGATCCGCTCGGCTCGGTCGGATTCGGCTCCGTTCTCGCTCAATTGCTTTTCGCTCCGTAATGGGCAACAAGACGCGCGCCTTCCTACCATATCGCGCCGGACCTGCCATGCCACTCAACCCTGCCTTTGCTGACATCGTCGAACTGCTTGTGGCCGTGCCCGACGGCGATGAGCAGGCCGTGATCGCTGTCCGGCAGCGTGACGCCCAATTGACCAAGCCCCCCGGTTCGCTCGGCCAGCTTGAAGGGCTGGTGGAATTCCTGGCGCGCTGGCAGCACCGCTCAAAGCCGCGTCTCGATAATCCCATGGTCACAATTTTCGCCGGTAATCACGGCGTGACCGACCAGGGTGTTTCCGCGTTCCCGCGCGAGGTCACAGCACAGATGGTTGCCAATTTTACCAATGGCGGCGCCGCGATCTCGCAGATCTGTGGGCTGCACGAAATCAACCTGCGCGTCTTCGAACTGGCGCTTGAACTGCCAACCGGCGACATCACCAAGGTACCTGCACTTGATGACCAGATGTGTGCCGCCACCATCGCCTATGGGATGGAAGCGGTGGCCGGCAAGCCGGACTTGATCTGCCTGGGCGAAATGGGCATCGGCAATACCACCATCGCGGCCGCCATCTATGCGGCGCTCTATGGCGGCTCCGGCGCCGACTGGGTTGGCCGAGGCACCGGCGTTGACGACGAAGGGCTCAAGCGTAAGGCCGATGTCGTTGACCGCGCACTGGCGCTTCACAAGGCCGAGCTCGACCATCCGCTCGCCATCCTCGCTCGCCTCGGCGGCCGCGAAATCTGCGCCATGCTCGGAGCGTTGGTGGCCGCGCGGCATCAGAAGGTGCCGGTAATCATCGATGGTTATGTCGCCACCGCGGCGGCGGCCATCGCGCACGCGGTCAATCCGGCAGCCATCAACCACTGCCTGTTCGCCCATGTTTCTGCCGAAGGCGCCCATGCACAGGTGCTCTCGAAGATGGGACAGTCCGGCCTGCTCGATCTGGGCATGCGTCTGGGCGAGGGGAGCGGAGCTGCCCTTGCTGCTGTGCTGGCCAAGACAGCCCTGCACCTGCACGATAACATGGCAACCTTTGAGGGCGCCTCGGTAAGCGGCAAGTCTGTCTAATCGTCCTGTGGCCGACCCTGGAACCCGTTGGGGCCAGGGACCAGATCGAGCAAGTTGACTTTCATCTGGTCGTGAAAGCGCGACACCGACGCCATTGCCAGAGTGTAGAGCGCCTCAATGTCCTGTTGCGCCAGAGCGTTATTGAGCGCCGCGTGCTCGACCAAAAAGTTCAGGATATAGCCCTCGGCCATTTCCTGCCGTTGCTGGTCGCTGAGGGTGAGAAAATTCGGATCATTGGCGAAGGCCTGGCGCAGTTGCCGCTGGATCGGGCGACTGTCGACCTCGACGGCATAGGCGCCATTGGCCGCAACCCAATTGAGCACCCAGTAAGAAGTCAATGCGTCAGCGACATTGTTGGTGGCCAGCCCGTCCGGCGCGACAAGCTCCTGCCAGATCTCGTTTGGGCTCCGCTCTTTAAACGCCTCTACCAGACTGTCTCGTACCTCGGGGCCAACGGACCAGCGAATGCGGGAAAGAAACTCCCGCTGCATCCGCGCCGATATGCTGGGAGAGTGCCGATAGCTGGTATCGAACTCCGCGGCGTCCGCCGCTGCAGAAGGACTATCAACCGCTAGAGGCAATTGCTGGGCATTGGTGCCCAATGGTGTTGCCAGCAGCACCAGTAAGGTCAGAAGTGGGCGTATAAACATCGAGCCTCCAGACACGCGATCCTCAGCGTGATCGCGGCGAAATTTCGGCGCGGCGCACTGATCACCCGGCTTCTGAATAGATTTCCAGCCGATTGCGCTTTTCCACCACCGGTGCGAGGGCATCCATTACCCGGGCGCGGGGGAAGGTGGCGATCACCTCGGTGCCGAAGCGGAGCTTGGAGAACAGGTCGAACCGCCCCTGATGCAGGTCCATGATTTTCTGCACGATCGGCAGGCCGAGGCCCGCGCCCTGCTCGGCGGTCTTCTGTGCCAGCGAGCCCTGGCCGAAAGAAGACAGAACGGTTGCGATCTCGCTTTCGGGAATGCCTGGCCCGTTATCCTTCACCGAAATCAACTGCCCGCCATCGCCGCTGCGCTGCACCACAAGTACGATCCTGCCCTGCTGCGGCGTGAACTTGATCGCGTTGGAAAGCAGGTTGAGCACCACTTGCCGGATGGCGCGTTCGTCCCCCCAGATCCGGGGCAGGTGGTCGCCTACGCTGAACACCAGCTCGATGTTCTTGGACTTAGCGCGCAGCTCCATCATCCGCCGGCAGTCGTCTGCAATGTCGACCAGCGACACGACTTCTTCATTGAGCTCATACTTGCCAGCCTCGATGCGGCTGAGGTCCAGCAATTCGTTGATCAGATTGAGCAAATGCTGTCCGCTGGAATGAATGTCGCCAGCATATTCCTTGTATTGCGGTACCTGGTGCGGTCCGAGCAGTTCGGATTTCAGCACTTCGGAAAAGCCGATAATGGCGTTGAGCGGTGTGCGCAGCTCATGGCTCATCGTGGCCAGGAACTGGCTCTTGGCGATATTGGCCTGCTCGGCATGTCGGCGCGCCTCGTCCGACATGTTGCGCGCTTCTTCCAGCTCATAGATCAGCGTATCTTTTTCGGCCTGGTGGGTAATGGTTTCCAGTTCCGAATTGTGCAACTGACGGGCGAGATAAACGAAGAAGATTTCGCCGCAAATGGCCACTGCCGCCAGCGTATAGTTGAGCGTCCCTCCCAGCGCGATCAACGAGATCGACACAGTTATTGTCACCGGCAGCGTGCTCATCAGCGTGGCCGGGGGCAGGGTGTGGGTGGCAATGGCATTGCTGGCGATGCTCACCAGCACCATGGCAAACATCACCGGTGCCAGCGCCTCGGGGTCCGTCACCAGTGTAAACAGGGCCAGCAAGGACAGCGCCAGCCCTCCCAGGCCTTCAGCGGCGACAAAACTGGTGGTCCAGCGTGCTGCGTTGAACTTGTGCGGATCGACCGATTTGAACCGGCGCGCGGTGACCACGACGACCAGCAGGCTCGAAATGACCAGGCCCGCCCAGACGGTCGTGACCATCAGTGGCACCCAGAAGCTCGCGACAATTGCCAGAATGCTGACAATGGCGGCCATGGGCAGCGCCGCCCCAATTCGGGAATCGGCATAATCATGCATGAGCTCGAAATCGAAATCGGCGCGCGTGCCAGAGCTCGACGTCAGTCGCTGACGCGCTTCGAGCACGGCTTTCTGTGCTGTACGCTTGCCATCGTGTCCGTGGCGTGCGCGGACACTGGCGTCGTGGACCGACATGGAAGACTTACTCATTTACTCGATACTGCGAACAAAAACGCGCTCGCGACGCTATGGATCGGACCTTAGGGTCGCCTTGGTTAACAGGGCGTGAAACCGCCTTACCGATTTCCGGTCCAGCCATCCTGTTGAAAGACTGCCGCCCAAGAATGCTCTGGCCTGTTGCCACGCAAGAACGTTAAGATAGTCTCTCGGCATTCGTTCGATTGCGAAGAGCAATAATATTGCGCGTCAACCGTGGCTATGGCACTTGTGTTGGCGCTGGTGGTCAAGTTCTACTGGCTGAGCGAAATCTGATTTCAAGAGATCGAGATGGCATTGGACAAGATCGACCGGAAAATCCTCACGCTCCTGCAGCGAGATGCCACCATGCCGGTCGCCGAGATTGGTCGAAAGGTGGGGCTTTCCACCACCCCTTGCTGGCGCCGCATCCAGAAGATGGAAGAAGATGGGATCATTCAACGTCGCGTGGCGGTGCTTGATCCGGTCAAGGTCAATGTCGGGGTCACCGTCTTCGTGTCGGTGAAGACCAACGAACACAACGATTCCTGGATGCGCAAATTCTCTGGCGTGATCGATGAATTTCCCGAGGTCGTTGAATTCTATCGTATGAGCGGCGACGTTGATTATCTCATGCGCGTCGTTGTGCCCGACATCGGTGCCTATGACACCTTTTACAAGCGTCTGATCAGCAAGATCAATTTGACCGATGTCAGCTCGGCCTTTGCCATGGGTCAGATCAAGTACACCACGGCCCTGCCGCTCGATTTCGCCATCATCTCCGACGATGACAAATAGGCTTTGAACCATGTTGCTCGGATTCGAACATGTCGGCATGACCGTGAGCGACATGGAGCGCGCCATTGATTTCTACTGTGGATTGCTGGGTCTGCGTCTGAAGTATCGTAGAACCACTGCGGGCGGAGAACTCGCCTTTCTCGATGCCGGTGGTGGCATGCTCGAAATCGCAGCACCCGCCTCAGAAGTCGGGCGATTTCGAGATGTGCCCCATTCCGAAGCCGGCTACCGTCACATCACGCTGGCCTATGACGATGTGGACACCATGGTCGAAACGCTTGAAGAAGCCGGAGTAGAAATCGCGGAGCGGCCCCGCGCGGCCTACAACACCGAGATGATCAAACGCGTGGCCTTTGTGCGAGATCCAGACGGAGCACTTGTCGAACTGATCGAACGTGCAGAGGGACGCTAGAGCGCTTCGGCGATCGCCGAACAGCGCTGCATGGCCCAGTCAATGAGCCGCACATCGCCATCAGCGAACGCCTCGTGCAGCGTTAGAAGCCCAATGTGCAATTGGTAGCAGCTTAAAGTCTCTCGTTCTGCCAGGCGCCAATATTCACGCTGCTCGAAATAGCGGCACTGCTGCTCCATGCAGTCCAGCCAGCCTCGCCAGAACAGAATATTGGCCAGATCATAAAGTGGGTCTCCAATCCTGGCCTCGGACCAATCCAGCACCCCGCTGACCCGGCCGCGCTGCACCAGAACATTGTTCGATCCGAAATCGCCATGCACCAGTCCCCGGCGCTGCGGCAGCTTGGCGACGCTTCCAACGACCAGCTCTGTCCAGCGATCAATTGAAGCGCGCGCTTCGTCACCGGTATGGCGCCAGTCCAACTCCGCGACCGCGGCAACGAAATCCGGCCAGCTTGACTGCGCACCCATCAGCGGAGACGCGGCCAAGCGGCGCAGTATCGCTTTGTCGAGGGCGGCGAGCCGGTCGAGCACCTGGGCGACGCCATGAGCACATTCGAAGGCGCCGCCGTTGGGCAGTGCTTGCAGCGTGTCACCGGGCAGGTATCGGGACACGCAGACAAAGCCATTATTCTCCAGCGGGGCGAGCAGCATGACCTCCGGCACCGGAACAGCGCTTTCGGACAACGCCGCACCGATCAGCTGATCCATCTCGAAGCCGACGGCCGTAGCATTGACACGAACGACAAAGGTCTCTGCCGCGCTGTCAAAGGCGAAAGCTCGGGAATCCTCGCCTTCGGTCAGCTGCCGTAATGGTCCTCGGAGGGGAAAAGCACGATCAAGAACCTCGTCCAGCGCTGCCGACGAAAACTCCGGTTTACCCACCCGTCACGCTCATATGCCGAGCTACGGCGGGGTCCGCACGCGACCGGTCCAACACAAAATCATGGCCCTTGGGCTTGATGATCATGGCGTGGTCCAGCGCAGCATCGAGGGCTTCAGCACCGCCATTGCGCCAGGCATCGCGCAGGTTGACCTGATCATCCTGCCCCAGGCACAGATAGAGCTGCCCGGTGGCCGTCAGTCGAACCCGATTGCAGCTCTCGCAGAAATTGTGGCTCATCGGGGTGATGAAGCCCAGCGTTCCACCCGTCTCGGCGACCTGAACATAGCGCGCCGGCCCGCCTGTGCGCTTGTCGAGCTTTGTGAAGCTGTAGCGGCGCGCCAGCCGGTCATGGAGTTCGCGCAGGGGAAGATAAGTGTCGACCCGGTCGATGCCGACTTCACCAAGGGGCATGCCCTCGATTAGCGTCAGCCCCATGCCTCCACCATGCGCCCACTCCATCATGGTCTCGATTTCGTGGTCATTGACGCCGCGCATCGCCACCATGTTGATCTTGATGGCCAGGCCCGCCGCCTGGGCTGCGCCAATTCCTGCCAGCACATCGCCGAGCCGTCCGCGCCGTGTGATCTGCGCAAAACGGGCCTCGTCCAAGGTATCGAGCGAGACATTGAGACGACGTACGCCGGCCGCATACAGGGCTTCAGCGTGTTTCTGGAGTTGGCTGCCATTGGTGGTGATGGTCAATTCATCCAGGCCGTTGCCAATCCGGCCACCCAGATTGCGCACCAGGGCCATGATATCGCGCCGCACCAGCGGTTCGCCCCCTGTTAGTCGTATCTTGGTGGTGCCACGGGCAATGAAAGCGCCGGCAATGGCCTCGACTTCCTCGAAGCTGAGTACATCCTTCTTGGGCAGGAAGGTCATGTCCTCCGCCATGCAATAGACACAGCGGAAGTCACAGCGATCCGTTACCGAAATCCGCAGATAGGAAATGCGTCGGCCGAAACTGTCGACAAGGGGGCGCTGGGGCGTGGGCGAACCGGTCATGCCCCCAGTTTATCCCTCTGCTCCGCTGAGGCAAAGCGTCCAAAAGAAAAGAGCCGCCAAATTGGCGGCTCTTCTCGAAAATCTTGTTCGGCTCAGTGATTGACGACGATCAATGCGCCCACCCGCACGCGGTCGTAGAGATCCATCACGTCGTCATTGGTCAGTCGGATGCAGCCCGACGATACCGCCTGGCCGATGGACCAGGGCTCGGACGTCCCGTGCACCCGGTAAAGCGTGGAGCCGATATAGAGTGCCCGTGCACCCAGCGGATTGTCCGGGCCACCGGGCATATAGGCCGGCAGGTCGGGCACGCGCTTGCGCATTGCCGGCGGCGGCGTCCAGCCGGGCCATTCCGCCTTGCGGGTGATGCGGTGGGTGCCGGACCAACGGAAACCGTCACGGCCAACGCCAATGCCGTATTTCATCGCCTTGCCACCTTCGAGCACCAGATAAAGCCGGCGTTCGCTGGTTTCGATGACGATAGTGCCCGGCCTGTGGTTGGTTTCGTAGTTGACGATCTGCTTGCGGATCGAGCTGCTGCCGGTCCGACCGCTGGCCGAACGTTCCTCGAACTTGTTGGTTTCCGGATTATACCACAGAGCCGCACTTGACGGCAGTACGGTGCTGACTGCCAGCAAAACTGCCATGCCAAACGCCAATACAATTCTTGTGATGCTCATGCTTCCACTTGGCCTCTCAAATACGTTGCCCTGATTCGGGTCCACGACTATTTGCGCTACTTACTTGGTCTCGTACGAGGCCGAAAGGGACCCGCCCAGTTTCCGCCACATATGCGTCATCATCGCCACATTGTGTTGCCAGTCGGTTACACCTTGGAGTCACCAATCCGTGAACACCCGACTTTCGGATGCTTGACAGTCATGGTGCCGCGCTGCCAAACCCGCCGAAATTGGCGAAAGGACTGATTAATGAGCGAAGCGCTGAAGCGTGAGGCCGCAGCTCGGGCCGTCGCCGAAATTACCTCCGGCATGAAAGTCGGTCTGGGCACAGGATCGACCGCACGCCACTTTGTCGATCTGCTTGGCCAGCGCGTAGCGCAGGGGTTGGACATTGTTGGCGTTCCGACTTCGGAAGTGACAGCCGCTCAGGCCCGCGAATGCGGCATTCCTCTGTCCGATCTGGATTGCCTCGATCGCCTCGACCTCACCGTTGATGGGGCAGACGAAATCGACCCTTCTCTCAACCTAATCAAGGGGGGCGGCGGAGCGCTGCTGCGCGAGAAGATCGTGGCGGCGGCGTCGGACGCCATGATCGTAATTGCCGATAGCTCCAAAATCGTCGATGCGCTTGGACGCTTTCCGCTGCCCATCGAGGTCAACCGTTTCGGCCTCGGCGCCACACGGCATGCTGTCGCGGCAATAATGAAGCACCACAATGCCCAGGGCGAACTGAAATTGCGGGCTTCCGGCAATGGCGAACCATTGATTACCGATGGGGGGCACCTCATCCTGGATGCATTTTTTGGCCGCATTTCGCAGCCAGAAGCCGTCTCAAACGAGCTTCTGGACATTCCGGGCGTGGTCCAGCATGGACTGTTCCTGAAAATGTGCCGCAAGGCTTATGTGGCAACGCCGGATGGCGTAGAAACACTTCTCAAGGGCAATTGACCAGAGTGGGACGAGACAAGATGGCATTGTGGAATATTGGAAACTGGGCACGCAGTGCCAGGATGATGGCACTGGCCGCACTGGTTGCTGGCACCTTTGGAGCCGCTGTACCGGCAGTCGCTCAGGAAGTGGCGCCCGAAGAACTTGCCATGGCACGCAAATATATTGATTTGACCGACCGCGGCGCCGTGTTCGAAACCACAATTGTGGAAATGGGCATCGATACGATGCGCCAGATCATCACCCAGAATCCGGAGATCCAGGAAGAGACCAGCGACGCCATTGGCGAGGTCATCAAGACCTATAACGGCCGCAAGGGCGAGCTGCTCGATCAGTTTGCCCGCGTTTACGCGATCTACTTCACCCTCGAGGAACTGACCGAAATCGTGGCCTTCTACGAGTCGCCGGTGGGCCAGAAGCTGGCAACCGCCAACTCCGAGCTGAACGCGGATGTTCGTCGCGTGCTGCAGGTTTATACCAACAATCTGCGCACCGAGTTCTTCGCCAAAGTGCGCTCCGAACTGCGCGATCAGGGTATCGAGCTCTGATCCTGGGGCTTAGCCTGATACCGACCCCGCCTTGTGCGGGGTCTTTTTTTGTGCGAAGCCCAAACTATATTCATCGTCATTAGACGATAGAGCGTCGGCATGTTGGTATGCATTGAACCGAGCAGGGGACTGAAATGGATTTCGACTATGATCTGATCGTCATTGGTGCCGGTTCTGGTGGCGTCCGCGCTGCGCGCATGGCCGCGACCTATGGCGCCAAGGTGGCCATCGTCGAGGAGTTCCGCGTCGGCGGTACCTGCGTAATTCGCGGTTGCGTACCTAAAAAGCTCTATGTCTACGCGGCGCGCTTCCGCGACCAGTTCGACATTGCGCAAAGCTTTGGCTGGCACGTCGACGCCAGCTTTGATTGGCCAACCCTGGTTGCTGCCAAGGAAAAGGAAATTACCCGGCTCGAACATGCCTATGCCAGCAATTTGGAAAAGCCTGGTGTCGAGATCATCCGCGACCGTGCGGAGGTGACAGGTCCGAATGGCGTTCGTCTTGTGCGCGACGGGCGCGAACTGAGCGCCAAATACATTCTGGTGGCTACCGGCGCGCGGCCGTTCGTTCCCGATATTCCGGGTGCCGAGTTGGGCATCACCTCCAACGAGGCCTTTGATCTGCCCAGGCTGCCCCATTCCATCCTCATCGAGGGTGGGGGCTATATTGCGGTTGAGTTCGCCACCATTTTCGCTGGCCTGGGCGTCAACACCACCATCATCTATCGCGGTGACTGCATCCTGCGTGGCTTCGATGAGGATATGCGGCGCGGTCTTGAAGCCGGGCTCACCGAGCGCGGCATCCGCATTATCTATCAGACCACCATCAAATCGCTGGCCAAGACCGGTGACGATGTGACTGCCACGTTCAGCGACGGTGTCTCCGCTCCTTACGGGGCTGTCATGTTCGCCACTGGCCGCCGGCCAAATATCGACGGCCTTGGCCTTGAAAGCGCTGGGGTGAAGCTCACCGAGCACGGCTCCGTCGCCGTCGACGAATCTTCGCAGACCTCCGTGCCCTCGATCTACGCCGTCGGCGACGTCACTGGCCGTGCCCAATTGACCCCGGTGGCCATCCGCGAAGGCTGGTACTTCGCCGAGACCGTTTTCAACGATAATCCGCTCAAGGTCGATCACTCGTTGATCCCGACCGCAGTCTTTGCCGAGCCGGAGATCGGCACCGTCGGTTTGACTGAAGCAGAGGCTGCGACCCACGGCGATGTCGATGTTTACGTCTCGCGCTTCCGGCCTATGCAAAACACGCTCTCGGATCGCACCGAGCGCATGATCATGAAGCTGATCACGGAGAAGAACGAGGGCAAGGTGCTTGGTGTTCACCTTCTGGGTCCAGGAGCTGCCGAAATGATCCAGCTCGTCGGCGTGGCCGTCAGCATGGGCGCCACCAAGGTCGATCTGGACCGCACGATTGCCCTGCACCCCTCGGCTGCCGAAGAGCTGGTGACCTTCAAATCGCCAAGCTATTCCTACCGCGACTGCAAACGCGTCTGACCCTTTCTGCTTGGCAGCGGCGCTCTGGCTTGCTAGATCGCCCCGACCCTTCCTGCCGGCCCGAAGCGAGACAGATTATGACTACCTGGACACCGAGCTCCTGGCGTGAGAAGCCGATCCGGCAGGTGCCGGCCTATCCTGATCCGGCTGCCCTGCAGGACGCTGAACGCCAGCTGAGCGAATTCTGCAAGCGTCAAGGAAAACGCTACGATATTGACGATCTGGAAGCGCTTGGCGCCACCTCTATCGACGTGGGCATGAAATGGGGCGCGGCACTGTTGGATCCCGGCACCCAGCCTGTGCTGAGCCAGATGATCACCGAAGGGTCCGTCAGTGGTGACTTCGAAGGCCGCCCGCACGCCTACAATGAGCGCACGACGCTGAAGGTTGTGGTGCTGATGACCGATGG
>JBGTUK010000013.1:0-25334 GCA_041939225.1 Devosia sp.
AACGTTATCGATCCCCTCAAGCTTGTCGACGAGTACGGTGCAGACGCTACCCGCTTTACCCTGGCGGCGATGGCTGCGCAGGGCCGCGACCTCAAGCTCGCCATTAGCCGGGTGGAAGGCTACCGCAACTTCGTCACCAAGCTTTGGAACGCAGCGCGCTTCCTCGAGATGAACGAGTGCCGTCGCGTTGAGGGTTATGACCCAACGGCCAACAAACTCGCGCTTAATCGCTGGATCGTCGGCGCCACCGCGCGCGGCGCTGCGGCAGTCCGTGCCGGCATCGAGGACTACAAGTTCAACGAAGCGGCGAACAGCGCCTATGACTTTGTCTGGGGCACCTTCTGCGACTGGTATGTCGAGTTCGCCAAGCCCGTGTTCAATGGTGAGGACGAGGTCGCCAAGGCCGAGACCCGCGCGACCGCAGCCTGGGCTCTCGATCAGATCCTGATCATGCTCCATCCCATGATGCCCTTCGTGACCGAGGAGCTTTGGGCCGAAACCGGCAAGTTTGGGCCGGCGCGCGAAGGCATGCTCATCACCACCGAATGGCCCGACCTAGCGGGACTGGAGGACGCCGAGGCCGACGCCGAACTGGCCTGGCTGATCGATGTCATCTCCAATGTTCGTTCAGTACGCGCCGAGATGAATGTGCCCGCCGGTGCCAAACTGCAGATGGTCGTCACCGGGGCAGGGGGGCAGACTTTGTCCCGGCTCGTGGCGGGCACCTCGTTGATCTCCCGTCTGGCCCGTCTCGACGAAATCTCACCGAAGAATGACGTGCCGGGCGAGTCAGCACAATTCGTTGTCGGCGACTCCACCTTTGCCTTGCCGCTTGCCGGCGTCATCGACATTGCTGTCGAAAAGGCCCGTCTCGAAAAGGAAGTGGCTAAGCTCGACGGCGAAGTCGCGCAGATCGACAAGAAGTTGGGGAATGAGCAATTCGTTGCCAAGGCACCGGAAGAGGTCATCGAAGAACAGAAGCAGCGCCGCGAGACCGCCGTCGAGCGCCGCACCAAGATCCTGGATGCACTCACCCGGCTGAGCTGAGCGAGGCAAGCGACGTGGTGGTTGCGCAGGCGCCGTCGGCTCTGACGACGCCCGCGCATCCGGTCTATAGACGCCCCTGCAGGCTGTGCAGATCGGCATAAACGCCGGCCCTGGCCATCAATGCATCATGCGTGCCTTCCTCGACGATCCCTTCGCGCATGAGCACGAGAATGCGATCTGCATGGCGAATAGTGGACAGACGGTGGGCGATCACCAACGTCGTGCGACCTTTGGCCAGTGACAGTAGGGATTGCTGAACGGCGCGCTCGCTCTCATTGTCCAGCGCACTGGTGGCCTCGTCAAAGATCAGGACGGCCGGGTTCTTGAGAAACGCTCGCGCAATGGTCAGCCTTTGCTTCTGTCCGCCCGACAGCTTGACGCCGCGCTGCCCGATATCGGTGTCATAGCCTTCGGGAAGGGCCAAGATGAAGTCATGCGCATTGGCGGCCTTGGCGGCCGCCACGATCTCGTCCATCGAGGCGCCGGCCCGACCATAGCGTAGGTTCTCCGCCACTGTGCCACTGAACAGATAGACGTCCTGCTGAACCACGCCCACCTGGCGTCGCAGGGTGGCAAGTTTCACATCACGGACGTCCCGGCCATCCAGCGTCACCTTGCCCTTATCGACGTAATAGAAGCGCGGAATCAGGCTGCACAACGTGCTTTTACCCACGCCGGACGGTCCAACCAGAGCGACAAACTCCCCCGGCCTGATCGATAGAGTGACCCCTTCAGGCACTTTCCGCCCACCGGCCTCATAGCGAAAGCCGACATTGTCGAAGCCGATCGCTCCGGTCACCGAGCCGAGCGGCTGTGCCTGCGGCCGGTCTGCAATGTCCGGCTGCTCTTCGAGCAACTCCATGGCCCGGACAAAACCGGTATAGCCCTCCTGCCAGAGGCGAATAAAATTGTCGAAACGCTTCAGTGGATCGAGTAGCACTCCGACGCAGAGCAGCAGCGTAAGCAGCCCCGCCGCATCCATCTCGCCGCCCAGTATGCGGATGGCGCCAAACACGATCACCACGATGGTGACCAATTGAGCAAAGGCGTCCATACCGCTCCAGAGCATGGCCTCACTGCGATAACCCGCGGCCCGCGAGCGCAGGAATTCCGCGTTCTCGACGTCGAATCGAGCCTTCTCATTCCCCTCATTGGCAAAGGACTGCACCACCCTGATGCCGCCTAGCGCATCTTCGACCCGCTCGTTGACCCCGGCGATCCGCTCCTTCGACGTTCGCAACGCCTTGTTCATCCGGTTGTTGAAATAAAATGCGTAACCCATTGCGAACGGGAGCAGGCCGACAATGACCAGTGCAATAAGCGGGTCGATCCAGACGAGTACGGCCAGCGCTCTGGTGAATTTGAGCAGGCTGATCGCCACGTCCTCCGGGCCATGGTGGAACAACTCCCCTAGCCACAGGGAATCATTGGTGATCCGGCTCATCAACTGCCCGGTGCGCTGCCGGTCGTAAAAGCTGAACGACAGCTTCTGGCAGTGTTCGAACATTTCGCTGCGAACCTGGGCCTCGATGCGCGCGCCCATCACATGGCCGCGATAGTCGACGAAATAGGTGGCCAGCGCCTGCACTGCAAAAATTACGAGAAGCACGCTGCCCAGCACCAGCAATTGCCCGATGGCGTCAGACGAACCGACCAGCTCCGGCAGTCGCTTAACGATGTGATTGGCGATCAGCGGCAGGGCGAGCGCCGTCAGCGACACCAGCACGGCGCAGCATAACACGGCACCAAGCAAAGGCAGATGCGGCTTGTAATATGCGAGGAAACGGTGCCAACGGGCACGGTTTCTCGCCGCTTCTTCGCGCGAAACGCTGCGATGAAATAGAAGCTCGAAAGTTGCGCTAGGTAGTTTTCGACCGGCGGCTGGCCCGACGGATTTCCTGGAAGACATGAACGAACTGGTCCTGTGTCAGACAATTGGGGTTCTGGCTGAACAGGATCGTTTTCATCTTCATCTCCCGCGCTTGGCGTTGTGCGCAGACTATGGCCACAAGCGGCGGCGGGTGCAATGCGGCGACGCAAACCCACCGCATCTGTGACGATTTCGCAACAATGATGCTGATTTAGAATACGGAAATCTCACATCAACGATTTGGCGATGTTTCCCGCCACAATCTGACCCTAAAGCGGGACGCAGGCATTCAACGCGGATGCGACCACTTCTCGAAGGGTAGCGAACACGCGCCCCGGGGGGCGTCGTTTCCCCATGAACGCAGGACTGATCGAACGGCGCAAAGCGCCAGAAACGGTGGCTATGGACACCCATTTGCGAACCAGAATGGTTCCCCAGGCGAGTGCGCGCCATGTCGGTGTGCGGGGCCCGGCACATCGTTGTGATGGGACGGGCTGAATGCGGTCACAAAGCGCGTTTACGACTTGTTCAGACTTCGCTTTGCCCGGCCGCGTCATCCGGGCAATATCATCGGTGATAAGATGCGGTATGCCCAACCGGGTTTCCGCAACGGCGAACCCGCCACGGGGATCGTCATTTGGTCACGCCTGCAATTTTGCGGGCGAAAGGAGTGTTATGCGCATCACTTGGGACAAGTCCCTGGCCTGCGCCGTGTCCGGAGCGATACTGGTCTTTGGCCTGGCCGCGCCCGCATACGCCCAGACGGCGGCCGATGCGGCGCATGACTTCGCCCGCTCGCTCGACGGAACGGGTGCCTTTGTATCCAATGATACCTATCTGTCCGCGCTTGAGAGCGACGCTGCCGCCGGTCGGCCGCTGGCGCTCTGGCAGTTGGGCACGATGTATGAAAACGGTGAAGGGGTCGACAAGGACCCGGTCAAGGCTTTCGGCTATTTCGCGCAGATCGCCAATCAGCATGCCGATACCGCGCCCCGCGGGCTCGAAGCCGATATCGTTGCTAATTCCTTCGTCAAGCTCGGCGAATATTTCCGCATGGGCGTGCCTGAAGCTGGCGTTTCCCAGAACCCGGCCGAATATCATCGCATGCTGATGCACGCAGCCACCTATTTCGGCGATGCCGAGGCGCAATACCGCATTGGCTTGCTGTACCAACAGGAAGACGGCCTCGGTCTGAGCCCTATGCTGTCGGCTCGTTGGTTGCAATCGGCCGCGCACAAGGGTCATTGTCTGGCTCAGGCGCATCTTGGCGACCTCCTGTTCAATGGCATGGAGAGCTATCCCCCTCGACCTGCCGAGGGGCTGATGTGGCTCAATTTCGCGCGTACCACTTGTCTGGGTACCAGCGACTTGGCTGCGACCGAAGAATTGCTCAATCGCGCCATGTCGGTGGCAACGCCTGAGACCCGAGCTGCCGCTGTTGAAATGGCCAATTCCGGTGTGGTTGTCAGCGCCGAGTTCTGACGTTCAGAAGCTGAATGCGCCTTCCACAGGCACGTGGTCACTGGGCTTGTCCCGGCCACGCACATCTTTATGCACCACGACGTCGTCCAACCTGTCTGCTGCTTGTGGCGAGAGCATCAGATGGTCGATGCGAATGCCGGCATTGCGCCGCCATGCTCCTGCCTGGAAATCCCAGAACGTATAGGCTTCATCGGCCGTTATCGCCCGCAGGGCATCGGTCATGCCCATATTTCTCAGAATGCGGAACCTCTCGAGGCTCTCCGGCCGGTACAGAGCGTCGCCCCACCATGCATCTGGAGCGTGCGCGTCGATCGGCGCCGGTATCAGGTTGAAGTCACCCATAAGGATGAAGGGTTCTTCTAGCGTTAGGCGGTCCCCGACAAAGCTGTTGAGCCGATCCATCCAGGCCAGTTTATAGGGGAATTTTTCGGTATCCACCGGGTTACCATTTGGCAGGTAGATATTGCATGCCCGCACAATGCCTCCGGCGACCGAAAACACCCCCTCGATCAGCCGCGCTTGCTCATCCTCGTCATTGCCCGGCAGGCCGCGATGCACTTCGTCAAATGGCAGCTTGGAGAGGAGGGCCACTCCGTTCCAGCTCTTCTGCCCATGCGTCTCGACATTGTAGCCGAGCGATTCAAACGCGGCTTTCGGAAAGCCCTCATCGACCGTCTTGATTTCCTGCAGGCCGACGATGTCCGGCTTTTCTTCCTCCAGCCAGCTCAGCACCAATTCGAGCCTGGCCTTGATGCCGTTGATGTTCCAGGTGGCAATGCGCAGGGTCATAGGGTTGGCCTCAGGTCAGGTCGGCATAGACGGCCGCGATGATATCCTTTGGATACCGCCCCGTGCACCCCTCAACTGCCGTATTGCTCATGGAAAGAATGCACAGGCCATTGACCGGGTCGATAAGCCAGGAATGGCCGTAAACGCCGCCCCAATTGATCGTACCCTGGGCAGATGGCGAATTGGCAGCCACCGGATCGTCGACGATGGCGCCAAGATAACCGAAGCGCTGCCCAGGATCGCGCTCCACATCGCCAATCTGGTTTGAGAACGCGCGGGCAACCGTCTCATGCCGGATCGCGCCACCGCCACCATTGCGTATGGCTTCCAGGAACCGCAGCATGTCTGCAGGTGTGCCCGCCATGCCTGCTCCGCCGGACTGGAAGGCCGATTCGCTGAATATGCGCGACGGCGAGAAGATCAGTGATCCGCTGTCGCCTCGAACGACCTGCGGATCTGACATCGGTGCGGGCGGCTTTCCATCGGCGTAAGGTTTGGCCAACCGTTTCTCGTCGGCGACGAAGAACCCGGTCTCGGCCATGCCCAACGGGCCAGTGATGTGCGCTTTGACTGCGTCATCGAGCGTGCCTCCATGAATCTGGGCCAGAACAGCACCAAGAACATCTATCGCCACGGAATATTGCCAGGCCGTGCCAGGCTCGTAGTCAAGTGGGTGCTTTGCAACACGGGTGAAGTTGTCTTCCAGACCCCGATCAGTTGGCCCCAGACCGGTTGAGATCGTCGGGTCCTGTGGGTAGCCGTAGGCGAGGCCGGCTGTGTGCGTGAGCAGATGATGGATTGTGATCTCTGCTTCCCGTCCGTCCTTTAGACGCGGCGCAAACCATGGAATATGCCGGCTCACCCGGTCGTCCAGTCCGATCAGTTCCTTATCCACCATGGCCAGGGCCGTCGCTGCAACAATGGGCTTGGTGAGCGAGGCCAGCCGATAGATCGCGTTGTCGATCATTGGGCGATCGGCTTCCCGATCAAACCAGCCCGCGCTGCGTTGATAAACGACATCCCCGTGACGCGTGACAATCACCTCCGCACCGACAATCGTCTGATGGGTGATGGCAGCATCCATCACGGCGTCGATGCGGCTGGTCATGTCTTTGATTCCTCCTGTTTTGACCGGACCTTAGCGACCGGCAACCAGGAGGTGAAGCTTAGACGGCGAAACTGGTTCCGCATCCGCAGGAGGCGACTGCATTGGGGTTCTTGATCTGGAATGACTGGCCCACCAGGTCATCGACGAAGTCGATCTCGGCCCCTCCCATGAATTCAAGGCTCAGGGAATCGATCAGCACAGTGGCATCGCCCTTTTGCAGCACAAGATCATCCTCGCTCGCCGTTTCCTGCACCAGATTGTACTCGTACTGGAAACCCGAACAGCCGCCACCGGCCACTGAGACGCGCAGCACCGTGCCAGGCGCTTCCTTGGACAGGATGCGCGACACACGCTTGGCGGCGCGGTCTGAAAGGGTTACGGCAGGGGCATCGGCAAATGCGGCGTCGGTCATGGGATATCCCGGGTCAGTCGTAATGTCATAACGCTCGCCCTAAGATAGGCGTTCAATGCGCCGTTGCAAAGGCCCGGAAAAGACCAGATGAGAGACACCGCCTCCTACGCCAGCAAGTCCTCCCAATCCATCGGACGACTTTTTGGCACCGGCGCAAGCCCTACACGCTCCGAATACCAGCGCGATCGGGACCGGATCATCCATTCGACCGCCTTCCGGCGTCTGCAGCACAAGACCCAGGTTTTCCTCGCTCATGAAGGACGGCACTTCCGCAATCGCCTGACCCACACATTGGAAGTCAGTCAGATTGCGCGCTCCATTGCCCGGGCGTTGCGTCTCGACGAAGACCTGGCTGAGGCCATCGCCCTCAGTCACGATCTGGGCCACACCCCTTTTGGTCACGCCGGTGAGCGGGCGCTCGACCGGGCTATGGAGCCCTATGGCGGGTTCGATCACAACGTCCAGGCGCTGCGGGTCGTTACACGCCTCGAAAACCGCTATGCCGAGCATGACGGGCTGAACCTGACCTGGGAAACGCTTGAAGGCATACTCAAGCATAATGGCCCGCTGCCTCATTTGGTGGACCTCGCCGAAATCCCGGCACCGGCTGATCTGCGCGTCGCCACCTATGCTAGTCTTGAGGCGCAGGTGGCCGCCATTGCCGACGATATCGCCTACAATGCGCATGACATCGACGATGCGCTGCGCGCCAACCTTGTGACGCTGCAAGACTTTATCGGTGTGCCCATGGCTGGGCCCATCGTTGAGGAAGTGCTGGAGCGCTATCCCGACATCGCCGTTAAGCGCCAGACCCATGAAGTCCAGCGCCGGATGATCACGCGGGCCGTCGAAAATGTCATCGCCACCAGTTCACAGAATATCGAGGCGATCGGGGTCAAATCACCCGAGGATGTGCGGTTGGCAGGGCGGACCCTGGTACAGTTCTCTCCGGCGATGGCCACCGATGAGAAAGCATTGAAGACGTTCCTCTTCGCACGCGTCTATCGCCATGAAGATGTCATGGTGCCGGTCCGCCAAAGCGAGACCGTGGTAGAGCGACTGTTCGCCGCCTACATGGCAGACGCGGACATGCCGGGCCGGTGGGGCGAGGCGGGCAGGGCGGTCTCGGGCACAGATCGTGCACGCATCGTCGCCGATTTCATCGCCGGCATGACCGACCCCTACGCCCTTGATGAACATCAGCGTCTGTTTGACGCTCGACCGGAATTCCGTTAACCCGGCGCCACAGGAGCGTTTCCCGAAAAAAAGTGTTTTCACTTTCCAGTTAGGGAACGTGACCAGGACAGTCTCCCTACAGGTTTGACATGGACATCTTCGCCCTCTTCACCACCCGGGTCATCGAGGCCCTGCGTGCCGACTACCCCCAGCTCGAAAACGAGCTGCTTGCGCGCGTGGTCGTGGAGCCGCCGCGCGACCCCGCCCATGGTGACCTCTCGACCAACGCCGCCATGGTGGTTGCCAAGCCGCTGGGCAAAAACCCGCGCGAAGTGGCGTCCGGTCTAGTGGAACGTTTCAAGTCTACGCCCGATATCACCTCGGTGGAAGTCGCGGGCCCCGGTTTCATCAATTTGCGTCTTGCAGATTCGATCTGGCATCAGGTGCTTCGGGCCGTCGGCGCACAAGGCGAGAATTTCGGCCGGTCCGATCTGGGCAAGAGTGAACGGGTCAATGTCGAGTTTGTGTCGGCCAACCCCACCGGTCCGATGCATGTGGGTCACACCCGCGGCGCTGTGTTCGGAGACGCCTTGGCTTCGCTCATGGCCTGGTCGGGTTATGATGTGACCCGCGAGTATTACATCAATGACACCGGGGGCCAGACCATAATACTTGGCCAGTCAGCCATGCTGCGCTATCGCGAAGCGCTCGGGGAAACCATCGATATACCGGCCGGCTTCTATCCCGGCGACTATCTGGTGCCTGTCGGCAAGGCGCTGGCGTCCGAGTACGGCAGGTCCTTGCTGGACATGCCCGAGCAGGAAGCGGTGCTGATCGCGCGCGAAGCGGCCCTTGCCGCCATGATGGAATTGGTCAAGGCCGACCTGGCCCAGCTTAACATTCATCACGACGTGTTCTTTTCCGAGCGCACCCTGCATGGGCAGGGGGGCGACATCCAGAGCACGCTGGATTGGTTGCGCGACGAAGGCATGGTCTATGAAGGGCGCCTCGAGCCCCCCAAGGGAAAGGCACCCGAGGACTGGGAAGATCGTGAGCAGACCCTGTTCCGCGCCACCGACTATGGTGACGACACCGATCGCGCCCTGATCAAATCCGACGGCTCCTACACCTATTTCGCGGCCGACATCGCCTATCACCGCAACAAATATCTGCGCGGCTTCAAACACATGATCAATGTGCTCGGTGCCGACCACTCCGGCTATGTCAAGCGGCTGCAGGCTGCGGTCAAAGCCGTCTCGCAGGGCGAAGCAGATATTGATGTGCGCATCTGCCAACTGGTTCGGCTGCTCAAAAATGGCGAGCCATTCAAGATGTCAAAGCGCTCGGGCGACCTGGTCACCCTGGCCGACGTTGTTGATGAAGTTGGCGCCGACGCGACCCGCTTCATGCTGCTGTTCCGGCGCAACGATGCGTCGATGGACTTCGACTTTGCGCTGGTCAAGGAACAGACACGCGATAATCCGGTCTTCTACGTCCAGTATGCTCATGCGCGGGCCTGCTCGATTTTCCGTACTGCCGAGCGCGATATGCCCGAGCTCGACGTTTCTCCCGCTGCGCTGGCCGGCGCGGAACTGGAACTGCTTGGCAGTGCTGCAGATATTGAGCTGATCCGGCTTCTGGGCGCTTGGCCGCGCACCGTGGCAGCCGCCACGATCGCGCATGAACCGCACCGGATTGCCTTCTATGTCCATGAGCTTGCAGGGGCCTTGCATGGCTTCTGGGCCAAGGGCAAGGATGACCCGCAGTTACGATTTGTTAACCCTTCGAGCCCGAAGTTGACCCTAGCGCGACTCGCACTCGTCGACGCCGTTCGTCAGGTAATCCGCAACGGCCTAGGGATTTTGGGGGTCTCTGCACCCGAAGAGCTTTCATAATTCGGGCGCATTGGTGTGAAAATACGCGGAAAATCCTTGACAGGACATTCCGCATTCTAGGGGCGCTGCAAGATGACGTCAGCGAAACCGCAATCGATGGCCGCACAGACTGAAGCACCCGACGATCTTATTGCCGAGTTGGCGCGCCTGATGGCCGATGAGGCTCGCGGCGACCAGTCGCAACCCAAGGTACAATCGGCGCCTGTGCGCATTCCAGGAGAGCCCCAGGCGGAACCTGCGGCACGCACCGCCCCGACGTCTAGCGCCGCTGGCCAGGCAGCCCAGCCCAATTCTGCGCCGGTACGTATCCCCGGCGCCGACGCGACCCCCGCCGCGCCGAAAGTCGAACCATTCTCTTTCGAATTTGGTCTTGATGCAGGGCAAGCCGGGGCAGCCACTAGCGCCGCTGCCACTCAGGCGCCACCGCAATCAAAAGAAACCACGGACGAACCCGCCGACGAAAAACTGGCGCCGCTGGATCAGGATAGCCTTGCTGACCTGATCGCGGCTGAACTGGCGACGGATATCCCGGCCCCGAACCGAGCCGAAACACCGACCGCGCCCGAACCAGAACTCGAGCCGCCCGCCCGCAGCGACGACAATTTTGTTACCCCACCCATCTTTGGTCTTGGCGATAACGCGGCAAAGCCGCAGGCCCCGACGCCAGCCGCCCCAGTCGTCGAGCGGCAGCAGCCGGCAGCTTCCGCAGCGCCGGAGCCGGCCCAGCCCAAAAAAGCCGACGACACGGTCGATCCGCTCGATGAAATCGAGCGCCTGGTCGGCCCGGCTGTTCGAATGGCGTCGCCAGCCGCCGCGCCGGCAAGTCCAGCCCTGCGCAGCCTCGCAACCCCGACAGTCACCACCCCGGCACCGGCAAAGGCAGTCGAGCCCACGCCTGTGGCGCCAAAGCCTGCCGAACCGGCACCAGCGGTCCGCACCGATGATATGAGTTCGGTAGACGAGGCCATTCTCGCGGCGGCTGCAGCGACCGGGGCCCATGTGGAATGGGTCAACGGCAGTGATGGCGGCACTACCGATACCACCACGCCTGAGACCGAAGCTCTGGCCGAGCCGCAGCGTGAACCACGCCGTATGAACCGGGCGGTGGTCGGACCTCTGGTGGCCGTCAGCCTGCTGGCCGTGGCCGGTTTTGGTCTCTATTGGGTGCTGGGGCAGGGTGGACCGGCCAGCGGTCCGGCACCATTGCTGGTCGCCGACACCACCCCGACCAAGGAAGTGCCGGAGGTCGAGCAAACAACCGAAGCACCGCAATCTGTGGTGTTCAACGAGATTTCTGGTGCCAACACCGGCGACGGCGAACAATTGGTATCGCGTGACCAGGCCGATACCGAGGCCGTGGTCGCAGCCAATAGCGCCCCCACCAATGTCGGCGTAATCTCCGACGCCGAAACCACAACTGTCGACCCCAATCAGGACGGCCTCGTGAATCGCAAGGTGCGTACCGTGACCGTGCGACCAGACGGCACCATCGTCAGCGGAGATGACAGCCTTGCCGGTTCGGCCATTCTGCCTGTCGACCGCCCCGATGTCCCCGAAGTGCCGGGCGCCGATTTCTCGACCCCCGACCTGATTGCCAGCGCGCAGACCGACACTCCTACACCCGCTGCCGCCACCGAGACGGCACAGGAAACTCCGGTCCCTGCGACCGATGTCGCTGAACCGGGTTCGGACGTAACCGTAGTCGACGTGACAGGAACTGCCGTGCCGGGGCGCACCGTTCGCGTGCCGATGGACCGTCCATCCGATTTCGCCGCTCTGGCTTCGGCTGCTATCGCCGCTGCAAATGCCAGGCCAGCCCCAGCGCCGGTCGCGGCTGAACCCGCGGCAACGGCACAGCAACAGGTCGCCGCAACCCCCTCGGGCGGCTCGGCTTCGGCTTATGTGCAATTGGCCTCACAGCGCAGCGAAGATGCCGCTCGCCAGTCGGCGCAGGCCATCGCGACCCGCTATGGCGTGCTGTTCGGCGGCGCCAGCCTGGAAATCCAACGTGTCGATCTGGGCGAACGCGGCATTTACTACCGCGTCCTGGTGCCCGCAAATTCGCGCGAAAGCGCTGCGAATATCTGCACCAATGTGAAGGCGGCCGGCGGCGATTGCCTCTTGCTCTGAAGCCGGCATCTGCACTTGCTTGACGCGTCCTGCGCCAGCGGACAAGGATGAAGCATGATCGCCATCCTGATCGGCAGCCCATGACACAGGCAGATACCAATTGGTTCGACCCACCGGCGCCTCCGGCCACTGAAGACGTGCTGCGCGTCGATGTGGGGGGATATGAAGGGCCGCTGGATCTGCTTCTGGATCTGGCGCGGCGTCAGAAGGTCGACCTGTCGGGCATCTCCATCCTGGCGCTCGCCGAACAATATCTCGGCTTTATCGACAAGGTGCGCGAGCGCCGCATCGAGGTCGCCGCCGATTATCTCGTCATGGCGGCCTGGCTGGCCTATCTCAAGAGCCGGTTGATGGTACCCCAGAGCCCGGGAGACGATGAGCCGAGCGGCGAGATGCTCGCCGCCATGCTGCAATTCCGGCTCAAACGCCTGGAAGCCATGCGCAACGCCGCTAACCGGTTGATGAACCGGCCGCGCTTGGGCTTCCAGATCTATCCGCGCGGCGCGCCTGAGCCCACGGAGATTTCGCGGCATGCGGTATGGGAGGCGAGCCTTTACGATCTGCTCAAGGCCTATTCGAGCCAGCGCGAACGGGGCATCACCAGCGATTATGCTCCGCGCCTGCGCACCGTTTGGTCCTTGCAGGACGCGCGCGATATCCTCGAGCGGCTGATTGGCGAAAGCCAGGAGTGGATTTCGCTCGATGCCTATCTGGTCGACTATCTTTCGACACCCGCAGAACGGGCCACTGTCCGTGCCTCCTCTTTCGCGTCGAGTCTTGAACTGGTGAGGCAGGGGCAGATCGACATCCGCCAGACCGAAACATTTGGCCCTCTGTTCATGCGCCGTCGGCGGAGTGAAGCCAGTGAGTGATCGACAGAGCGGCGAGCAACCAGGCCAAGTCCAGCGTCGCCATTTGCGCATTCTCGAAGCGCTGCTTTTCGCTTCGGACGTGCCTTTGCGTCCCTCTGACCTCGTACCCTATCTGGGGGAGGGTGCCGATGTGCCAGCGCTGCTACAGCGTCTGCAGGACGCCTATGCTGAACGCGGCGTCAATCTTGTCCGGCGCGGCGAGGGTTGGGCTTTTCGCACTGCCGAAGACCTTGGCTTTCTGCTCCGGCGCGAAGAACACGAGACTCGCCCATTGTCGCGAGCCGCCCTCGAAACGCTCTCCATCATTGCCTATCACCAACCCGCGACGCGGGCGGAAATCGAGGAGGTGCGCGGCGTCGCTACGGGCAAAGGCACACTCGATTTGTTGATGGAGGCCGGCTGGGTGCGTATGCGCGGCCGTCGACGCACCCCGGGTCGGCCGGTGACCTACGGCACCACGGATGCCTTCCTCGATCATTTTGGCCTGGAAAGCCTGTCAGACCTGCCCGGACTGGACGAACTCAAGGGGGCGGGCCTCCTGTCCGGTCGCCTGCCGGCCGATATGCAGATCCCGCTGCCGCTCGACGGCGCCCTGCGAAATGACGAAGATCCACTCGATCCCGCCGATCCCGGTGATCTGGAGCCCGAAGATGAGGAAACGTGATCGCAAAACGGGTTTTCCCTCGCACGAAAAGGAACACGTTCTTGTGTTCAGGTGCATTTGAACCTATTTCTCGGTCTATCTATCGCGTGTAACGCGTAACAGAGTTCTAGGGAGACCATCATGCACGCGCCGTCTATTTGGGGCATTCTCGTTGTTGCCGTCGTCGTTATCCTGCTGTTCGGCCGCGGGAAGATTTCCGGCATGATGGGAGAGGTTGCCTCGGGCATCAAAGCCTTCCAGAAGGGCATGAAGGACGACGACAAGCCCGCTGAGCGTCTGCACGCGGACGCACCCAGCACCGTCGATGCCAAGGAAGTGGACAAGAGCAAGGACGCCTAAGCGAACTGCGTTGTCCCATTCCAAGCGTGGCGGCCTGGCCGTCGTCCGGAGACTGAATAAATGCTCGGCCTAGGCTGGACAGAAATGCTGGTGATCGGCGTCATGGCGCTGATCTTTATCGGCCCGAAGGACCTGCCCGTTGTCATGGGCCGGGTTGGCAAGGTGATTGGTCAGGTTCAACGCATGGGACGCGAGTTCCAGCGCGAGATAAATAGGACCACCGGGCTTGATGAGGTGCGCAACTTGCGGTCCTCAATCACCTCTCCCCTCAAGAAGACGGCCGATGAGATCCGCAAGGATTTCAACAGCATTGGCAAGGACGGCAAAGAAAGCCCCAGTGGTGCTTTGAAGCCGACCGACCCCAAAGAAGAGAGTGTCGTCGAGGCCATTCAACAGCAGGTCGGCATGGCGCCTGCCAAAAAGTCTGCTGACGAAATGGCCGCCGAATACGGTTTCACGGCCAGTAAGGCAGAGCCAGTGAAAGCACCGGCTCGTGCGTCAAGGGCTGCGACTGCCAAGGGGGGCACCGGCAGAGCCAGCACCCCCAAACCTGCTGCAGCGAAAGCCACCAAGGCTAGATCATCGGCGACGAAGTCGGCCCGCAAACCGGCCGCCAAATCTTCGGTCGCCAAGGCTGCTGCAGCAGAGGCGCCTGCCGCTGAGGCTTCAGCCAGCCAGATGGACAAGCCTGCCACTCCGCGTGCCGCGCGCAGCGCAACCACGGCGGCCAAAAAACCCGTGCGCAGGACACCAGCAAAGGCCGCCGATCAGGGCGACAAACCGGCCAAACCCCGCGCCACGCGTAAAAAGACTGCCGAAACGGCCGGAAAGACGGAATAGATGGCCGATACGCAGCCTAAGATCACAGACAAGAGCAACCCAGGCGTCGATGACGAACTCGCTGGCAGCGAAGCGCCGTTGCTCGAACATCTGACCGAACTGCGCAAGCGCCTGATCCGCAGTGCCATCGCAGTGGTGGCACTGATGATGGTTTGCTTTATTTTCGCAGGTCAGATCTTTGACATTCTGCTCAACCCGTACCGCTCCATCTATCCCAATCCGGGTGACATGGAACTGATCTATACGGCCCCGCAGGAATTTTTCTTCACCCAGCTTAATCTTTCGCTGTTCGGCGCTGTCTTTCTGGGTTTTCCCTATGTGGCTACCCAGATCTACGGCTTTGTGGCGCCGGGGCTCTACAAACACGAGCGCAAGGCGCTGATCCCGTATCTTGTCGCCACACCGGTCTTCTTCCTGCTTGGCGCATCTATGGTCTATTTCGTGGTGTTGCCGCTCGCGCTTGGCTTTTTTGCCGGCATGCAGACCGAAGAAATCAAACTTCTGGCCAGGGTGTCCGAATATCTCGGGCTCGCCACTACGCTCATACTTGCGTTTGGCATCTGCTTCCAGTTGCCGGTCATCCTGACGCTGTTGGCCCAAATCGACCTGGTCAATGTGGACATGCTTCGCAAGGGGCGCCGCTATGCCATCGTGGGTATTCTGGCCTTGGCCGCGCTTGTGTCTCCGCCTGATCCGATCTCACAGATCGGTCTTGCCATGCCGATGTATGCTCTCTACGAACTCGCTATCCTGTCGGTTCGCTACGTGCAGAAGCGCCGCGAGGCGGCCTTGGCCGCTCAGGATGCAGAGCTGTCTGGCTCATCCTCTGATTAGCTGCGCTCTATTCGGGCGCAGTCTTTTGTGCCCGAAACGCTCGCAGGCGTGTTCCGGGCTCGTCACCCAAGGCCTGCGCTAGCGATGAAGAGGCGGGCAGGGCCCGTAATGCAATGTTCGATATCAAGTGGATCAGAGAAAACCCTGACGCTTTCGACGCGGCCATGAGCCAGCGCAAGAACGTGTCCGTGCGGTCCTCTGATCTGATCGCGATCGACGAACGCCGCCGCGCCATCATCGTCAAGCTCAACGAAGCCCAGGAAAAGCGCAACAGCCTTTCCAAGCAGATTGGCCAGGCCAAGGCCCAGAAGGACGAGGCCAAAGCCCAGGCGCTGATGACCGAGGTTGCCGCACTCAAGGAATTCATCCCCACTGGCGAGGCCGAAGAGCGCGCGGTCGAAAAGGAACTGCGCGACGCCCTCTCGGGCATCCCCAATATGGCGCTCGAGGACGTGCCAGTTGGTGAGGACGAAGCCGACAACGTCGAATATTTCGGCGCCAATGGCACCGCCGAAACGGCTGCAAAGGGGCGGCCAGCCAAGCCGAGCTTCAGCTTCGCCCCCAAGGAGCATTTCGAAGTCGGCGTCGCCGAAAAGGACATGGACTTCGAAATCGCCGCCAAGCTCTCCGGCAGTCGCTTCGTTGTCCTCAAGGGCCAGATCGCCCGGCTTGAACGGGCCCTGGGTCAGTTCATGCTCGATCTACACACGGCCGAGCACGGCTATCTCGAAGTCCAACCGCCCGTTTTGGTCCGCGACGAAGCACTGTTCGGAACGGGGCAACTGCCGAAATTTGAAGAGGACCTGTTTTTCACATCCCGCAGCACTTCAAGATCGCTAAACGCTCCGATGCGCGGGCCTTTGTATCAGGCAGGTGAGGACCTAGCACGAGAAAGACAGGCTTCAGAAGGCGGGATGGAAGCCTTTCATCCAGACCGCCTAGCTCTTATTCCGACCGCCGAAGTCCCGCTCACCAACCTTGTCCGCGAATCCATCCTCGCTGAAGAAGAACTTCCCTTGCGCTTCACGGCCCTCACGCCCTGCTTCCGCTCCGAGGCCGGCTCGGCTGGGCGCGATACCCGCGGCATGCTGCGCCAGCACCAGTTCGATAAGGTCGAACTGGTCTCCATCACCACGCCCGAAGAATCGATCAATGAGCACGAGCGCATGCTTGCCTGCGCCGAAACCGTGCTGCAGCGTCTTGGCCTCCATTATCGGGTGATGACACTCTGCACCGGCGATATGGGCTTTGGCGCCCGCAAGACCTACGATCTGGAAGTCTGGTTGCCCGGCCAGGACACTTACCGCGAAATCTCTTCGGTCTCGGTCTGCGGCGACTTCCAGGCCCGCCGCATGGATGCCCGCTATCGACCATCCGGTGAAAAGCAGGCCCCGCGCTATGTGCACACCCTCAACGGCTCCGGTACGGCTGTCGGGCGCTGTCTGATCGCCGTGCTGGAGAACTACCAGCAGGAAGACGGCTCCGTGCTCATCCCCGAGGCCTTGCAGCCCTATATGGGCGGGCTGACCTCCATCGGCGGCAAGTAAATGAGCCTGCGCATCCTCATCACCAATGACGATGGCGTGGATGCGCCTGGCATCGCCATCATGACCGACATCGCAAACGCGATTTCCGATGATGTCTGGATCGTCGCCCCGGACGGCAATCAGTCCGGGGCAGGGCACCGCTTCACCTTTGGTCGGGAGCTCTCCTTCGAGACCAGGGGGGAGAGGCGCTACGCCGTCACCGGCGGTTCGCCGGCCGACTGCGTCGTGGCGGGCATGACCCACATATTGGGTGACAGGCCGGCTGACCTGGTGCTTTCCGGCGTCAATGCCGGCCAGAACCTGGGCGATATCGTCAATTGTTCTGGAACTGCCGCCGGCGCGCGCGAAGGTGTGCTGCAAGGCGCCATCGGCATCGCCATGAGCCAGTCCATGGATTACGAAGTCTCGCATAAGCCGGACTGGGCCAATGCCCGTCGCTACGGTGCTGAAGTGGTGTCGGCCATCCTGGCGGCCCATGCCGGCGACGACGTCTTCTACAATGTCAATTTCCCGTTCTGCACCACCGAGGACGTCGTCGGGCTCTCCGCAGTCGCCCATCAGCGCTTTTCGCGTTCACCCATTCGCTATTATCCGAGTGACAATGAGGGTCAGTTCTTCATGGCCATCCCTGAAACCCCGCAGCCGCTCGATCCTGCAGCCGACTTCGAAGTCCTGCGCCGGGGCAATGCCATTACCGTGACGCCATTCGCGCTCCAGCAGACCCATAACGGTGCCTTGGAACGGCTGGGCGGCCTTTCGCTCAAGAAGCAGTAGGCGAGGCGGCGTCGCTATCGTTCACCCTCTGGGGCCGGGATCAACCGCCTTAACCTTACCCACCTCTGAATCACCCCGATTTGATTTCGCTCAAATCGCATCGGCTTTAAACTCGTCTTTACCTTACCGGCGTAGCGTCAAGCTCAGTTGTTGAGTACCTGCGTACGAGTAAGCCGATGAGTATTCGCGTTTTTCCGCGGACCCATAGAAGTGCGGTCGCCGTTGCCGGTGTAATGATCGCCGCCGTTGGATTGTCCGGCTGTTCGAGCCTCGGGAGTCGCAGTTTTAGCGACGATACCGTCACCGGCTCGGTCGCGCAGTCCGCCCCGGCAACCCTCAATCAGCCCATGCCCCCAACCATTGGTGCGCCCCAGCCGGTGCAGGTTGCCAGCATGGAATTTCTGCCGCCGGCCAATGTCGGCGCAGCCTGGAATGGCGGCAACACGCTGCCTCCGGCGCCGGTCAATGGCGGCTTCATGCAGCCATCCGGCGCGGCGTCGCCGATCGGAGCATCCGCCTCCACGGTGCAGACCCAGGCCCTGCCTGCATTGAGTTCGTCGTCATCTATGGGAAACACGCAAGCCATGCCTGCTCAGCAAAACCTTGCCCCGCTGCCGGCCGCACCAGCCGCCGTCGCCATGGGCGCCAATCCTTCCAGTGCCGCGCTGCCGGTCAATTCCAGTGTACCGCAACAGGCCGCCGCCAATGCTTACACGCACACCATCGCCGGCGGCGAGTCGCTCTACACCATTGCGCGCAAATACGATGTGACCACCCAGGCCATCGTCCACGCCAATAACCTGGGTTCGCCCGATAAGATCATCGTCGGTCAGAAGATCATCATTCCCGGCCGGTCCGACCTGGTGAATAATACCCAGCGGGTCGAAGTGGCCAGCGCCAGTCAGGATGCCATGGCTCCGGCCATGCCGGCCTCGCGTCCGTCCAATCTGTCGGCAGGCAATGCCGTGCAGCAGGTGGCCACGACCAAAGATCCCGCGCCCACACCGACAGCCGCACCTGCAAGTGCCGAAGTGACCCAGGTTGCGTCGGTGCCGACGACGCCCGCCCCGGCCGCTGAACCTGCCGCCTCGGGCGAAAAGTTCCGCTGGCCTGTGTCCGGTCGCGTCATCACCGATTTCGCCGCCTCGCGCGGCACCGGCATCAATATCGATGTTCCCGAAGGCTCTTCGGTCAAGGCCGCCGAAAACGGCACCGTGATTTATGTCGGTTCGGGCGTCGAGGGTTACGGCAATCTCGTGCTGATCCGCCATCCGAATGGCTATGTCTCGGCCTATGCTCACCTCGCCTCCATGAGCGTTGCCAAGGGCGCTGTGGTCAATCGCGGCGATACGATTGGCGCCGTCGGCCAGACCGGCTCGGTATCCAGGCCTCAGCTCCACTTCGAGCTGCGCAAAGGAGCGACCCCGGTCGATCCGGTGCCACTGCTCGCGAGCTGATCTAAGCTCGGACCTCCGAATTGAGAAAGGCCGGAAGTGGTGCTCCGGCCTTTTTTTATTGTCTCATGATGTCAGATTTCAGACGGCTTTGCCCTCTTCGCCTGCTAGCGATCGTACAAGCTGTATGGCGACCCGGCCGGAGCGTGAGCCACGCGTGGCGGCCCATTCGATGGCCCGAGCCCGCAGCGTCTCTGCGTCAATCGAAAGTCCGAAATAGGTGGCGTAGCCCGAGACCATGGCGAGGTAGTTTTCCTGGTCGGAATTATGAAAGCCGAGCCACAACCCGAATCGATCGGACAGAGAAACCTTCTCTTCAACCGCCTCGCTCGGATTGATCGCGGTCGAGCGCTCATTCTCGATCATGTCGCGCGGCATCAGGTGACGGCGATTTGAGGTGGCATAGAACAGCACGTTGTCAGGTCGGCCTTCCAGGCCACCATCCAGAATGGTCTTCAAGGATTTGTAGCTGGTTTCCCCGCTGTCGAAGCTCAGATCATCACAGAAGACAATGAACCGTGCCGACTGGGAGGCAATTGCCCGCATCAATTGGGGCAGGGACTCCAGGTCCTCCCGGGCAATTTCAACCAGCACGAGCCGCTCAAACCCCTCGCGCGCGCCAATATCGGCGTGAATTGCTTTGACGAGCGAGGATTTACCCATGCCTCGAGCGCCCCACAGCAGGGCGTTGTTGGCGCCATGGCCGCGCGCAAACTGCTCGGTGTTGGCCAGAAGAATGTCGCGGACCTGATCGATGCCCCGAAGCATCGACAAGGGAACACGGCTGACTCTAGGGATAGCCATCAACCGGCCACTTTCCCCCTGCCAATGATAGGCATCGGCTTCGCCCAGCTCGAATTGCCTGGCGTTCTCGTCCTGAGACATGGCGTTCGCAATGGTCTCAAGCGCGTCCGCAATCCGGCTCAGATAGTCCTTGGTCTTCACCCTGTCGTCCTTCAGCTTTGACGCGGCAATCTGCGCGTCCTTATTGGCTTTGCAATACGCCAACCCCAAATGTATAGTCCGCGCGATTTTGGCCGGGGCGCAAGTGCAGGCAAGCCCGATAGCGTCCACATCCCTGTCGATACAGGACCGGGCCGCCCCTTCCTCCAACGCACGAAAAAAGAATCAATAAGGAGTTCGCTTGATGTTTGTAACGCCCGCCTATGCTCAGGACGCGGTTGGGGCCCCTGGTGGCATGGCTGACATCTTCATCCAGCTCATGCCGATCGCCCTTCTGGTGCTGATCTTCTGGCTTCTGATCTTCCGCCCGCAGCAGAAGCGCTTGAAGGCGCAGCAGGCCATGCTCGCAGCCATCCGTCGCGGCGATACGGTCGTCACCACTGGCGGTATCGTTGGCAAGGTTACCAAGGCTGTCGACGGCGAAGATCTCGAAGTCGAGGTTGCACAGGGCGTCAAGGTAAAGGTCGTGCGCGGCATGGTCGCCGATGTGCGCTCCAAGTCCGAGCCGGTCAACGATAACAAGCCTGCCTAAGGCTGGCACAGTCTGCTCGCCGGAGCCTTAGGGCTCCGGCTTTTGCTTTCAGGACGCTCTTCCATGCAGTTTTCGCCCATCCGCACCATTGTCATGTTCGCCATCATCGTGTTCGGCGTGCTCTTTGCACTGCCCAGCATGTTGCCACAGTCGGCGCGCGACGCGCTGCCCGACTGGTTGCCGAACGAAACGGTGGTACTTGGGCTTGACCTGCAGGGCGGCTCGCACCTGTTGTTGCAGGTGAACGAAGAAAGCATTGTCACGGAACGCCTTGCCGATCTGCGCCGCGATGCGCGCAACATTCTGGCCAATGACAACGGCATCGGTAACATCATCACTACCGATCCCGCGACCAACTCGATCACAATTGAACTGATGGACGCCAGCCAGCAGGCTACTGCCCTGACGGCCCTGGAGAACTTGCAGAATACGGTTGGAGGGCAAGTGTTCTCCGGCGTCGGCGGCACCAACGAAATTGCCATCGCACCTGACGGCGACAACCTCGTTACCGTCTCGTTGACCCCTGAAGGCATCGAACAGCGCATGTCGAGCCTTGTGGCACAATCCATCGAAGTCGTGCGTAATCGTATCGATGAACTAGGCACGACTGAGCCGACCATCCAGCGCCAGGGCACCAATCGGCTTCTGGTTCAGGTTCCTGGTTTTGGCGATTCCACCCGTCTCAAGAACATCATTTCCCAGACGGCGCGCCTGACCTTTCATATGGTCTATCCGGGCATGACCGCCGATCAGGCTGAGGCACAGGGGCTGCCACCGGGCACCATGATCTTGCCCAGCCAGGACGGCACGCGCGAACTGCTCTACGAAGACATCGCTCTTGGTGGTGAATCCCTTGTCGATGCACAGCCGGCCTATGACCAGCAGCGCAGTATCCCGGTTGTCAGTTTCAGGTTCGATACCCGAGGTGCGATCACCTTCGGTGAAATCACCTCTGCGAATGTTGGCCAGCGCTTTGCCATCGTACTCGATAATCAGGTCATCACCGCACCTGTAATTCAACAACCAATCACTGGCGGTTCCGGCCAGATCAGCGGCAGTTTCACCACCGCATCGGCCAACGACCTTGCCGTTCTGCTACGCGGCGGCGCCCTGCCTGCCAGTCTCGATATCGTGGAAGAGCGGTCGGTCAGCGCGGGACTTGGGGCGGACTCCATCCGTGCCGGTGTCACCGCTGGTATCATTGGTGCGATTGCGGTCGTCCTTTTCATGGTCCTCGCCTATGGCCTGTTTGGTGTCTTTGCCGATCTTGCGGTGATCATCAACGTGGTGCTCATTCTGGGCGTTCTGTCCATGCTCGGAGCGACGCTCACCTTGCCTGGCATTGCCGGTATCGTGCTCACGATAGGTATGGCCGTGGACGCCAACGTGCTGATCTTTGAACGCATACGCGAGGAGATGGCGGCGGGCCGGAGCAAGATTGCCGCCATCGAGGCGGGTTTCCAGCGCGCCATGGCCACAATTCTTGACGCCAACATTACGACACTTATCGCGGCTGTAGTGTTGTTCTATCTAGGCTCTGGCCCGGTGCAGGGTTTCGCCGTCACGCTGGCCATCGGTATTCTGACCACGCTGTTCACCGCCTACCTGGTCACGCTCTTCATCGTCGGTCGCTGGTACAAGTGGGCGCGCCCCAAGACCCTGCGCATTCAATTACTGCGCTTCATTCCTGACGATACCAAAATACCGTTCATGGCTGTTCGAAAGGGTGTCATTGCCTTCTCGATCGTAACCTCAATACTGTCACTGGGGTGGTTTGGGATTCACGGGCTGAATCTGGGCATCGACTTCCGTGGTGGATCGTCCATGGAAATTCAGGCCAGTGATGGTCTCGCCGAGCCCGGCGACGTCCGCGAAGCATTGTCGCAACTTGGCCTTGGCGACGTACAGGTACAGGGCTTTGGCGAGGCCGATAGCCTGCTCGTTCGCGTCCAGACCCAGGATGGCGGTGCCTCGGCTCAACAGGCCGCCGTTGAAGAAATCCGACTGGCCGTTGAAGCGCTCGACTACACCATGCGCGGCACGGAGACTGTGGGACCGACGGTTTCAAGTGAACTAGCCCTGACCGGCGCCATAGGCCTGGCTGCGGCTCTGCTGGGCATTCTTGTCTATCTCTGGTTCCGTTTTGAATGGCAGTTTGCCGTTGGAGCGATCATCTCGACGGCGCACGACGTCATATTGACCATCGGTCTATTCGCTTTTGTCGGGCTCGAGTTCAACGCGTCCAGCATCGCGGCGATCCTGACCATTGTTGGCTACTCGCTGAATGATACGGTCGTGGTTTATGATCGTATCCGCGAGTACCGCATGAAGTACAAGAAGGTGGCCCTTGCTGAGATCATTGATATTGCTATCAATTCCACCTTGCCGCGTACCATTTTGACTGGAACCACGACCTTCCTCGCCCTCATGGCCTTGGTGGTCTTTGGTGGCGAAGTCATTCGCAGCTTCACCATCTCCATGGCTTGGGGTGTGCTGGTCGGTACCTATTCGTCCATCTTCATCGCAGCGCCGATCCTGATCTATCTCGGCCTGACCACAAGAGCCGATCAGGCCGATGGCGGCAAGGATACGACCGACGCCGGTGAACCCTCGGACAGTGCTGCGGGCTGATCGTTCATGGGTGCCCCCGAAAAAGGTCGCTATCCCAGGCAGGTAGGCATCGATGCCTATGGCAATGGCGGCTTCCGCTTTGCTGACTTGTCCCACAAGGGATCGCTGCTTTGTCTGCCCGAAGGAATGCAGGGCTGGAGCGTGAGCACCGCCGCTGAAGTGACACTCGAAAGCCTGAGCCCCGTTTTGGCTCAGGCGGCAAAGCTCGATGTGTTGCTGATCGGTCTGGGCTCGGATATCGTCGCGATCGATCCGGCAATTCGTCAGGCGCTGCGCGAACACAACATCATCATCGAGGCGACGCAGACCGGCGGCGCCGTGCGGACCTACAATGTCCTGCTGGCCGAGGAGCGTGCCGTCGGCGCCGCGCTCATTGCCGTCGAAAAGGCCCGCTGATGACGGGAGAGAGTTTCGAATTCGCCGCGCAGGCCCTGCGTCAGGGTGATCGCGACCGCTATCTCACGACCCTTGTTTTGCCCGCGACGGCACGTCCGGGCGTCACAGCGCTCTATGCATTTAATACGGATGTTGCCACCATCCGAGACCGCGTTTCCGGTCCCCAGCCCGGCGAAATCCGGTTGCAGTGGTGGAGTGACGCGATCACGGGGCAGGGGCACGGGGCCGTGCATCAGAACCCCTTGGCCGATGCCCTGCTTGATACACTTGAGCGCTACAAACTGCCGACCGGCACCTTGCTGCGGCTGATTGGGGCACGGCGCTTTGATCTCTATGACGATCCCATGCCGGATGTCAAAACCTTTGAGGGCTATGCGGGGGAGACCGCTTCAACCCTGTTCCAGCTTGCCGCCATGATTCTCAACGATGGGGAGCCTGTTGAGCCGGGCGACGCTGCCGGTCATCTGGGCGTTGCCCAGGCCATGATCGGTCACCTGCGCGCCTTCGGCTTCGTCTCCGCGCAGGGCCGCATTATGTTGCCCTGGTCGATACTTGAGGCCAATGGTGTGCGTGAAGGCGAGATATTCGCCGGTCAGGAGAGCGAAGGTCTGAACGCGGCCCTGAGCCAGATCGCCGAATTGGCTCGCGAACATCTGGACAAGGCGCGATTGGCCGTTGCGCAATTGCCATCCCCGCTGCGCACAGTCTTTGCCGCCATGCCAGTCATCGAGGCGCAACTTGATCTCTGGCAGAAGCAAAGCACGAATCCCTACGCGGCCCCGCAGGATGATGCCGACTGGCGCAAGATCGCGCGTCTGACCTGGTGGACGCTGAGAAACCGCTAGGCTTGCGGAGCCCTATCTGCTTAAGCAATCGCCGCGAACGTCGCAACCAGCCGAGCCGCTACTTGCTCCTCGGATAAGACCTCGGCGGTGACGGTCAACCGTGCCTTGCCGTGCCGGGTCAATTGGCGGGAAAAGCCGTCCCAATCCAGTCCATCCAGTCGTGCAATCGCTCGCGCCGCACCAGAAATGGGTCTGAGATATTGTGTTTCGGAGCGGCTAACCACCAATTGTCCGGCGAACCGTTCCTTGCCCAGCCGAAGATGCACGACCGACCATGCCGCCAACAGCGCGAGCGTGGCGATGCTGCCGCCAAACATGGTGCCATGGACGTTGAGGTTTGGGGGCAGGGGCGCGTCGAGCCCCACCTCCGTGGCACTGGCTGAGACCACCGACACAGCCATCGACCGCGAAAGCGGCATGTGAGTGTGCAAGTACTCGGCCAGCGCCGACGGTGTCATGCCCAGGCCTTGAGATCGTCCAGCGCGCGGCTGGTGATAGCCCGGCGCTTGGCAATGGTCCGTTCCGGACCGCGCCATCGCTTGACGCCTTCAGGCTTGCTGACCGTCACTTCCGGAAACAGGCCGAAATTGACGTTCATCGGCTGAAAGCTGCGTGCACCGCTATAGCTCTCGGCCTCGATGTGCCCGCCAGTAATGTGGCCGATCAGCGCGCCCAGCGCTGTTGTGGCCGGCGGAATCGAAAGCGATCCGCCCAGCGCCTCGGCGGCGGTCATT
>JBGTUK010000014.1:0-24331 GCA_041939225.1 Devosia sp.
GGCAAGGCAAAGCGATGACCGTGCGCCCATCGTCTAGCGGTCAGGACGACGCCCTCTCACGGCGTAAACAGGGGTTCGATTCCCCTTGGGCGTACCAAATAAATCAAGCTCTTAGCCTGAGCATTGAAAAACCAGTATAATATCCGTGTAATATCCTCGAGCGAACAATGGCGAGCGTGCACGATCGTCGTGGGACACACTTGCTTATGGATCGCCAGCGGTGCAGACGGTCAAAGATTGTCGGGTACCCCCTGCAGGGTCGACGAAGTGACGTATTCAAACCGGGTGACCGGTGCGAACTACACTGAGCTTGTTGGCTGGCTCGTCCGGCAATGAATGCTCGGCTCCTAAAACGCAGGGGACTTAGTTTCGACACACCGTGGACTTTCTCGATTGGTTGCTCCCCTCAAAATAATGCCGTGCCGGTAGCCATCATCCGAAAGATTGAGAACCAGCCAGAGGTTGACGCCGGACGTCCACCCCAGACACGCCCCCAACCCAGCCTCCATCGAAGCTGGGACAAGCGCCGTAGGCGCAAGTGGACCATCGGAGGTCAAGTCAGCCTCTGGGCTCCATCCTCAAAGTGTGTAACTGCGCAAGCGCCTCCACGTCACTTCTCTGGTACCGTACTAGCGAACCAGGTCGAACCAAACGGCATTGTGAGGAGGGGGAGACTGACGAAAACACAAGGGGTCCGAGGTCCCGAATGGGGCCGGCAGCGGCCGGTCAGAGAGGCGCCCCATTCCTGCCGTTCAGGCTGCAACCAAGACTTCCCGAGAGCTGCCAGTCTGCTTACCCAACCCAGGCGGCGGCGACAGGGTGGTAAGACTGGCAGGTTATGGACGAAATAGCTGAAAAGCTGTCGAGCCCCGCTATGCATTAGCGGGGCTCGCACGTTTACCAGCGGCTCAAACCAAGCAGCTTTTCACCAAGCGGTGTCAGCTTCGCTGCCGTCGCCTTGTGCTTCTCCCAGTCGCGCGGATCACCCGGAAAGGCATCGCGCTGCGGACGATCAAGCTCGCGCCAGAGCCGGATAAGCTTCTCCGCCCGGGTCATGCCTCGAAGGTCACTTTGCCGGCCATGTCGAACTCATAGACATCGTCACGGAAGCTGACCACGCCATTGCGGTTCGCCCAGGCGGAAATGTAGGTGGTGTGGATTTCTGGTGGATTGCTCACGTCCACATCCTTGCGCTCTCCGGTCGTGAACACTGTTTGGATCTCCGTAGCGCCCCAGTCGCCGTTGTCGCGCAGCACCCAGGCGACGAAATCCTGCACCTGGTCCACGCGCACGCAGCCAGAGGAATAGAAGCGGGCGTTATCGCCGAACAGGCCTTTGGTCGGCGTGTCGTGGAGATAGACTGCGTGGGGGTTGTGGAAGTTGATCTTCACGTTGCCCATCGAGTTCAGCGGCCCCGGATCCTGACGGAAGCTGTAATTCACCGCCTCCTCGGTTTGCCAATTGATCTGGCTGGGCTGCAGCTCGTTGCCACTGCCGTTGAAAATCCGGATCTTCTGCTCCGTCAGGTAGTTCGGATTTTCGTTCATGTACTTGATCAGGTCTCGGCGGATGATGGAAACCGGCACGTTCCAGTACGGGTTGAAGTTGATCTGGTGGATGCGGCTCTTGAGGATGGGGGTCTGCCGGTCAATTCGACCGACGACCGCGGTGTGCCGTCGCTGGACCATACCGCCTTCCACCACTTCGATGAATGCAGCAGGGATGTTGACCACCACGTAACGGTCGGCGAGCTCGGACGCCATATTCTGTACACGCAGAAGGTTCAACCGAAGCTGATGCAGGCGCGTTTCCGCCGGCACATTGAGGGCATACCAGGTTGCCTCGTCCACTTGCCCGCTGACTTGAAGACCATGGCGAGCCTGGAACCTGCGCAAGGCGGCATCGGTCGGAGCATCCATCACGTCGTCCACTCGCTCGACCATGGCCATGTCGGCTGACGACAGCAAGCGTCGCTTGAGCTGGATCACACCATCTCGTGCTACGCCAATGGTGACGCCGTATGTCGCCTGCGGCACCTGCTCCCAGCCGCCGCTGGCCACAAAAGGTTCGTATTGGGCGATCGCCATCTGCAGGTTGTTGGCGGTGTCGTAGCTCAGAATCGGTTCGACTGTGTCGATAGCCTGAATGGCGGCGGCGCTATTGGCCTCCTGCTCGGCATCGCTCAGCGAACGGTTCCGGTTCATCATATCCCAAAGGGACTGCGCCTGTGCTGGCTGCGTCGTCGGGAAGGTGGCGGCTACGGCGCCCATGGGCAATAGCCGGAGGAAATCTCGTCTTTTCATCGTTCTCATCCTGATTGGCGTTCGTTCACCGACGCACCCCGGGATACCGGCATGGGTCGGTCGAGTTGCGGTCGCGGGGCAGGTGAAACGTGGAGGACGGAAGTGCTTGGATCGTCGAAGGCTGACTGGCAGATCCTCGTCCGCTGCCGGTGTGAACATTGGGGCTCGGCTGGTGTCATCAACAACCATCGCCACCGGCGCCACCATTCCGCATGCAACAGTGCAACAGCCTCTGGCGTGAAGCGTATGCTGCAATTCATGGTCCTCCGAGATGCCCTGTCGGATGTCTCCGAGGCTCGCAGCATCAGGATGATCGAGTGCCGTCGCCGGGTGCACCGACAGCACCATGGCCAAAATTCCGATCAGGACGGGAATGAGGCTGCGACGAAGTTTTAGTGTCATATCCAATGTGAACCGGAGCGGCAAAGAGCTTGCACGTTAGCCTACTGTCGAATTCGGCAACAATGCGGTTACGAGGGTTTGAAGACTAAACCGTGTCAGCGGACAATGCCCGCCTCAGTAAATGGTCCACGATCACGGCCGCATCCTCGCTCGCGCCCATGACAAGGCCCGATGCGCGGTTGCGTTGCCACGGCAAGCCAGCAAAATAGAGCCCCTCCACCGGCGAAACGCCCTGATGGTGATGGATTCCACCGCGTTCATCCAATGCGCCATCCAGTTGGATAAAGGACCAATCAGGTTTGTATCCGATCGCCCAGATGATGGTCGCAGGCTCCAGCGTCGAGCCGTCCGCGAACCGGACAACACGGCCTTCCGCGCCGATGGCGCGGGGCCGTATCTCAATCCCGGCGGAGGTCAAATCGTCGACGCCGCGCTGCCTGTTCGGAAAAGGATTTACGGCCCGCATGCGCTTGCCCAGGAAGGAACCGGTCGTGGCCCGGACGAGGCCGGTGACATCCAACCACCACCAAAGGCTTCGTCCCAAAATCCGTTCTGGCAGCAATCTTCTTGGTCGCCCGGTCGAGATCAGGACAGGACGGTGCGGAACATTGAGGACCGCAACATCTCGGCCACTCGCACCATCGCCGACGACGAGCAGCGGACCGTTCGGAAGTCGTTCGAAGTCGCCAAGCTCGTTGACGGCGAACTGGGGAATAGTGCACATGGCTGCCCATGAAGGTATTATCGGGTTCCGAAATCCGCCAGCGGCGATCACCACCGCATCGGCGATGATCGGATCAAAACCCTCGCCCGTGACCCGGAAGGCACCGGAGACATCCCGCTCTATCGAGGTTGTGGTGCAGCCGGATCGGACGGGTATGCGAAACTGTCGGGCGTAGGCCTCAAGGTAGTCGGCGACCTCGTCCTTGTCGGGATAGCCCCCCGGGTCGCCGGGTATCGCCATGCCGCTCAGGGCGCTGTATTCGCGTGGGGTGAACAGCGTCAGGCCCTGGTACCGGCGCCGCCAGGTGTCTCCGATCGTTTTCTCCGAATCCAGAACGGCAAACCTGGTGCCGGCCTCCACCAGGAGGCGTCCTGCGGCGAGGCCCGCCTGACCACCGCCGACAACGACGACGTCCAACTTTCTCATTCGATCAGGCGCCGAAGCTTCTGTAGACGCGTGTCAAAGGGTTCCTCGCCATCCAGCGTTCCGAAGAAGCTGCCTTCGGCATCGGCCAGGTGGACGCTGGCACTGTGTTCCATCGTGTAGTCTCCGCCATCGAGCGGCACTTTCTCAAAGAAGATGTAGCGAGCCTTGGCCATAGCCGAGACGTTCTCAAGGGAGCCGGTCAGGCCGACGATGCGGTCATCGAAATACTCGACATAGTCCTTCATCGTGGCGACGTCGTCACGCTCCGGGTCGATGCTGACGAAGACCGTCTGCAGCTGATCGGCATCCGGACCCAGCGCTCCGAGCAAGGCGGACATCTCCGAAAGGGTCGTGGGACACACGTCAGGACAATGTGTAAAGCCATAGAACCATGCTGAAGGCTTGCCGAGAAAATCGGCCTCGGTGACCTCATTTCCATCCTGATCGATCAGGGTGAAAGGTGTCGCGTACACCGCCGGGCCTGCATCGACAGGCGCATTGCGCGCTGAGAGAAAAAGATATGCCGCACCGGCTCCCGCGACCAAAACGAGCGCCCAGAGAACGATGCGAAGTACCCGAAGCGATTTCACTGCGCGTGATCCCCATGGCCCGGTGCCCTGGTCGCCGCGCGCTCTTCCACCTTGAAGGTCACGTCGATCCGTCCCGCCTTTTCGAAGACCAGGGTGGCCGGAATTTCGTCACCGGCGACGTAGCGCTTGTCGGGCCCGATGAACATGGCATGTGTGCCGTCCGAGCCGAGCCAGACCATTTCACCAGCGGGCAGTTCGATGCCTTCGGTAAGAGGCGTCATCCTTGCGATGCCATCGGTCACGACCGACCTGTGCATTTCGACCTTTTCGGCGGCAGTGCTCTCGATCGCGACCAGGCGGTCGTCCTCGGCGCCCTGATTGTGCAGCGATACATAGCCGCCAAGGACACGGGCGCTTGGGGGCGCCTCCTCGACCATTGGATGATCGATATAGATCGAGCCGGCATCGAAATCGTGCGCAATGGCCGCCGGCATGACCGCGAGAGTTGCGACAACGAGGAGAAGTTTTTTCATTCGGGAGCCTCCTGGGTGACCGAAGCGGAGGGCGCCGCAATGCGCGCGTCGTGGTTCCCGGCCAGTCGCTCGATGATACCCGGCGCGAAGGCGTAAACGATCAGGCCGAGCATGAGAAGCCACAGCGTCCATTGGAAGACGCGCAGCGGCAATGGACCTTCAGTCTGCATGAACTGCCTCGATCTTGAATGCGTCCCGTCGTCTCATGCGTTCAGACGTCCCTTCCAGGCCAGGAGCCGCATGGCGTTTGCGGTGACCAGCACCGTCGCCCCCGTGTCCGCGAGGATCGCGGGCCAGAGCCCGGTAATGCCAATGATTGTGGTGACAAGGAATACAGCCTTCAAGCCGAGTGCGAGCGTGATGTTCTGCCCGATATTGGCCATCGTGGCCTTGGAGAGGCCTATCATGTCGGCAATGTCGGTCACTCGGCCATGAAGAATGGCAGCGTCGGCTGTCTCGAGCGCCACGTCCGTGCCCCCGCCCATGGCAATTCCGATGTCGGCAGCGGCGAGCGCCGGGGCATCATTGATGCCGTCGCCGATCTTGGCGACAACCTTACCCTGACCCTGCAGCTCCCGGACGATACGCTGCTTGTCCTCGGGCAACAGACCAGCGCGAACGTCCATGCCGAGGGTGGCGCCGATGGCCGTGGCCGTTCGCAAATTGTCCCCCGTCAACATCACGGTGTCGATGCCCGCCTCCCGAAGCGCGGCCAATCCTGCCTTGGCATCGGGACGCGGCTCGTCGCGGATGGCGAAGATACCCGCAATCTGGTCGTTGGCGAGAAGTACCGAAACGGTCTTGCCTTCGTCATTGAAGGCCTCGATGCGGGTTCGTAGCTTATCGGGCACGGATACGCGTTCGGCAGCGGCCTTGGGCGAGGCAAGGAATGCGATCTCGCCTCCAACGCTGCCTGTGATGCCCTTGCCTGGGATCGCCTTGATGTCGAATGCTGGCGGGATCGGCGCTTTGTCGGCCTTCGCCCGAGCGAGGATGGCCAGGGCCAAGGGGTGGCTTGACCCGGTCTCAAGGGCTGCCGCCAACGACAGCACCTGGCTTGCGGTACGACCTACGCCAACGATGTCTGTGACCTTTGGCTTGCCCTCGGTCAGGGTTCCGGTCTTGTCCATTGCCACCAAGTTGACGGTGCGCAACTGCTCGAGCACGGCACCGCCCTTGAGCAACAAGCCGCGACGGGCACCCGCCGAAAGGGCCGCCGCGATCGCAGCTGGCGTCGAGATCACCAGGGCACAGGGGCAACCGATCAGAAGGATCGCCAGCCCCTTGTATATCCACTCGCCCCAGGCCTGACCAAGCACCAGAGGGGGCAGGATCGCCACTAGCGCGCCGACAAGAAGGACACCTGGAGTGTAGTATTTGGAGAAGCGGTCGATGAACCGTTCCGTAGGCGCCTTGCTCTCCTGCGCTTCCTCGACCAGGGCAATTACCCGCGAAATGGTGTTGTCGGATGCCTTGGCCGTGACGTTGATGCGCAGGGCGGTGTCGGTGTTGATGGTGCCTGCAAAAACGATGTCACCCGGACCCTTGGTTTTGGGCACGCTCTCGCCGGTGACAGGCGCCTCGTCGATTGCGCTGGTTCCCTCGACGATCTCACCGTCTGCCGGGATGCGGTCCCCCGGACGAACGAGCACGACCTGTTTGAGCTCGAGCCCCGCCGCTGGCACTTCCCTGACGTCGTCGCCGTCGACCAGCAAGGCCGTCTTGGGCACCAGATCGGCCAGTCCTTTGATACTGGCGCGCGCCTGGCTTGCCGCAACCCCCTCCAGCAATTCACCCACGAGGAACAACAGCACGACAGTCGCTGCCTCTTCCGTAGCGCCAATGATGACGGCGCCGATAGCGGCGATCGACATCAGAGTCTCGATGGAAAATGGCGAGCCACTCATGGCGCCGGCGACCGCCCGTCTGGCGATCGGAACCAGCCCGACGAGCAGCGCAACAAGGAACGCCCAGTGGCCGACTTCGGGCAGAAGGCGCCCGACAAGATAAGCGGCGACCAAAGCCCCACCGCATGCAAGCGTCAGCCTGGCCTTACGCGTGCGCCACCACGGTCCATCGTCGTCTCGGTCATGATCCCCATGCATGTGCGCGCCTGTTACGGCCTCTGGTGCCTTGGGGGCGGCGCCCGAGATCGGTGTAGTGGGGTAGCCGAGATTTCCGACTTTAGTGCAGATTTCCTCAAGGTCGGCACCCGGAGCATGCCTGACGGTCATGGTGCCGTTCATCACGGAAACCGACACGTCCTCGACGCCGGCGATCCGGCGTGCTGCCGTGTCGACTTTGGAAGCACAGGCTGCGCAATCCATGCCTTCCACACGAAAGCGTGTCGAATTTGTTCCCGTGTCCATACTACCGACTCCTTGCAATCCTTGATTGTGGCGTACATCCTCCAGTGGCTATAGGAGCAAGCGAAAATGGGTCACGGCATCGCGATCGGTAAGGTTTCGGAGGGCAGCGGCGTAAAAATCCCCACGATCCGCTACTACGAACAGATCGGATTGTTGCCCGCACCACCGCGAACCGAAGGCGGCCGCCGCACCTACGATCACAAGGACATCGAGCGCCTGAGTTTTATTCGGCACTCGCGTGAGCTGGGCTTCGACATCGATCAGATCCAGACCTTGCTTGCCCTTCAGGATCGGCCCGACCAATCCTGCGCCGACGCGGACGCAATTGCCAAGGCGCGCCTCGCCGAAGTCGCCCGCAAGATTGCAAGCCTGACTGCGCTGCAGGCAGAATTGAGGCGGATGGTCGAGGGCTGCAGTCATGGACGCGTCGAGACCTGCCGCGTCATCGAGATTCTTGCCGATCACGACAAGTGCAAGCACCACCAGCAAGCAAACTGATGTCGAGGCGTTCCGCAGGCTTGCGACCAACCGCACCATCGACGCGACGTCATCCCCAAGGCATATTGGGATGATGAAGCAACACCTCCTCCTGGCGACGATATTCATTGGGGCAGTGCCTGCCGCGGCAACCCCGGCAATGCCCGTGACGATCACCGAAGGCGTTTATGTCGAGGGCGCATGGCTTCGGGCCGCTGAGAGCGGCTCCGAGCTTTTCCTTGTCGTCAACAATACAAGTGACACGTCCATCGACCTGACTGGCATAGGCGTCGCCGGCATGGCGGGAAGGACCGTTTCGCCCGATGGTTCTCGGGACTCGATCTCGATCCCATATCATGCCGAACTCTACATGACCGAAAGGGGATTGCGGGTGGCGGTGCCTGCGACGTTCCAGCCCGCTCAGGCCATCCCCGTGACAATTGCCACGACGGGTGGCACGACCGCGACCGTAGAGGCAGTGGTTCTACGGGATGATGCCGAACTGCCCGATCACCACGACTATCAGCACTGACCCCTCAAAGCGCTGCCATCGTGGAGTAGACTCCTGCTGGACAGACGCCATTTGAATGCAAAGGACCAGGTGATGATCCGTTGGCGTTGAAGACGTAGCGACGCTCACAAACGTCCCACCCTGGCGGGCGCCGGGTCGCATCGAACAGGTCGGTACCCACCTTCAAGTCGCGCCAGAAAGGTGCGTGCGGACTGTCAGCATGCTGGGAGAGGTTCGCCTCAGTCATGCGGAACGGCAGAAGCTGGAGCTGAAACGAGGAATTGCCGCCGCGGAAGGTCTCGCGAGCCAGCGCGTAGATTTCCTTGATCCCCTCGTCCGTCATGGCGTAGCAGCCGACCGACAGGCAATCCCCATGGATCATGAGATAGGTGCCCGTACGTCCCCATGCCTGGTCGAACTTGTTGGGAAAGCCGACGTTGAAGGACAGCCAGTAAGACGACTTCGGATTCATCAGCGCGGGCGTAACGTCGTAGAACCCTTCGGGCGACTGTAGATCGCCCTCCCGGATTTTTGGCCCCAGATCGCCGGACCATTTGCAGATCGGGTAAGTCTTGAACAAGGTATAGTCCCCGGTATGCGTCCGCTTCCAGACCTCGAGTTCAGAGCTCTGCTTGTAAACGCGGATGACCATGGGCTCGGACGGCGATGAGCCGATCTCCGCCAGCCTGTCCAACACGGGCTTGCCGAGTGGCACATTGTGACGATTGTCGCCAACGAACTGGCTGCACGCGGCCAGGAAGAAGGTCATCGTGACGAGGCAAAGGGCGCGTAGAGTGTTGCCGAGCATGCTGTTTGTCCAAAAGCTTTCGGCAACCATAGACAATGGCCGTTACGTAAGGGTGACCCGGCGTCAGGCCTTTACTCTTCCTGGGCGACGATCTCGGGATCGTGATCGACCCTGCCAGCCAATTCCATCTCGATGGTGGCGTGTTCGATCTCGAACTCGTCATGCAATTCTCGTTTGAGCCGCTCCTTGAGTTCGGTCGCCTCGGCAAAGCCCATATCGTCCAACGCCAGGTGAACCTGAAGGGCGGTTTTGCCCTCGCTGATCTGCCAGACATGCAAGTGGTGCACATCCATGACCCCCTCCAGACCGCGAAGCTTTGCGACCACCCGGTCGTGCTCGAAACCCTTGGGCGCACTATCCATCAGCACCGTGACGGCCTCACGGATTTCGCGAGAACCGTGGATTAGCACATAAATGGCGATGGCAGCGGTCACCGCCGGATCGATCCAGTAGACGTCGGGCCCCCAAACCATGATGGACACGCCGCTGATGATGACCGCGACCGTCGCCAGGGCATCGGCGATCATGTGAAGGAAGGTGCTGCGGACGTTGAGGCTGCCCAGATCCTTTCGCAGCACCCAAGCCGCCGCCGCGTCTTCGACGAAGGCAATGACACCAACGATGATCACCGCTGTCGGAACGACTTCTGCGGGCTCAAGCATTCGGGCTCCCGCTTCATAAAGCAGATAAAGCCCGATGATGATGAGCGTCGTGAGATTGATCAGGGCGCCAACGGCCTCGGCTCGCGCATAGCCGAACGTTCGCCTCTCGTTGGCGGCGCGGCGAGAGATGCGCCAGGCGATATAGGAAACAAGCACCGAAGCCGCGTCGGAGAAATTGTGCGCGGCGTCCGCAATGAGCGCAAGCGACCCGGAGACCACCCCGCCCACGACCTCGGCAACCGTGATGCCCAGATTGAGGGCCAGTGCGATGAGCAGTCGCCGCCCTCGATCGGGTGATCGATCGGTACTACCAGGTTTCCTCCGCAACGTATTTCGGCCACCAAGGGGCCCCTTGAGGGCGAATGTCCGGGAGTTAGACAATGAACCGATCCCAATTCCCATAATGTTCCGTGCTCCTGCGCCCCCGCGGCAGAGCAAGTGCAATAAGCGCAAGACCGGCAACAATGCTCACGGAGCTACCAGCAGTCGTTCCTCCTTGAAGCAGAAACGGCGCCACAAGCAGCCAAAGACCAAAAAATGCGTTCAAGAAGCGAAGCGGGCGGGCGACTTCGGCCCATGCGATGATGGTGGTCGTCAGAATCAGCGCACCGACCAGATGGTCACTTCCCGCCATTGGCATGATATTGTCGAATAGGCCTGGGTTAAGCATCAGCATAGCGCCGATTCCCGCGCTGATTCCCAGCGTCCAAGGAACGGTGACGCCTCGAAGACCTTGTCGCAAGACCACCTTCGGGGTGGAATCGAAACTCATTTCGCCCCCGGTTGATGAGCCGGGAAGTGCGTCCCCCCGGAAGAAAGCACGCCAAAAGGGACGGCCTCGCCGCGTGTTCAGGACCATGAATTGGATCATGGCAATGATCTCGTCCAGGGAAAGCGGGATCATGATCAGCATCGCGAGCGCTGCCAGAAGACAAAGAGTGCAATAGGTGCCGATCATGATTGGCTGGATAATGATAAAGTAGATGCTGACCACGCCGAGAGGTCCGACCACGATCCCGAACAGCGCCACCATCCAGGGCATCGTGCGCCAGCGAAGACGGCTGCCCATTACGCCCATCAGAATCTCGAACATGTAGGTCATGGCACCCAGGCCGCCGTCCGCGATCGGCCATGCTTTTGATACGTCGGAGGTAATGATGTACTCGGTTCCGTTCAAAGCCTCCGGCGACGAGAAGAACGGCTCCCAGATCGTGTCTATGTGCCCGAGCTGGTAGGCGGACAGGATGCGCGAGAGCATGAAGCCAATGACCCCGAGCGCAATGATCGGAAGACGCTGTACATAGGTCGATGGACAGTAGGTCCATCCAGGCGGGATGTCGCCATCGTCCATCATGCCTTCCCGGGACATGCCAGGCATCATGGGAATGAGGATGGTCAGTGCTATAATCAGCGCTCCTATCAAGGTGTCGTTGGCGTAGACGGCGGCATCGGGAGTCCAGAACACCAGGGGCGCGAACAATAGCCAGACGCCGAGCGCAGCGTTGGCCCACTGTGCCCATCCGTTGCCAGGGCGAAGAGACAGGATTCCGAAGAAGACGATTGCGGATCCAGTGAGCACATCGTTCCACGCAGTCAGCCAGCTACGGGTTGCAGCGTCCCATAAGCCGCGGTCCTCGGTGACACGCTGGACGGCGGTGCCGAACTCCGTCTGTCCGAACGTACCGAATACCGATGGCGCCGTGGCGAGCCAGAGTCCAAGGGCGATGACCAGCCACTGCACCCACAGCATCGAAAAGTGCATCTTCCTCATATGGATTTCGTGCTGGTGCTGAATATTCTCCTCGTCCGCCACACTAGGTCGCTCTTTCGCGGCCTCACGGGCCACTGCCAAACGAACCTTCTCGGATGTGACCTTTGCAGCGTTCAAGCCATTCTCTCTGTACCAGATGTACGGGTCGTCTTTGAGATTGGCGAGGATTCGAGGCATGTCGTCGCGCAACGCATGCTTTGGCTTCCAGCCAAGTTCCTTGCGCGCCCGGGACAAGTCCAATTCATAGTGGTCGCTCGAAATGTCGACCATCCATGCGCGGATGAAGGCATCTTCGCCGAACATCCTGTTTTCGGCCCATGCCCCAATCTTGGCCAACTTTGGCGGCACGTTCCAGGTAATCCAATCCTCGCCATGGAGCTCGCGCCCGATCAGGCGTTGCAGGTCACCAAAAGCGATGGGATCTGCCTCGCCCAGAAGGACGGGGAAAGTCTCCGGAAGGCTGGCGCGCCGGTCAATGACACGTTCCACCGCATCGAGAAAATCATCTTGGTGCAGGAACGCCTGCCCTCGTTGCAAATCGCCCGGGTACACCTTGCCGGTAAGCCGCTTCTCGTAAATCCGGGCGATCTGGTGCGCGAGAAACGTTGAATGCACCTTCTCGTCGTAAATGCCGGCAGGACGAAGCAATACGTGATTCTCCTTGCCTTTCTCCTCGCTCAGCATCGCTTCTGTTCGAACTTTGGAAGCTCGGTAGGGCAGTTTCGCGTCTAACGGATCACCTTCCGATATCGGTTTGCCGGGCCGGGTTGGCCGGTGCGCGAGCATCGTCGAGGCGAACACGAATTGTTCGAGTTCGAATTCCTGCAGGCCTTTCAGAAGTCTTCGCGTTCCCTCGACGGTCACCGCCTCATACGCGGGGTCGTCCTCACCCGTCAGGTCAAAATAGGCCGCAAGGTGAATGCAGGATGCGATCCGATTGCCGTAAGCATAACGAACGCGCTGGAGGGCTTTATCGACGCTAGCTTGATCTGTGATGTCGAAGCACACGCATTCTGCCAGGTGGGGCGGATGAGGTGGTGAATGACGATCAAGTCCCACGACCCGATATTTGTCGCTCAGAACTCGGGTAACCGCTGAACCGAGATATCCGCTTGACCCCGTTACCAAGACGACTGGTTTTTGATTGTCTCCCACGGCTTATCCCACTGCTCATGTATCCCAACAATCCGCCGGCGACTTGATGGGAACATCGAGCTGCAGAACGGTTTAATGCCAACGTCCGACCTCAAGCCGCGTTCCGTTTTCGCGGCGACCGGGGAAACATCGCCTTCCTGCAGCGGTGATATCGAGCTGAGGATGAGCCGGTGGCGCGGCATAACGCACTCGTTACCGGGAAGGCCTAAACCTTGCGCGGATGGTGAGTTATTCGAACTGCGTTGCGTCGCCTCGAGGAAAAGGTTTGCAGATGAAAAAATGGATTGTCCCCCTGGCCCTTGCGGCAGCAGTTCCCTTCTGGGGAAGCAATGCACATGCTGGCACTGCAGCAGTCGAGGTGTCCAAACTGTCCCATATCCATGGTGTGGCGTTCCTGACCGGACCTCAGTCTCGCCTCGCTCTGGCGACGCACAACGGCGTCTACTTGGTGGGCGAGGACGGCAAAGCCAAGCTTACTTCCGCGCCTGACGATTTTATGGGGTTCACCGCCGCTCCGGGCGGCCGGTTGTTCGCCAGCGGGCATCCGGCGTCCGGCGGCAATATCGGCGTCATCAGTTCTGCTGATGGCGGGACCACCTGGTCCCATGTCTCCGACGGCATCGGCGGACCGGTCGACTTCCACGCTATGTCGGTGAGCCCGGTGAATCCCAATCTGATTTATGGTCTGTATGGCGACGTTCAGATGAGCTCGGACGGAGGCAAGAGCTGGGTAGAGGGTGGCCCGGCTCCCGATCAGACCATCGATATCGCCGCCGGCCTGGCGGAGGGGCAACTGTTCGCAGGCACGGCTGACGGTCTGATGGAGAGCTCCGACCATGCCGCCTCGTGGTCGCGCATTGGACCGGCCGGAGTGCCCGTTACTGCCGTACATGTAGATAATGAGGGCTCGCTCTACGCCTTTTATGTTGGAACTGGCCTTCTCAGGCGCAGCGGAAACGGTACATGGGAGGAACTTCCGGTTCCAATCGGCGAAGAGGCCATACTGCATCTCGCCACCGACCCGGCCAATGGAGACAACATGGTCGCCGTTACGCACAAAAGCGCCGTGCTCGCCAGTACGGACGGGGGCGAGAGCTGGTCGCCACTCGGGCAGTGAGCGGCAGCGGGGTCCTGCCGGCAGTGAGCCTCTCGCTGGTGCTTGCCGCCTGCAGCGCCTCAGACGATGTCGGAAAGGAGCTATATCTGGAGTACTGCTCCAGCTGTCACGGTGACAATTTGCAGGGCCAGCCAGACTGGATGCGCCGGTTGCCGAGCGGCCGGTTGCCAGCCCCACCGCATGATGCCAGCGGGCACACGTGGCACCACTCCGACAAGCAACTCCTTGCCGTAATACGCGATGGTCTCGAGACCATGGCGCCCGGATACGAGACGGACATGCCAGCCTTTGCAGCTGTGCTCACGGACACCGAGATCATGGCGATCATCGACTACATCAAGAGCACATGGCCGAAGCGCGAGCGCGACTACCAGGAGGCACTCAATGGGACGTCAGGCGAGTAGAGCCGATTAGTCACCGCTGACGACTGATCCACGGCGCGAGAACTTCGCCCACCTATTTGCGCAAGTACTTCACCAAGGCAAAGACGGCCAGTACAAGCAGCAACAGGATGAGGATCCAAAAGATCCCCATGCCGAAAATCATTCCGCCACCCATCATTCCGTCAAACATGCCGATGTCTCCGGTTTTCGCTCTGCTAGCAGCAGCCCGATTTGCGCTCTGGCTTCGAAATCTCCTGGACGAGATCCGCAGTTTCCCGATCGCTGGCGCCGCGGGCAACGTCCGCCTGGGCGACTATTCCGCAACACTTCCCGTTTTCATCTGTAACGATTGCCCTCCTGACCTGCCGCTCCTCCATCTTGTCGCAGCAGGCCGCCACGTCCTCATCCGGCGTCGTCGTCAAGACGTCTGTGGACATTACCTCAGAGACTGGGGTATCGACTCCCTTCCCCTGGGCTACGGCGCCGCAGCAGATATCGCGATCGGTGACGATCCCCACTGGCTCTCCCATATCATTGACAACCGGTACGGACCCAACCGATTTCTCTGCCATGATTTGCGCAGCATCCCGAATGGTATCGGCGCGGCCGCAGCAGGCTGGGTTACGGCTCATGATTTCTTGAACTTGCATCGCTGTTCTCCTTAGGTTTGGACACCGGACGACCTATCTTTGGACCCCAAACGTCTCATTTTTCGGCTGGTTCCGAAGACCGATGAGGAGTGTTGGGAACTCCGCGATGAGATCGAGGACTCGATTATCGGCATGGGCAAGTTCTTTAGGCTCAGGGTCGTGGCCGAAGGCGTCGAGACCAAGGCGCATGCCGATCTGCTGCGCCGGTTGGGTTGCGATTTTCTTGAGGATTATGCGTTTGCCAGGCCCAGATCGGCAGAGAGCCTGCAAATCTGGTTGCGGGAGAGAGACAGTCAGGGCAACTAAGTCAAATTCTACAAGAAGACTTGAGAAAGTGGAGCGCACTTCATGCAGATCAAACTGACCAGCGCGGTGGCATCGGCTCGCCCCACCGTCTACGTCAATGTCGACCATATCATCTCGTTCTCGGACTAGGCTGGCGGCTGTCAGCTTCGGGTCACGGGCGGCAATAACGTCGTCGCGGTCAAGGAAACCGCCGAGGCGGTGGCCCGCCTAATCGACCACGCTGCACGTAGCCAAACCGAATGATGAAGGGGTGTTTTGCGCTCCCAGCACATGCACATAGCTGGTTGCGATAGAGAGCCTGCAGATCGCCTCATGCGCCGCCATATCGCATCCGCCCGTGTTGGGTTAGTTCCTGACGGTTCGCAGTCCTCGCCGCGCTTCTGCGAATCCATGTGCCAGGGCGCCCACCAAGCACGCGACGATAGTCAGCTTTCTCAAGTCGCTGACCAGCACCGGACTGACCGCTATCGGCCCCTACCCTGCCCTTCCATCGAGCTTGGCCAATGACTGAGACGGGGCCGTTTGCGGTCGGTCCGGTTCCGGAGGGCTGTGGCAGATAGCGGTCCATTGTTTAGACCGCCGAAAGCATAACTCTTGAAACGAGCATCCATAGTGCCATGGCGACCATCATCAGATTTTCGGTGAGCGACACGAAGCCGAGTGGCACATTGCTCGAGCCGCCGACACAGGCGCATTTTAGTTCACGCCGATCGATATAGACCGCCTTGTAAACAGACGCCGCTCCCACCGTGCCGATGAACAGCGCGATTGGAATCGAGAGCCACATAAGCGCTCCCGCGATCATGAGGAACCCAGCGAGGGCCTCGGCATAAGGGTAAATATAGCTGTATGGCACCCATCGCCGCGCAAGAAGGTCGTAGTTCAGAAACATCGTGCTGAACTGTTCGACATCCTGAAGCTTCAGGAGAGCAAGGGCGACCATCGAGAAGCTGATGAACCATTCCACAGTGCGCACCACGAAAGGCGTTCCATAGGCTGCATAGCTGGCGGCGACGGCGGTGAGGGCCATGAGTGCGAACAACACGATGACCGGGCGATAACTGGTGGCTTCGGGATCGGCGACGGGCTTACCGAGAAAGCGCCGCAGATCATCATGGCCACCAATCCTGGAGCCGTTGATAAAGGTCTGCGGCGTAGTTTCGACTTGGTGCTCGCGCTTGAAGGCGTCAGTTTCTTCCCTGGTTTTGAGGTGATGGTCCTCCACCGTGTAACCCGCCCGTTCAAGGAGATCCTTCGACTTCAGGCCATACGGGCAAATGTGGGACGGCATAACCATTCGGTAGAGAGAAGCGGACCGTGATCCGGCAGTTTGCTGTTGGGACATAATGCACCAGCCTTCAATCGCCGTCGACGCTCAGTGTTCGACAATGAATAGAGTGCCTGGGGGACAAGGAAGTTCCGATTTTTTCCTGGGCACACAGTAATATTGCGCGGTTGTGCAACCTTGCCACGTGGAAAGGTCATTTCCCCACCAGACAATGATGGAGGACCCGATGAAATACGGCCGCTTTTTCCTCATGATCGCGACATCGACCGTCGTGATGTTCGGCTTGATGTACCTTAATACCTATCTCTTCAGCCACGTCCTCTGGTCGGAGACGCGGGCCTGGATGGCATTGGTGATGGGTGGAGCGATGGCCATCATCATGCTGGCCTTCATGCTCTCGATGTATAAGAACAAGGCGCTTAACGTTGCCATCTTTGCGGGTGCGGCTGTGGTTTTCGGATTGTCGCTTTGGCTGGTGCGCAGCCAGGTCACGGTCGACGATAGCGATTACATGAGTGCGATGATACCGCATCACTCCATCGCCATCATGACGTCGTCGCGGGCGGGTATCGAAGATGGCCGGGTGCGCAAGCTTGCCGATGAGATCATTTACGCCCAGGACAAGGAAATATCGGAGATGAAGTACTTGCTGGCGTCGATCGCCGAAGATGGCAAACAGCCGGCCGAGCCAAAAACGCCTGCGCCAATGGTCGACAGCGTCGAAGCTGCCCTGGCCAGCGCCGAGGTTGCCGTGGTCGATCCAGAGTTTCTGAGCCCCGAAGAGATCTCGGCGGCCCTGCCCGCCGGGTCACAGTGCACCTTCCAGTACACAGAAGACAGCAAACCGGCGCTGGCAATCGGACCTGGTAACACGGGCACAGTCGCGGCGCTGAAGCTGTCCGGCGATGTCGTCCAGATCGGGGGCGCCAATATGGGTTCGTTCGCGTCGGGCGAACTTAGCCTCACCCTTGCGGGCAAGGACGGCCAGGCGATTGAAGAACTGACTGACCAGGACTTGCCCGAGGTGATCATGGAACTGGCGATTGGCGACCAAATGCAGGCAGGCTACATAGGCTACCTTCGCTGTTCCTAAGTTCAGATTGGCGGGTGATTTCCGCCGATCCTTTCGCTTACTCAGTCAGGAGACGGCGGCGGCGCTCAACTCGAACCTATCGGTCAGGATGGCGCCGGTGAGGCAGTGCCGGGCCGAAACCAGTGCCGCCGCCGCGTCAACAAAGCCTGGCGGTCCGGCGATGTAGACCTGCCCTGAGAGCAAGCTGCAATCCAGCTGTTGGATCGCCTCGGCCAAAGGCGATGCCGATGTGCCCCTTGCGACGGCGCCGGTCGTGATCGCTTGGTAGGTGAAGCGGGTGTCCGCCTGGGCCACTCGGGCGAAGAGGCCATTGAGATAGAAGCCGTCGTGCTGACGCGCAAAGGAAACAAGATGCACGCGCCGGCCGTCGTTTGAGTTCAAAATCGACTGCACAGGGGCGTGGCCTGTCGAGGCGGCGATCGCCAGGATTGGCCCCGCGCCCCCACCGGCGCCAATGGCACTTCCGAACGGCCCGGAAACGCGGACAACATCGCCCAGCTCACGCACCCTGGCCAGGATGCCGGAAGCGCGTCCACCGGCTATGGCGCGAATGTGGAACTCCAGATCGAGTGCCCCTTGCTCGCTGGCCACCGAGTAGCTGCGGGTAATGCCCGGCGCCAGTTCGATTTCAAAGAATTGACCGGGTGAAAACGCAATCGGTTCGTCGGGGCGGAGGACCAGCCGATAGATTTCGGGGGCCATCGTGTGGAGCGCAACGATCCGGGCCTGCGCACCGGCGACGACCTGTTCATCGCTCCAGGTGACGGCAACGTCCGTCAGCGGCACGGCGCGGCAGGCCAGGATGCTGCCAGCTGTCCTCTCCGAAGCGTCGAGCGCGAATGGCGAATGCTGCAGCATCGTCACTTCGCCCGAGAGGAGCTGAGACTTGCACGCGCCGCACCGGCCCGACCGGCAGCTATGGGGAAACTGCACACCCCCGTCGAGTGCGGCTTCGAGAACGGTTTGCCCCTCTTTCATTACGATGCGGGCCTGGATCTGGGGAAGACGGAGAGTATTCATCGTCCGGCTCCAAACATCTCAGGCCATTCCTGGCGCAACTTGAGGCGCTGGGCATCGTGGGTGCCGTAGTAGATCTTGGTCCCGATGACCGTGATGGGTGCAACCCTTACACCGGTTCGTACCTTGGCCTCATCCGCGACTTCCGGGAGAGAGAGATCGTGCTCTTGATAGGTGATCCCGAGCTGATCGAACCAGTGCTTGAGCTGGCGACAGTCCGGACACGTGGGGGTCGTGTATAGGTCTATGGTTGGAGAAGATGACGTCTGCATGTTGCACCTGCGAGGTTGGTGCTGTCCGTCATCGGCCTTCCAACGCTGGCCGAGTCAAGACCGGCGGGCTTTTAAGGAGAGTGGCGGAGATGTTCATCTCCGCCATGAGGTTCACGCGGCGAGCTTGTGGGCGAGGCGCGATGCAACAGTGGCCACATGATGGCCCTGGAAGCGTGCGCCCTCGAGTTCGGCAGCCGTCGGCATCCGCTCCCCATCACTGCCGACGATCGCGCCAGCACCGTAGGGACTGCCGCCCTTGATCTCATCCAGGCCGGACTGCCCCGCGAAGGTATAGGGTAGACCGACGACGATCATGCCAAGGTGGAACAGGGTTGGCATGGCAGAAAGGATTGTCGTCTCCTGACCGCCATGCTGGGTGCCCGAAGTGGTGAAGATCGCTCCCACTTTACCGACGAGGGCATTGCGAGACCAAAGTCCACCAGCCCGTTCCAGGAATGCCCGCATTGGGGCGGCCATGGAGCCGAAGCGGGTGGGCGTACCGATAATTATGGCGTCGAAGTCTGCTAGCTCATCGATGTGAGCGAGCGGCGCCGACTGGTCGAGCAGGTGGCCGTCCCTTTCGGCCACAGACAAAGGCACAATTTCTGGTACGCGGCGGATGGAGACGGATGCTCCCGCTTGGCTTGCACCTTCAGCGACGGCATGAGCCATGGATTCTATGTGGCCCCAGGCCGAGTAGTAGAGAACGAGTACGCGTGTCATTTGCTTGATCTTTCCGAGAGAGTTCCGAGCTCGTCGAGCCCGATGTCTTTGAGGAGATGAGGATTGGGAGCCGGGTGCCTTGGTTTGAGGCTGAACCAGGCACGCCAGCGAAACCATCGACGGGTTGGTTTAGGCGGCTCCACGTAATGAGTGAAATCTTCGAACATGATGATCTGCCGGAACATGGCGGGCCGAAGCCCGCCACGCCTGGGGCTTAGCCCACCGGCACCTCCCGCTGGGCAGCGCCGCCGCGAATGAGGACAAGTGTTGCCAGCGCAGCGACAGCCGCAACGACACCTGCACCCTGGAACGCGGCCTGGAAGCCCTGGAGCATTTCTGCCGGGCCGGCGCCGCCATGGCCAAAGCCGGCGGTGGAGATCACCACCATGACGGCAAGACCAATGGCCGAACCAATCTGGTAGGTGGTGTTGATGAGGCCCGAGGCCAGACCGGTTTCCTCAGGCTTGGCGCCTGCCATGCCAGACATGGTGGCCGGGACATAGGCCAGGGCCATGCCCAACGCCGCCAGCAGGGAAGCCGGCAGGACGTTGATTGCGAAAGAACCATCCAGCGGCAGGTTGGCGAAGAGGATGAGGGATGTCCCCATCAGCAACAAGCCAAGGATGAGATTGGACTTCGGTCCGAAGCGGCCGATCAGCTTGCCGGAGAAGCCCACCATCACGATCATGATCAGAACTGTCATCGGCAGGAGCGCAAGGCCACTGGCGAGGGCCGATAGACCAAGAATCTGCTGCAGATAGAGGTTGAGGAAGAACCACAGCGGAATCCAGGCCGCACCCAGGAGGGCCATGACCAGATTGCCGGCGGCCAGGTTGGGCGCCTTGAAGATACCGAGTGGCAGCAGTGGTTCGCGGCGGACGCGCTGGGCGATCAGGAAGATCACGAGAAGCGCCAGCGAAATGCCGAGCAGCGACAGGATAAGCGGCGAGCCAAGGCCGGCCGTCTCGATGGTGACAATGGCATAGACCAGCGACACCAACGCACCGGTGACGGTAATCGCGCCGAACCAGTCAACCTTGCCGCGAGCCCGTTCGGATTTGCGCAGAACAGCCGGTATGGCGGCCAGCACGATCAGGCCGAGCGGCACGTTGATGAGGAACGTCCACTGCCAGGCCATCCACTCGGTGATCACGCCGCCGAGGAAAACACCGGCCGAACCGCCGGCTGCTGCTGCTGCACCCCAGAAGCCGAAGGCCTTGCCCAACTCGGCACCATTATGTCCAAAGAGGCGCATGACGATGGTGAGGGCCGATGGCGCAATCAGCGCGGCACCGATACCTTGCAGGGCGCGACCGGCAAGTAGGATTTCCTGGCTTGACGCGAGGCCGGCCAGCAGTGAGGCGGCGGTTAGGATGACAAAGCCGGTCGTGAAAATGCGGCGCGCGCCGAACAGGTCGCTCAACCGCCCGCCGAGCAGCAACAGGCCGCCAAAGGCGATGACATAGGCGTTGAAAATCCAGCTCAGACCGCTGGCGGAAAAGCCGAGATCGGCCTGGATGGCGGGCAGTGCCACGCCGATGATCGAAGTGTCGAGGATGACGATGAATTGGGCGGCACACAGCAATGCCAGAGCGGCCCATCTCTTCGGATCCGGTGTGAACTTTTGCATTGGAGTTCCCCAGAAAAGGTTTCTCGCCGATTGCGATTAACCTCGGTGTCCGGCTTCCAACGCTGGTAGAGTCAAGGCCCCAAATAAAAAAAATTTCAAATAAAAAAGGCGGTGAAAATTCACCGCCTTAAATGATCAGTGGGTGTGTGGGTCAATTTCACCCGCAACACCAAATCGAGGATTTCTCCGGATCAGTACTTTTGGCGCAGGAGAGACAGCAAACTCTTCGATAATTGGGCAATCTGGCCTGTCATCGCCATGACAATTTTCCGCGAGATGCTCAAGTGTTCGACTCATTGCCTCAAGAGCTAGCGCCTTTTCTTTCAACTTGGCGACGTGCTCGAGCGCTATGGACTTCACGTCGGCGCTGGCGCGGCTGCGATCACGCCAGAGGGCCAGGAGATCGCGCATCTGCTCCACTGAGAAACCAAGGTCCCGGGCCCGGTTGATGAAGCGCAGTGCATGGATGTCGTGATCGGTATAGACGCGATAGCCTGCATCCGAGCGATGTGCCGGTGTAATGAGACCGATGGTCTCGTAGTAGCGGATCATCTTGGTCGAGATGCCGGTGGCCTTTGCAGCGTGTCCGATGTTCATTTTGCATACTCCAGCTCAAGCGCTGCCGCCGTACGGTTGTCGGTTGCACCAACCTGCGCTCCAAAGGAGCGCAGGCGGAGGGCATTGGCGAGCACGAAGACACTCGACAGAGCCATGGCACCAGCGGCAAGGGCCGGCGAGAGCAGCATCCCCGTAAAGGGATAGGCGATCCCGGCGGCAACCGGCACCAGTGTAGCATTGTATGCGAAGGCCCAGAACAGGTTCTGCTTGATGTTGCGGATCGTGGCCCGGCTGATCGCGAGGGCAGTGGACACACCGCGCAGATCACCCGACATCAGGACGACGTCCGCACTCTCGATGGCAATGTCGGTGCCGGTGCCAACTGCCAGGCCAACATCGGCCTCGGCCAGTGCCGGCGCGTCGTTGATGCCGTCCCCAACAAAGGCCAGCTTGCGACCATCGGCACGCAGACGCTTGATCGCGTCGACCTTGCCTTCGGGCAGCACTTCGGCAACCACTTCGTCGATCCCCAGCTGGCGGGCGATTGCATGCGCGGTGCGGGCATTATCGCCGGTGATCATCGCTACTTTCAGGCCCTGCTCATGAAGAGCAGCAATGGCGCTGCGGCTGGTCGGCTTGATCGGGTCGGCTACGGCGATGATGGCGGCAAGCGTGCCGTCGATGGCGGCATAGAGCGGGCTCTTGCCTTCATCGCCCAGCTGGCGGGCATTGCCGGCGAAGTGATCGACCGCAATGCCGGCCTTGGCCAATGCGCGATCGGCACCAACTAGAACCTTGCGCCCGCCTACAATGCCGGAAATCCCATAGCCAGGCGTAGCTTCAAACCCCTGGGGCGCTGCCAGTGTCAGCCCGCCCTTTTCCGCAGCGGCAACGATGGCTTCGGCGATTGGGTGCTCCGAGAGAGTTTCAAGGCTCGCCACCTGACGCAGAACCTCGGTGCGATCATAGCCCGCGGTTACGATCAAGTCGGTCAATTCAGGCCGGCCCTTGGTCAGGGTGCCGGTCTTGTCGAGAGCAACAACATTGACATCACGCAGGGTCTGCAGAGCCTCGCCCTTGCGGAACAGGATACCCAGTTCAGCGGCGCGGCCAGTACCGACCATGATAGAGGTCGGGGTCGCCAGGCCCATGGCTCACGGGCAGGCAATGATCAGCACGGCGTCGGCATTGACCAAGGCGAAAGTGAGCTGCGGCGACGGGCCAAAGACAAACCAGACGGCAAAGGTGGCCAGAGCGATAGCAATGACGACCGGGACAAAGACCCCGGTGACACGATCGACCAGCGCCTGGATGGGCAGCTTGGAGCCCTGGGCGGCCTCGACCATGCGGATGATCTGCGCCAGAAGCGTGTCCGCACCGACCTTTGTCGCCTCGAATTCAAAGGATCCCGTCTTGTTGATCGTGCCGCCGACCACTTCGTCACCCTCGCCCTTGCGGACGGGAACGGGCTCACCGGTGATCATGGCTTCGTCAACATAGGACTCACCGGCCCGCACCACACCATCGACCGGAACCTTGTCGCCGGGGCGGATCTGGATGCGGTCGCCAGCACGGACGGCCTCAAGCGGCAATTCAATCACGGCCCCGTCGCGGACGACGCGTGCCGTCTTGGCCTGGAGGCCAACGAGGCGTTGGATGGCCTGGCTGGTGCGGCCCTTGGCGCGCGCTTCAAGGAGGCGCCCGAGAAGGATCAGCGTCACGATGACCGCTGCCGCTTCATAATAGACATTGGCAGTGCCTGCAGGCAGCAGGCCGCCGAAGAAGGTGGAAACCACCGAGAAGCCCCAGGCGGCCGATGTGCCCAGGACGACGAGCGAGTTCATGTCCGGTGCGCCGCGCAGCAAGGCCGGAATACCCTTCTGGAAGAAGCGCAGGCCGGGCCCAAACAGGACGACGGTGGCCAGGATGAACTGCAGATAGTGATTGGTCTGCATGCCTATGGTGTTCATGATGAACATGTGCACCGCCGGAATGAAGTGCGAGCCCATCTCCATGACGAAGAGCGGCGCTGTCAGCACGGCCGAGAGACCGAAGGCCCAGCTGAGCTTTCGGGCCTCGGCCGCCTTGCGGTCGGCGGCGGGAACCGGCTCAGCACCGGCTTCGGACGAGACCTGACGGACGTCATAGCCAGCCTCCTTGACCGTCGCTTCAAGCACGGCGCGCGTGACCAGAGCATCCGTTGCACTGATGGTGGCCTTTTCGGTGGCGAGATTGACACTGGCACTGATGACGCCAGGTACGGCGGACAGAGCCCGTTCGATGCGTCCGACGCATGAAGCGCAGGTCATGCCCTCGATTTCGAGTTCAAAGCTTTCGACGCTGGTTTCATAACCGGCCGAGTTGATGGCGGCGATGATCGCGCTCGGTTGCACTGATCCATCGGTTTCGACACTCGCCCGCTCGGTCGCCAGGTTGACAACGGCCTTGATCGTACCTGGGACAGCGGCAATCGCCTTTTCCACCCGCAGCACGCAGGAGGCACAGGTCATGCCTTCAATGGGGAACTCGAAACTGGATCCGGAAGAGATGGTGTGCGTAGACATTTTGCAGTCCTTTCATTTCGACTGCCATTCCATCTGCGCCTTCCAACGTTGGTAAGGTC
>JBGTUK010000015.1:0-23160 GCA_041939225.1 Devosia sp.
CGGATTATTATCAGTACTGGGCTAAAGTGCGGCCGCAGCGGAAAAAGCCGCAACAAAGAGAAGACGCCTGAAACAGCGTCTTCTCCGGCATCTTTACGTTTTATTCTGCCATTACCAGCGGTGCGCTTTTGCGTTGCTCCGTAAAATAATGTTGGTCTGGGACATTTCGGTGTGGCCGTTCACTTGCGATTTAGAGCGTTTCGGCCGCGTCCAATTGTGATGAAACAATTCAGAATGCTGATCTAATCGATCTTTAGATACTCCATCGAAGATACTGCGACAGCCGTTGCGAAAATGTCAGACGCCGGTATTCAGGGATCGATGGCGGGTACGGCGCTTCGTGCGTCACTCTTACACGCAGCCGATGCCCCATAGATGCGACGTTTGCGAAAAAGATTGCGAAGTAGAATACGATGATATTAACGATCGTCATATGTGCGAGCGATGTTGGGACGAATATTACGAGGCTTGTTATTATGGCGGCTTAACATAACGATTCTGCCACGAAATAAACACGCCACAGCCGGTTTAATCCAGTCGGAGGGTATTCGGTAGGGCGCTGTCCGGAACTTGCGCACAATTTTTCGAACTCGGGGCGTAATTCGGCGCCATTGGCCATCTGCCCCAACTTGACCTGGGGAAGCAGGCTCATCTCATCATAGACCGTCCATTCATCGACGATCTTGCCATTCTTCCAGTGATAGTGGCTCATGCCCGTCACCTGCACCCGCTTGCCGGTCGGATCGCCCAGCGTCCCGAGGATACCATAGCCGAGATGATGGCCCACCATGATCCAGCGCACGGCAACCTTGGTGCCACCCTCATCGCACGGATTCGACGCAACGTGCTGGACTTCTTGGGAAGCGTTGGGTAGCGAGGGCCTCGAAGGTCACCGCCGCCCCGCCCAATTGCAGCTCGACCGTATGCAAACGAACGCCTGATCAAAAGAAAAGGGCCCAAAGCGGGCCCTTTTCAATATCTAAGCGCTGTCTGCCTCACCGGGATTGGCGATTGCCTTTCCCCAAATCCCGCTTGGCGCGGACGTCTTTGTCCAGTTTCTCGAAGCTTTCAAGCAGATCGTCGGTCTCACTTTTGGCCTCGGCCTGCGCTTGGCGCTGGTTGACGTGATCATCCTGGTTGTCGCCATGGAGCTTGTTCTTGCCCATGATGTCACTGGCCAGATCATGTTCGTCCAGATGCTCGCCTGGCTCGTCCTTGCCGGCACCTTTGGCGCCATGTTGCGCGCCAGTGTGGTTGCCCATCTTGTGCGAAGCGTTTGCCATGATGGTCCTCCTTTTGCTCAAGGACCCAACGCAGGCGTTGGGGGCACGTTCCAGAAGAAGCACCAGTCATCATTGGGATGTGATAATATCCGTTAGTTGATCTTGTCCGCCTCGGCCCAGCCGGCCCGCAGTTTCTCGACGGTGAAACCGGGCGCCCTGGCCGCGCTCAGCACCGGCACTTCCTTGCGCAGCACGACATCAATAGCCCAGACCATGCGCTCGATATGCTTTGCCAGAATAACCATCGCGCCATGCCGGTCCGCATGAATCAGATCATCGGGCAGGACAATCCAACTCGGTGACATGCACGAAAGCGTGGCTTGGCTCCACGGCAAAGCCATTTCCATGCAGGCGATACGTCAGCTTTTGCCGGGTTTGTAGATTCGGCGGCCGTCGATTTCGACAACGCCGCTCTTGGGCACGCGTGCGGAAGTGCGCACCATCAGTTCGCCGCTCAAGATGCGGTGCTCTGCCTCGATCTCGCCACTGGAAATCTGACCCATCAGAATAGTGACGGTGGCTTCGACCATGCGCTTCAACGGTTGGCTCATCGAGGTCCAGCGGGCCGCCCCCACATCGTCATAGCCCACGATCGAGAGATCTTCGGGTATCGACAAGCCAAACTCGTAGCGGGCGACATCCATCACTGCGACAGCCATGTGGTCGTTGGGAGAGATCGAGGCGCCGGGCGTGAAAGTACGGGAGACAGCAGACTGCGAGACGCCTGCGCGCCGTGCAACCTGCGAGGAAGTGACCCCCGGCTTTTTTACTCCGCCGTCCATCCGCCATCGACCAAGAGCGACGTGCCGGTGATTAGCGACGCCGCGTCAGAGGCCAGAAACACGATTGGCCCCATGATATCCTCCACCCGCCCGAGTCGTCCCAGCTTGATCTTGGACAGAACCCAGGAGCGGAAATCGGGATCGCTCAGGTTCTTCGCCGTCAACTCGGTTTCGATAAAGGTCGGGCAGACCGTATTGATCCGAATATTGCGGGCCCCGAGCTCGATGGCCAAGGCTTTTGTTAGACCTTCAACAGCATGCTTACTTGCCGCATAGACCGCTCGATTGGGTCCGCCGACATGGCCCATTTGCGAGGACACATTTGATGATCGAGCCACCCCGCCCCGCAGCCTGCAATTTTCCGGCCACCGCCTGGGTCACAAACAGCGTTGCGGCCAGGTTCACCTGCATGACTGCCTGGTAGTCTGCCGGTGTCACGCCGGCCAGATCGCTATGGCGCGCCGTCCCGGCAGAGTTCACCAGCACGTCGAACCGAGCACTGTCGGCGACAAAAACCTCGACAGCATCGAAATCGGTTATGTCGAGTACCGCACCCTCAACCGAGTGCCCCGCAGTCGCCATCTCGCTGACGACCTGCGAAACGTCGGCAGCAGTGCGCGCCACCACGGTGACATGTGCCCCCGCCTCGGCCAGCGCCACCGAGGCCCCCAGCCCTATGCCGCGCGTGCCCCCGGTGACCAGGGCGCGCTTGCCGTTGAGACGAAAGCTGGGGGTCGAGGGCAAAGGCATGCTAGTGGCCGGTCTTGCTGTTCGGGCTTGCAGCGGTACCATACGGCACATTGCGTCCGCCATAGCGGCGCACGCGAATATTGGCCTGTTCGGCATGGCCGACGAAACTTTCCAGCATGGACAGGCGTGATCCATATTCCCCGATCATGGCCGAAGCGTCTTCGGTGGTGGCAGGCATTGTCGGAGCGGGCGGAATTGGATTGCAACTTTCCGACCGCATCCGCATCAACAACTGGCAGGAGGCCGCCTTCATCATCCTGATGACTTAGGCGATTATCGACGCGATCTCCCGCCGCATTCGCGCCCGGCTGATCTAGCCTGCGACGTCAATCACCGGATCCTGCTCGACGTGCGCGCGAGCAGGATCACCGGCAGGATGCCGATGGCCACGATGATCAGAGCGGCCAAAGCCGCATCTTCATAAGTGCCGCGCGCCGCTTCGCCGTAGAGCAGCGTGGCGAGGCTCTCAAAGTTCAGCGGCCGCAACAACAACGTCGCGGGCAACTCTTTCATGCAGTCAACGAAAACAAGCAGTCCCGCTGCCGTCAGCGCAGAGCGGGACAAGGGCAAGTGAACGCGCAACAGCGTACCGCTGGACGACTGCCCCAGCGTGCGGGCCGCATGGTCGTAAGCTGGCGGAATCCGGCTTAATCCGGCTTCGATGCCCCCTGCGGAAATCGCCATGAAGCGGGCGGCATAGGCGTACACTAGCGCGGCTCCCGACCCGAGCAGCAACAGCCCCCCCGGCAATCCCGTCCAGACCGTCCACCAGCCCCCCAACGCGCGATCGAACGCCGCGACAGGCACCAGAATGCCAATTGCCAACACGGTTCCTGGGACCGCATAGCCCAGCGAGGCTATGCGCATCGCTGCGCTGGTCCAGGTTGAAGCGTGCAGGCGCGCGGCATAGGCCAGCGCGAAGCCAATGGCCAGAATGGTCAACGTCGCGATCGCCGAGACACTGACCGTATTGGCGGTGGCGCGCAGCAATGATTCTGACAGGCCGGCAAATTCCAGCCGCCGCGCGGCGGCCACGACCAGGTAAAGCGCCGGGCCGGCAAACCCGATCAGGATCGGCGCCACACCCAGGCCGAAGGCGATCGCGGCAGCAGGCCCCTTGAGCGCAAATCGCTGCATCTGCCGTGCATTCTGCGCCGTGGAGGCAAAGCGTCGATTGCGCCGCGCCCATCGCTCGAGCATCAGCACGGCCAGCACCAGCACCAGCATGCCAATGGCGATCTGCGCCGCCCCAGCCAGATCCGTGCGCACGATCCAGGTCGTGTAGATGGTTGCGGTCAAGGTGCGCACGCCCAGAAATTGCGCCGCGCCCACATCGTTGAGCACTTCCATCAGAACCAGCGACACCCCAACGACGATAGCCGGCCGCGCCAGGGGTAGCGCCACCCGCCAGAAGATGGCGGAGCGTGGTACGCCGAGGGTCCGCGCAACTTCGGTAACGTTGGCCGCCTGGGTCAGGAACATGGCCCGAGCCGTCAGGTAGACGTAGGGATAAAGGACGAACCCGAATACCAGGATTGCGCCCCACATCGCCCGCAGATCGGGCAGGCGGAACTCGCGCGGACTTGAGTAGCCCAGCATCCAGCGCAGCACGCCCTGCACCGGCCCTAATGGGTTCAGGATATCGAGATAGGCATAGGCCATGATGTAAGTCGGCACCGCCAAAGGCAGCAATAGCGCCCATTCGAGCACGCCGCGCCCGCGGAAATCATAGGCGCTGACAATCCACGCCGCGCCGGTGCCGACCATGGTGGCGATCAGGCCAGAACCGGCCAGAAGCACCAGCGTATTCCAGGTCGACTGCGGCAGAACGAACTGGAAGATGTGGCTCCACAGCCCCCCGGTATCGGCCACCGCCGTTGCCGCAATCGCCACGATGGGGACAAGCGCAAGAGCCGCCGCGACAAATGCCACGGCGGCCCAGGGGCTGATTGCGATGTCAGGGCGACTTCGTCGGCGCCCTTGGGTCATGTCGGCCATAGGAAGAGCGGCGTCCTTTTGGACGCCGCGCCAATGCTCTAATTGCTGAAAGTGTCGAAGTTGACTTCGTCAACCAATTCGCTGGCCCGTTTGCGGTACGGCAGCACCTCGGTCAGCGACAGGCTGTCAGGTTCCAGCGTGCCAAATTCCGCAATGATCGGATGAACTTCGGCGGTCGTGGACACCGGGTATTCGAAATTGGCTTCGGCATAGAGCTTCTGCGCCGCGTCGGAGACCAGATATTCGAGCAGTTGGACCGCTTCTTCACGATTGGGAGCATGCGCCGCCACAGCCGCGCCGCTGACATTGACCAGCGTTCCGCCGCCCTCGAAGGTCGGGAGGATGACCTTGACAGCATCCGACCAGCCCTTTTGCTCGTCGCCGCTCGAACCGCTGGCCATCAGACCGTAATAGTAGGAATTGGCCACGGAGATATCGCAGATGCCGGCCGCAATATCGCGTGCGCCGTCACGGTCGCCACCAGCGGCGGGACGCGCCTGATTGGCCTTGATGCCTTCAAGCCAGCTGCGTGTGGCATCCTCGCCATACTTGGCCATATAGGCTGCGAACATAGCGGTATTGTAGGGGTGCTGGCCCGAACGGATACACAGCTTGCCGCGGAATTCTTCGTCGTCGAGCTGCTCATATGTGATGCTGTCGAGATCGAGTTCCTTGGCCGCATAGACAACGCGGGCGCGCCCCGACAGGGCAAACCAATTGCCTTCGGCGTCCCGCAGCGAGGCCGGAACGGCCGCTTCGAGGATTTCGGACTCGACTGGCTGGGTGACACCGGCATCGACCAGGTCGATCAGGGCGCCGAAGTCAACGGCCATTAACAGGTCGGCCGGCGAGCTCGCGCCCTCTGCCTGCACCCGCTCGATCAGGCCGCTCTCGAGAAAAACAGTGTTGACCGCAATTCCGGTCTCGTCCGTGAAAGCATCGAGGATCGGCTGGATCAGGCCCGGCTCGCGCGTGGTGTAGATATTGACTTCCTGGCCCAGCGCCGGGACGGCCACCGCCATTGCCAGCACGCTGGCCACAGCAAAACTCTTGAAAGGCTTGCGCATAGTCGAACTCCCATTGCGACGACGATGAGGTGTCCGGATCGGTCCGCCACACCCTCTTCGAGGCCGCAAAAGCCATATCGGATAGTACAAGTCAAGTTTTTCTGAGGCACCTTAGAATCGATCTAAACTATTGATTGTGCTCAATAATCAGACCGGTTCGTTTTCCGATGGAAATATCAAGACCTCATGCGCATTTACGGCAATTTTTACCGTATCGCCGGGGCGCACATCATGTCGTGACGTACCGCGCATCACCAGGGGCTCATCCATCCCCTCGACGGCCAGCAGCAGCTCTTCGATTTCACCCAGAATTGTCCGGTCCAACACCTGCGCGGCAAGGCCGGCCTCGCTCAGGATAATCGACTGCGGCCGCAGCAGCACCTTTGGCACCCCCTCAAGACCGGGCGCAGGAAAGCGCCCAAGTGGCGTCTCCAGCACATTGGCCTTCAAACGCGCCGGAATGACATTCATTATGGAAAAGAACGAGGCGGCGTAGGCAGTCCAGGGCGCATCATAAATGCGCTCGCCGGTTCCCATTTCAACCAGGCGTCCTTTTTGCATTAGCGCCACCATGTCCCCAATGGCCAGGGCCTCTTCCGGGTCATGGGTCACGACCACTGCCGTCATGCCCAGCTCCCGCACGATTGACAGGGTCTCGTGCCGTACACGATCGCGCAGGCCGCGGTCCAGATTGGAAAATGGCTCGTCCATCAGCAGCAGCCGGGGTTGCGGCGCCAGGGCCCGTGCCAGAGCCACCCGTTGCTGCTCGCCGCCGGACAGCATATGCGGGTAGCGATCCGCCAGGGCTGTGATGCCGATGCTGCCCAGAATTGAGTCGACACGGGCCCCACGCTCTGCGCGCGGCAGCCGGCCGAGTCCGAAGCCGATATTGTCGCGCACACTCAAATGCGGAAACAGGGCATAGTCCTGGAACATGAAGCCGACCCGGCGATGCTCGGGTTCGACAAACACGCCGGGCCCCGACACCGGCGTACCGTCAATGGTGACGCTGCCGGCATCGAGCGTTTCTATGCCGGCGATCGTTCTGAGCAGCGTCGATTTCCCGCAACCGGAATGCCCGACCAGGCACAACACCTGTCCCGCCCCGATCTCGAGTGAGACATCGTCAAGCGCCGCGACACGGCCGAAATGCCGCGTGACGCCGGACAGGACAAGCATGGACTTTGCCTTTTTCATGCCTGCTAGTGGCGTTCGGCCCGCTCGATTGTCAAGTGATGCAGGCAATCCTGCCTGAGCGGACTGTGTTCGGATGGTAGGTGAAGGAGCGGGGACTGGAGAAAACGACCATGTATCTCCAGCGTCTCGCGTTCATGTCACCGCCATCTCAGCCGTCAGGACCTGCTTCAGTTTGAAGTAATTCGGCCAGGCTTCGTTCTTGCTGCGCTCGACAGCGGCGGCAAGCGAAAAGCCGTTGGCGGCGCTGATCTTGGGCAGCTCGTCCCAACCCACCGGGACGGCCACCGGGGCGCCTTCGCGCGAGCGTACCGAGAAGGGGCAGATCGCAGTCGAGCCGCGTTCATTGCGCAGATAGTCGATGAACACGCGTCCCTTGCGCCGTGCCTTGGAAAGGCTTGCTGTGTAGCGCTTCGGCTCCTCATCCGCCAACGTCTGGGCAAGCCCCTTGCAAAAGGCTTTCGCCTCCGGCCATTCAGCCTTTGGCCGCAAGGGCACGATGACATGGATGCCCTTGCCACCCGAGACCATCGGGAAACTGACCAGTCCCAAATCCTTGAGCCGGTCGCGAATGTCGACGGCAGCGCTGACAATGTCGGAGAAATCCAGGCCTTCGTCCGGATCGATATCAAACACCAGGCGGTCAGGCTTCTCGATATCGTCGAAATGTGAGCCCCAGACGTGCCATTCGAGCACGTTCATCTGAGTGCCCGCCACGAGCCCGGCCAGATCCTCGACATAAAAATAGTCCTGTTTCTCGCCGTCCTTTTCCACCACGGACCCGGAGCGCAATTGCTCTGGAAAACCGCCCGTATCGTGCTTCTGGAAGAAACACTGCTTGGTTCTCCCCTGCGGGCACCGCACCAGGCTTAACGGCCGCCCTGTGATATGGGGCAGCATGGCCTTGGACACGTCCTCGTAATAAGCGACGAGTTGTGACTTGGTGATCCCCTGCCCCGGATAGACCACCCGGTCCGGCGAGGTCAGGCGAACACCCAGCTTTTCAGCGACGGCCTCGCCATCATCGTCAAGACTCTGGCTTTTTTCCATGCGCACCTCCTTGGCGGGCTTGTCGCCGCGCAGGCCGATAAAGCTGGGATGGCGCAGGATATCGTCGCCCGTCAGCTCGGTATAGGCGATCTCGGCGACCAAATCCGGGGTGACCCATTTCGACCCACGCGCGCGATCCTTCGGCACGGCCTCGAACGGGCTGGTCTTGCGCTGTCGCTTCTCCAGCGCCTGGCCCAACTCGGCCAGCACGTCCTGGCTGAAGCCGGTGCCCACGCGCCCACGGTAGAGCAGCCTGTCCCCTTCCCATGTCCCCAGCAGCAGCGAAGCAAACCCCTTGCGTTTGGACGAAGGCGACCAGCCACCGATGACAAATTCCTGCCGTTTGAGGCACTTGATCTTGAGCCAGTCCTTGCTGCGCGTCCCCCGATAGGCCGCATTGGCACGCTTGGCGATCACACCTTCATGCCCGTCGCGGCACAGGGCATCGAGCACGCTCTGCCCATGCCCTTCCACATGCGATGAATACTGCACGGGATCGTTTTTGGCGGTTTTGGAGAGCAGCTTTTCAAGCCGCGCCTTGCGCTCGGTCAGCGGCAGCTTGGTCAGATCCTTGCCATCGGCTTCCAGCAGGTCGAATGCGAAATATTCGAGCCGCCCGCCATCCGAAAGCACCGCCTTGAGCGTCGAGAAGTCCGTGCGCCCCTTGTCATCGAAAGCGCAGATTTCTCCGTCGATCAGCGCCGAGCCGATCTTGAGCTTTTGCAATGGCGCCACCAGCGCACCAAACTGCTCGGTCCAGTCCAGTCCATTGCGTGTGTAGAGACGCACACTGTCGCCGGCGACCGCAGCCAGGCAACGATAGCCGTCATATTTCATTTCAAAGAGCCAGTTCTCGCCGGCCGGTACGCTGTCGACCAGCGTCGCCAATTGTACTGAGCGAAAGGCCGGCGTTTTGTCCGGCTTCGCCTTGGAGCTCTTCTGGGTCTTATCGATCTTCTCTGCATTTTCCGGCTCGGAATGCCAAACCGCCTCCGCCGGAACCCCGGTTTTCTTCACTGGCTTGGTGCCGGCGGCGATCCCCCTGAAGTCCCGGCCAGTCTCGATTGATCGGGTGAAACGCGTAGTCAGCGTATTCTTGTCGCGCGCATGGTTGTCCCGATGCTTGATCAGAAGCCAGTTTTCCCGGTTCGGGGCATTCCGGCGCTTGGTGTCACGTCCCTTCATGTGCACCAGCACATATTCGCCCTTCATGCGCTCACCGTAGAGCCTGAGCTTGAGGTCGCCGCTTTCGAGCCCCTCATGCGGATCACCGATTGGCTCCCAGGTGCCGCGATCCCACAGCATCACGGTGCCACCGCCATATTCGCCTTCGGGAATGGTGCCCTCGAAGCTACCATAGTCCAGCGGGTGGTCTTCAACGCGCACGGCCAGACGCTTGTCGGCGGGATTGTTGGACGGCCCCTTGGTCACCGCCCAACTCTTGAGCACCCCATCGAGCTCAATGCGGAAGTCATAGTGCAGCCGGGTGGCGTCGTGCTTTTGCACCACAAAGCTGCCGCGTCCGGACTTGGCCCCTTTAGACGCATCCCCGGTCGGCTCTTGCGTCTTGGCAAAGTTGCGCTTGGCCTTGTAATCGCGGAGCAGGTCCCCTGCCTCGTCTGCAGCCATGCTCAGCTCGCTTTCTTGCGTTTAGGTTTGCTGGTTGCCGGCCGTTTCGCAGACGCCTGCTTCTTGTCGCCGCCTTCCAGGCTCTCCTTGAGGGCCGCCATCAGATCGACCACGTTCTCGCCGCTCGGACGCTCGGGCGCTTCATCTGCGGTCGCGGTGATTTTGCGCCCCTTGGACTTAAGCTTCCGCTTAATCAGATCCCGCAGGGCGCCCTGGTAGTGATCCTTGAAGGCGCCGGCATCGAAGGGAGCGGTCTTTTTTTCGATCAACGCGGTGGCGACCTCCAGCAGGTCCGCCTCGGCCTTCTTGCCGGAAATCTGCGAGAAAAAGGAATCGGTCTTGCGGATCTCTTCCTCATAGTGAAGTGTCTCCAGCATCAGCCCTGTCCCGGAAGGCTTAATGGCTGCCAGATATTCCTTGCCGCGCATGGAGAGCTGGCCCAGGCCGACCTTTTCGGTCTGGCGCAGGGCATCGCGGATGACCCGGAACGCGTCCTCGGCCAGTTCGTCTGTGGGCACCACGAAATAGGATTTGTCGAAATAGATCGGATCGATCTCGCAAGCGCCCACGAACTGGGTCAGTTCCAGCGTCTTGCGGGTTTCGAGTTTGACTGCGTCGATCTCGTCGTTGGTGAGCAGAACGTAGTCGCCCTTCTCATATTCAAAGCCCCGGATGATCTCGTCCTTGTCAACTGGCCCAACGCCCGCCACGACTTTCTCGTAGTGGATGGGCTTGCCGGTAGGTTCGTGTATCTGCCGGAAGCTGGGCCGGGCCCCGGAACGGGCGGCGCTGAACAATTCCACGGGGATGGCGACCAGCGACAGACGAAGCTGGCCTTTCCAGATTGGACGCGAAGCAGGCATGGCGTTTCCAGATATTGGCGTTGTGCCAACTCAACGCCGGACACTCTTCCCCGTTCCGGGCGGTTCCCTTGGAACGATTAACGAGCCCGAACATTTCCAGCGGGAATGAGGTGATGGGCTATGCAATCGGCGAGGATCGTTCTGGACCGCATGCGCGCAGACGAAGCCGGCCCCGAGCTCAAACTTGTCTATTCTTCCGATGAGATGCCGGGCTGGCGTCGGCAGAGACGCGGGCGTGGCTTTTCCTATGTCGACGACAACGGCAGGCACCCCCGAGCTGCAGAGCTGGTGCGCATCAGGGCCCTCGCCATACCCCCCGCCTGGAACGATGTTTGGATATGCAAGGATGGCTACGGGCATATCCAGGCCACTGGCCGCGACGAGAGGGGGCGCAAGCAATACCGCTATCATGTCGCCTGGACTGAGCATCGAAATGCCAGCAAATTCGACACACTGGCGGCTTTTTCCGAGGTTTTGCCGGCCCTTCGCCAGCAGGTCCAATCCGATCTGCGCCGCCGCAGCTTTACCTACGAGCGCGTGACAGCATCAGTGGTTTGGCTCCTCGACAACAGCTTGATCCGCGTGGGCAACCCGGCCTATGCGCGCGACAACCAGAGCTTCGGACTGACGACACTCAGGCACCGGCACATCGACATCACCGGTTCGACACTGCATTTCCATTTCAAAGGCAAATCCGGAAAGCAGTGGCGTCTGCAACTTGCTGACCGGCGCATCGCCAATGTGGTTCGCTCGCTGCAGGATATGCCGGGCCAACACCTGTTCCAGTATGAAAGTGAAGAGGGGCTTTGCGCGATCACCTCGCGCGATGTGAACGACTATATCGCGGCGTTTGCCGGGTCCGATTTTACCTCCAAGCATTTTCGTACCTGGGCGGCCACCGTCAGGGCGTTCGGTCTGTTTTCAACGCTGGACCTGCCGGAGACCAAATCCGCCACAGCACGAGCTATCAACAGTGTCATTGATCAGGTTGCCGAACGGCTGGGCAATACCCGGACTGTCTGCCGCCAATGCTATGTGCATCCTGCCGTGCCGCAGGCCTGGCAGGATGGCGACCTGCCCCTACCCGGCCGGCTAAAGCCCATCGAGGGGTTGGACGAAGACGAGGTGGGGACCAAAGCTTTTCTGGAGAACCCAAACGGCTCTTGAATGAGCCAGGTTGACCCGATTGTCGAAGGTCAATTGTTCGAGGTCGCTACCATATTCAGCCTTCATCCGGAAGGTCTGTACATGCCGGTGTTCAGTTGAGCGCTTCCATTACCTCGTCGGCTATGAGGATCACCTGCTGGTCGCCATCTCACCTCGGCCGATTGGCTTCGCCCGGATTCCGGATACAAGCCAGCTCGGGGCCGCTCGGAAGCGGCCCCGGTCACGTCACGAAAACACTATTCCGCCATTGATGTCGTAGCAGACACCAGTCAGGAAGGCTGCCTCGTCGGAGGCGAGGAAGGCTACGAGATTGGCAACTTCCATGGACTGGCCCTCGCGCTTGAGCGGGGTGGCGGCGGCCACCTTTTCACGCACTTTGGGCGCGGTGAAGATGTTGTGGAAGTCTGTGTTGATCATGCCCGGGCAGACGGAATTGACGCGGATGGCCGGAGCCAGTTCCTTGGCAAGGCCGCGCGTCATGGTCATGATGGCGCCCTTGGCTGCACCATAGGCGATAGCGTCCGGCCCTGCTCCGTCCCGCCCCGCCTGGGAAGCCATGGTCACGATTGACCCGCCCTCACGCATATGTGGCACCGCCGCGCGAACAACGCATGAGCGGACGAGCGCGCCTGCAATCAGCCTGGAATGGGAGAAGCACTGGCACCCTGAACTCCCGAGTGTGGAGCAGACTTTGGCGGCTGCAACAAGCTGGCGCTGAAGCAGCGGCAGAACTCGGCTTATGCGAGCCTGAATGTCGACAGAAGTGAAGGGGCAGCTATCAGTCGTCGCCCACACTGACGAGCTGTCACGTTTCAGCGGCCTGGACGGCGGCCAATTTTAGCTCAGCCTGCGCGACTGTCGCGCCTACGCAACCGCATAGCCGCCGTCCACCGTAAGTACCGCCCCTGTGATGAAGGTGGCGGCAGGGGAGCACAAAAACAGCGCAGCTCCAGCAACATCCTCCGGTGTTCCCCACCGTCCCAGGGGCGTGCGCGACAAGATGGCCTCGCTCCTCTCCGGATCGGAGCGCAGCGCCGCGGTCAGAGGTGTCTCAATCCAGCCGGGCGCCACAGCATTCACGCGGATGCTGTCGGAGGCATAGGCGATCGCAAGAGACTTCGTGAGCTGGGCGATGCCGCCCTTGCTGGCTGAATAAGCGGGGACCAATCCGCCGCCAAAAAATGACAGCATTGACGCGAGATTGAGGATGGCGCCCTGTCCCCCGGCCCTGAGCAATGGACGAGCCGCAGCGCAGAGGCGCATCGTGCCGTTGAGATTGATATCAACGACCTGGTCGAAAACTTCGGGCTCTAATTCTTCACCTCGCCGGATGATCCCTGCACAGTTGACCAGGACATCAAGGCCGACCTGCTGGGCCAGAAATGTCGTGACGCTGGCCGCATCGCGCACATCGAGCACGCAGAATTCCGCCTCGGCAAAGGCCGCATCGGTCTCGATTGCCTCGATCTCCGTTGGCGATACACCCGTCGCCACGACACGCGCGCCGGCCGCCGCAAAGGCGCGAGCAATACCGGCCCCTATGCCTGATGTGCCGCCCGTGATCAGAACCCGCTTGCCGGCGAACCAAGGGCGCGCCCAGCCAAAGTCGGGCACCATCGCCAGATCGTCACCGGATGAACTGGTCGACATAGTCCTTACCCAGGCCAATCTGCTCGTAATGTGCGCGACACATGTCGATCTTGGTGAAAACGTCCTCATAGCCGACATGTCTATTGTCCTGATCGAGATAGACCATCGAGCCGGTGATATTGAAAAAGGTGATCATCTCCGCACAGTCTTCGGGGACCATCAAGGTGTGTATCTCGCCCGGCGGCTCGAACACATAGGAGCCGGTCTCAGCGACCCAGTCGTGTTCCAGATAGTACCACTTCCCACGAATAACGTAGCCGTGCACCGGATTGGGGTGCAGATGCCGCGACAACACGCCAGACCGGCGTACCCGCAATAGATTGCACCATTGCCCCTGGAGCGTGTTGAGCATCAGCGGGCGGAACCAGACCCCTTCGGCCTGCGGCACCCAGACGCGCTCATCCTCTGGCACGGCCCCAACGGCAATCTCCCTGGGCGCAAGCAGGTGGCTACTGGCCGACATTTGCTTATACATGGTGTCCCCTGGCTGCGTTGCCCCTGCCGTTACAATCGCCCAGCCTCGACATGGCCGTGTTGCCAGCCAAGCATGCGCTCGGCCTTGCTGGAGTCAAAGAAGCTGCGATGCGCGTTCCAGCCGTTTCGAAGTGGCACGTCTGGCAGGTGTTTGGTGGCAAGGTCCCGGCTGGGTATTTCAGACGTTGTATCGGGAGCCACGATGTAGAATGTCTCATGCCCATCGAACGGTGCCTCAAGGCTCAGCAGACAGGCATCGGCGGCCGCATCGCGCCTGGTATAGGCCCACAGATGTTTGGCAACCGGATACTCGGGTCCGTAGACTTTGATCGCGCCCTGCTTGTCGTCGCAGACATAATGAAAGCGCATGCTGGCAATTACCATGTCCGGATACCTGCGGACAAAGGCATCCGCCTGTTGCTCACAGATCCACTTTGACAGGCTGTAAGGATCTTCGCTGTAGTTCGGGTGCTGCTCGTCGATAGGGAAATAATCATAGCGGGGCGCACTGCTATAAGCATGCCCGATTGCGTTGACGCTGGAGGCCTGGCAGATGCGTCTGATCCCGTTATCGGCGGCGGCCTGCAGGGCGTTGTAGCTGCCCACCACGTTGTTGTTATGCACGACATGGTCTGGGTGGCGGTTGGGCGACGGTATGGCGGCCATGTGTATCAGGGCGTCACACTCGGCAAAGGCGTCAACCAGCACCTCGAATTGATCCATTTCGGCCAGAACAAAACGGCGGCTGCCTTGCGCTGCCACCTCCGGGTGCGCAACGCGGTCAATGCCGACGACCTGATGACCACGCTGCTCGGCCAAGTGTACTATGGCGCGTCCAACGCCACCACTGGCTCCGGTCACTGCAATTTTCATGTATCAGCCCTACTCTGCATAAACAGCTTGCTGCAGGCCACGAATGTAGCCGATGGCATAAAGTCGGCCGAAGGCGGAATAGCCAGCATTGGAATTGCTGTCCCCTTCGACGGTGGGCACGTGATCGGGCCGCAGCACGCCCTTGAAACCGATATCGCGATAGGCCCGCATGCAAGCAAGCATGTCGGTCTTGCCGTCGTCGTGCCAGGTTTCCTCGAATTGGGTCGGCACGCCGCGCACATCTCGAAAATGGACGAACGAGATCTTGTCGCCAAACGTCCGGATGGTGGCGGGCAAATCGTCGGCCATCAGGGTGAAATTGCCCTGGCACATGGTGATCGTGTTCATTGGACTGGGAACCATGTCGAGAAGCCGCTGGTAATTCTCGACCGTGCGCATGATGCGACTGACCCCTCGAATGGGCGTGATTGGAGGATCGTCGGGATGCATGGAAAGTTTCACATTGGCCTTCTCGGCGACGGGCAGGACGCGTCTGAGAAAGTAGTCGAGGTTTTCCCATAGAGCCTCTTCGCTGATCGGCGGCTGGTCCGTCAGGTGCTCCGGAACATCATTGGCATCGAAACTGGTCACCACCGAGCCGCCGCGGGACGGCTTGTCCAGAGTGGTCCGAACCCAGTTGAAGTCTGTCATCCACTCGTAACACCAAACGGGAATGCCCAACTTGCCCATACTTTCAAGCAAGTTGCAGACCACGTCGATCTCGTCGTCGCGACCATCCTGCCCGCGCTTGGCCTTGTTCAGCGGAGGCCGGGCTTCGATGACCCTGATGTCAAACCCGGCGGCTTCATAAGTCTGTTTCATGCGCGTGAGCGGCGCGAGATCGCCCACGCGCTCGCCCGGCTGTAGACTGTCAAATGGCAGACCGCCAACGGCCAGATTTACGCCGGCCTGCAGGGCGAGTTTCCAGACGGGCGAGGGTGTTGGACTGATGAATTCAGCGATTTCCATAGACATACTCAGGCCGGGAGCAGTTCGGACAGGCGCTCGGAGTCCACGGCCGGTAGCTTGTCGTGGAGATAGCAGGCGGCCGCCTGATGCGGTGTAATCTGGAACAGGGGCGGTCGGGTGCGGCAAACATCCATGGCCTTCGGGCAGCGCGGCATGAAGGGGCAGGCACCGGGGTCATGGCGTGTCCCTTCGCGCGCGATGATGGCATGTTCGCCCCAACGCTGGTCCAGATTTGGCCATGGAATCGAATCAACCAGCAATTGCGTATAGGGATGCTGCGGGGACTTGATCACGGCATCAACATCGCCCGCTTCCATCACGCCGCCGCGATAGAGGACGATGATCGACTTGGCGATGTGGTAGGCGGTGGTCAGGTCGTGCGTGATGTAGATGATCGATACGCCGTAATCGCGCTGAAGATTGCGCAGCGTTTCCAGAATATTGGCGCGCAGTGAGGCATCGACCATCGAGACTGGCTCGTCCGCGATCAGCAGGCGCGGCCGGAGCAGCAGCGCTCGTGCAACATTGATGCGCTGCCTCTGGCCACCCGAGAGCTGGTGCGGAAAGCGTCCCAAAACGTCTTCCGGACGTAGGCCCACGGCGGTGAGCGCTTCTTCCATGCGATCGCGAGCTTCTGCCTTGCTCTTGGCCAGCTTGAAGCGACGGATGGGCACTGTGAGCAGATGATCCACGGTATAGAAGGGATTGAAGACCGCGAACGGGTCCTGGAACACCGCTTGAACCTCGCGGCGATAGGCCATGCGCTCGGAGCCTGTCAGGCTTCTGATGTTACGGCCCTTGTAAAGAATCTCGCCCATCGTCGGATCGATAAACCCGAGCAACAGCATGGCCAACGTAGTTTTGCCGCTGCCGCTCTCGCCGGCTACCGTGAGAATGGTGGGTTCATCATCCTTCAGCGTGAGCGAGGTCTCGCGCAATGCAATGGTTGGATGGGAATGCGTCAGGCCGCGGGTGTAGACCTTTGATACATTACGCAGTTCAAGCAGATTGGTCATGTCTGGCCTCGGCATCGAATAGGTGACAGGCGACGCGGCGAGCATGATCGAGCGTCAGCACATCGGGGCGATCGGCCTTGCAGCGATCCATTACGAAAGGGCATCTGGGATGAAAGGCGCAGCCGCTGGGCAGCCGCAGTAGCGACGGAGCGAGGCCAGGAATTCCCTGAAAGACACCCTTGTTGTTCAGATTGGGCAGGCTGGAGATCAAGGCTCGCGAATAAGGATGCTTGGGATCGGTGAAGATCTCGCGCACGGTCGAGACTTCGACCAGACGCCCCGCATACATCACAGCGACCTTATCGACGAACTGCGCCATCAGCCCCATGTCATGCCCAATCAGAATGACCGCGGCACCGATCTGATCCTGCACGCGGTCGATCGTTTCCATCACCTGGCGTTGGGTCACCACATCAAGCGCGCTTGTCGGTTCGTCGGCGATGATGACACTGGGTTGGAGTAGAATGCCGATGGCGATACAGACGCGCTGTTTCATCCCGCCCGACAACTCATGGGCGTACATGTGGAAAACACCCGGATCCAGATCGACCGACTGCAGTGCGTGTACGCACCGGTCATTAATCTCCTTGCGGGATGCGCTGGGCAGGTGCGCCTTGATCGCGTCAACCATCTGTGCCCCGATCTTGATGACCGGATTGAGAGAGTTCATCGCGCCCTGGGGGATATAGGCAATCTTGTTCAGGCGCGCGCCGCGCATACCGGCCTCATTCAGGCTCATCAGTTCGGTGTCGCCGACGTGAACCTGTCCGCCCTCGATACGGCCAGGCGGCTTGATCATCCGCATCATGGCCAGCGCCAAAGTGCTTTTTCCCGAACCGGACTCCCCGACCATGCCAAGCTTCTGGCCGGCTTCGAGGGTGAAGCTGACATCGTCCAGCGCCTTAGCTCGGCCCAGATCGGTGTAGTAGGTTACCTCGAGATTGCGCACGCGCAGTACAGGTTCAGCCAATGCAAGGCCGGCGGACCCAGTATTGTATTGATCGATCATGTTTGCCGTCAGTTGTTGCATTGCCCTACTCCGTCCGCCGCACGCGCGGATTGGCCAGTTCATCCAGACCCATATTGACCAGGGCCAGTGCGCCCAGAATGAGGATCATCGCGAAGGACGGTTCGAGCGGCCACCACCACCAACCATTGAAGAAGGCCCCTTGGCTTTGTGCAGCCCAGATGATGTTGCCGAGAAGCGGCTCACGCAGCGGCCCTAGACCCAGCACGGCCAGGTAGAAGGAGGCGAACACGGCGCCGAACACCTGCCCCACAAAGGCCGCGGCAATAAAGGGCAGCAGATTGGGCAGTATCTCCTTGAAGATAATGCCCATGTCCGACACGCCTGAGAGCTTGGCCACGGCAACGAACTGCCGTTCCTTCATCGTCAGGACCTGTGCTCGGATGACCAACGTTGGCCCCATCCAGGCCAGCATGGCCACGATCATTGCCATTGTGACGATGGTCACATCACGCTTGTCGAGCGATCCGGCCACCACAACCTGAATAAGCAGTACGGGAATAGGGGTCAGGATCTGACAGATAATTCGAATGGTGCTGTCGATCCATCCGCCGAAGTAGGCAGCGATGAACCCCAGAACCACGCCGACCAAGGTGCCAATCCCGCCGGCCAGAAGGCCAATAAATGCGGTCTGCCAGGTGCCCACGATCATGGCCGCCAGCAAGTCGCGCCCGAAAAAGTCGGTGCCGAACGGATATTTGAGGCTTGGCGGCTGCTTGATGGCAGCCGAAAGCGGATAGGCCTTTTTCGGATCAATGACCAAAAGGCCGATAATGGTGAAAAGCGCCAGGGCGATGAGTATGGCGAGGCCGATGGCAAGCCCTTTGTTGCGGCGGATATAGCGCAGCGTCAGCGTCAAGCGCGACGGCTGCTCGATCCGCATGGCGTCCTGCCCCAGCGCCGTCTGTGCGAGCGTCATGGCGGCCTCCTAGTTATTGCGAATGCGCGGGTCGAGCATTGGATAAACGAACTCGAGCAGCGTCATGAGCAGTGCAATGGCGATAGTGATGAACAGGACGATGCCGTAGATCACCGGGAAGTCATTGGCGCGGATGGCTAGGTTAAGAGCGGTGCCGATGCCCGGCAGCCCGAATAGGCCCTCGACCACAACCGCGGAGGTCACCACCGTGCCCAGCGCCAGAGCCAGGCCGGTCACCTGCGGCAGCAATGCGTTGCGCAGATAATAGTCTCGGAAGATGCGACCGCCCCCAAGGCCTTTGTGCTCGGCGAAGTTCACATAGTCCTCGCCCTGAATCGTCACGCCCATGCCGCGCATGGACAGGACCCAAGCGCCCACGGAACCGAGAATGAGCGAAAGCGCGGGCAAGATCTGGTGTTCCATGAGGTCGAGGAAGAATGGCCAGGACCAGTTTGGCACCAGGCCAACCGAATAGGCGCCGCCCAGAGGTAGCCAATTGAGGCGAAAGCCGATGAAAAAGAGCAGCAGAATGCCCATGATGACCGGTGGAACACCGGTGAGCAGAATGAACGGTGTAGCCGTCGTGCGCAGCCAACGCGGCGCCCGGGGCCAGGCAGCAACCGCGCCCATCAGCGTGCCAATGACAAAGCTGAGCACCGTGGTGATCAACAGCAGGCCAATCGTCCACGGGAGGGACTGCGCGATAACGTCGGTCACAGTCATCGGATAGCGGCTCAGCGAGTAGCCGAAGTCCATGCGCAGGATATTGCCAAGATACTGCCAGTACTGTTCGAAAATAGGCTTATCGAGGCCAAACTGCTGCTGCATTGAGGCAACCAGCTTCTCGATATCACCCGGCGCGAAGCCACCGGTACGTGCCAGTTCGCCAAATCTTTCGCGAATGGCGTTGCGCGGCGACAGGCGCGGTATGAAGAAGACGATAGTCGAGGCGGCCCACACCACCAGGACGAAGAAAAACAGTCGCTTGGCGACGATACGAATGTTCACTGAACCACTTCCCGATCTACAGGGTGGAGGGTGCGCGGTAAGCCGCGCACCCTGGTGACGAGATTAGTTGCCGGAAGCCTGGAGGCCGGCAATGACCAGCATCCCAGTGTGAGCCCAGAAGGCGCCATTGGTGCCCATGCCCACATTTTCGGCGCTGGGCCAGTTGGTCCAGTAGTGGTTGTTATACGGAATACGGTGCAGCCACTGGATGACCGGTACGTCGATGGTATCGCGCCAGTAGATGCCCAGTGCCTCAGCAGCGCCGGCAATGAAGGCCGGATCCTGGGAGTCGAGCGGCGCAATCTCGTCAAGGATCGCATCGAACTCAGCATTTGAGTAACGCGAGAACCTGTTGTTGCCCGCCGCGGAGCCGATCGTGCTCGAGTACTTGCCATGGAACAGGTTCAGGGCTTCGTACGGGTCGAACAGACTGGCCCCATGCCCGAACAGGTAGAGACCAGCCTTGCCGTCCACCATGTTCTGGTACGCATCGGTGCCGAAGTTCACATTGGAATCGAACCCGCCCTGACGCAGCATCTCGGCGAGAATTGGTGCGATGTCACCATGGATGTTTTCAAAGGCCTGGATGGTTGCATCGAGGGTTTCGCCATCTTTCATCCAGAGGTCATCCCCACCCCGGGTGAAACCCGCCTCTTCCATCAGGGCAGCACTCTGCTCCAGATCATAGGTCCAGGGATTGTACTGCTCCTCCTGTGCCTTCACCTCCGGCGAGTCGGCGAATGCCTGCAGGTTGGGATAGAGTGGGAAGGGGTAGATGGTGGCAATCTCGGCACCCTCATAGAGGATCTCGTTTATCAGATCGCGATTGACGGCCAGGCTGATCGCCTTACGCACCCGAGGATCGCTATAGGGCTCTAGTTGGGTGTTCATCCACAGTGAGTTTGGCCACCAGTCCAGGTACCCATATGGCGACTCGGTTCCAGTCCAGGACTGGATGTCCGGGTTCTGCTGCAGAATATTGCCGATGATCTGCGCTCGCATGTCGACTGAGGAGTCGAACTCGTTGTTGACGAGGCGCTGGGCCACAGTGTCGATCGGCTGGTTGAGGATGTTCACAATGACAACGCGCTGAACCTCAGGCGTGTCGACGCGCCCGGCCTCGACAGCCCACCAGTCGTCACGCAAATCGAGAATTTTCTGGTTGGTGTTCCAAGCCACGATGTTATAGGGCCCCGAATGCGGAATATCGGTGAGGCCGGGAACCTTTGTCGGGTCTTCGTGCTGGGACAGGTAGTGCTCGGGCACAATTGGAATGCCCGTATCGAATTTCTCGGTCAGCACCTCAAATTTGAAGCGCGGCGCCGGCTGTTTGAACGTAACCTCGACCGTCAGTTCATCCACCTTGGTAATGGCGTCGACTAGGTCGGAGAAATGCGTGTGATAGGGCAGCGTCTCGTACTGGCGCTGGCCTTCGAATGTATAGACAACGTCATCGGCTGTCACAGGCTCGCCGTCGGACCATTTGGCCATGGGATTGAGCTTGATCTCAAGGGCGGTGAAATCGTCATTGGTATAGTCCATGCTGTCGGCCAGCCATGGAATGTACTCGTTCTTGTAGATGCCGAAATACATCAGCGGTTCAAACAGAAGGTTGTTGCCTTCCTGGTGGGTATAGCCGGGTAGCACCCACGGATTGGTGGTGCCGATCGAGGACGACGCCGAAACACCCCAGGCCAGATTCAGTGTCTGGTTGCGGGGGACTTCGGCCAAGGAATCCGGAACGATTTCAGTCGGCGGCGGCGCGCCGGTTTGTGCATGGCCGCTTATCGGAGCCATTACGAGGCCCAACGACACCGCCGCTGCGACAATTGCTGTACTCTTGACCATTGGTCAGCTCTCTCCCTTGTTGGCAGGCAGCGACCTTCGCGGCGACCTAGCGGCCTTGCAGCGTTCTGCGCCCTGCACTCCACATCCGGCTCAAGCCGGCATTCCCACTGTCGGGCTCGCAAGCAGGTCTCCTCAAACCTGGCTTGCTGCTCCTCCTTGCGCCACATCCCCGAGCTCCGCCGGAGTTTTCAGGGCACACCTCACAATACTGCTTCAATACTATGCGTCACGCAACACAATATTTATCGATGCTTTATTGCCAATGAAGGTCATAACATTTCTCTGCAAGAAGTTGCCAACTTGCAATTACAGACCAAAAAAGATGGCAGTAAGCTAGAAGTCGCCCTCCCCGTTCAGAAGCCTGGCACGGACCCTATGTTCGATTTCGACCGGCGTGCCCGCCTCAAGTGAAACGGTCGTCTCTACACCGGCCCGGCTGATCGGGTTCGTACGGCTTGAAAGCGCGGTACCAAGATCGAAGGCTGAGGCGATCGGCTCCACACCGATGCCGCGGTAGGCTCCATGCCATGGTGCTCCGTCGATACCGCGATCCGTGCACCAGATTTGCAGTGACGGAAGGATGTCTCGCGTCCAATCGAGCTCAATGCCCGCACCATCGTCGAGAAATGCCGCGCGCAGGGGACCTTGCATGCGGCAGAGCTGGACGCTGACATTTGGCAGGCCGACCGGCACATGGCTCAGATCGATCATCTTGTCGCCCATGGGTACTGCGTCCAGGCGCGCGAATTCCATGGCCTCGCCGGTCCGCACATGCCTCGGGTGGACCAACCCGAACTCGAACTCGGCGCTGAGACGCAGCCTGCCCGGGGCCTCGGGGAGGCGTAGGATCGGATGCAGGCCAACAGAGAGCTTGCCACTGGCCCGCGGAACGATCGTGAGTTTGGACTCGAGGGTCGGCTCGCCATCGACGCCGCGCACCGTCCGCTCGAGGCGTTCGACGATTGAGCCGCCGGGATAGTCGAGCCCCAGTGTGATGCTCGAGGGAGTTTGTTCAATTAGCGACCACTCGGCGTCGCCAGCAGGTCCGTGAATTGGTTGACACGGGGGATCGACGATTAGTTTTGCCCACTCCGGCGGACCGATGGGGCTTGCCGGGCCAGAACCAAACGGCACGCAGACGAAGTCGCCACCCAGTTCGCGCAGGTGACCGATAATTGCCGGATCGGTGACCGTTCCCATCCAAGGTGCCCGCGCGAATGGTCGAAATGCACCATTGGACAGGTCGAACCGACAGTCAGCGAGAACCGCGGCCGTGCTTAAGACGACCGCCTCACCATGACTCCAGTTCAAGGCATAAGCGGTCACCGCGCCCTCACCAGTTAGTCACCGAACCATCGGTTCGGCGCAGATGGGGCGCCTCCCAGAAGCGGAAGCTCTCCGAAGCGAGCCGGGATTCATCCACCTCGATGCCAAGCCCGGGCGTATCTGGCACCGGATAGGTCACGCCCTCCAGCGCCGGCTTATTGATGAAAGGACTGTCCTGCTGATCGCCGCTATATAGGTCCCCTTCGTTGCCCCTGGTCTCGAGCCAGGCGAAATTGGGAACCGCGGCAGAGCGGAGAAAAAGGCAAA
>JBGTUK010000016.1:0-21292 GCA_041939225.1 Devosia sp.
AAGCCATGACCATGGCCGACAAGATCGTGGTGCTCAATGCCGGTGAAATTGCGCAGATCGGCTCGCCGCTCGAGCTCTACCACAAGCCCGACAACCTGTTTGTCGCCGGCTTTATCGGCTCACCCAAGATGAACTTCATCAATGGCCGGGTGCGCGCCGCCAATGGCACCACCGTCACCGTCGATCTGGGCAAGCTGGGCACCATCGAGCTGCCGCGCACCAGCACTGAAGTAGCCGGGCAGGACGTGACCCTGGGCATTCGCCCCGAGCACCTGACCTTGGGCAGCGGCGAATTTGTCATCGAAACCGTCCCCAATATCGTCGAGCATCTGGGCATCCACACCATCGGCTATGCCACCCTGCCGGGGGGCGAGAACTTCATCGGCCTGTTCGAGGGCAATCCCGATCTGGACGATGGCAAGCCCATGGCCGTCGGGTTCGACATTGCGCAAGCCCACCTGTTCGACGCTAAAGGGCTGGCTGTCTACTAAGGGGTATCGGCCGGCAAAGGGGGCGCGTGATGCTGGACATAGTGGGGCTGCTGCAGACCGAGAAGGACGCATTCACGCGCTCCGAGCGGGCCCTGACCGAAATCGTCCTCGCCGATGTCGACAGCGTGCTGAAAATGAGCATCGTCGATCTGGCCGCTGAGGCCGATGTGTCCCCGCCCACCGTCACCCGCTTCTGCCGACGGCTCGGCTGCGATAGCTACGCTGATTTCAAGGTGCGGCTGGCCCAGTCGCGCTTTGTCGGCCAGCGCTATTTTGCCCCGACATCGGGTCCGTTGAGCGTGCATGAGATTGCGCAGGGCATCGTCAACGGCATTCAGTCCACCATCTACGACACCTTCGATACGCTCGATTTCGACGCCATTGAGCGGGCCGCCGAATCCATCGTCAAATCCAATTTCATTCTCAGCTTCGGCTCGGGTGGCGCCTCTTCGATGATGGCGGTGGAAACCGAGGCCCGCCTGTTCCGGCTCGGCCTCAAGGTCGCCGCCTCGATCGACCATCAGGTGCAGATGATGCGCGCCGCCTCCGCCCCGTCTGGCGCTGTGGTCATTGCCTATTCGCTTTCCGGCAACAATGTTCCTCTGGTCAAGGCATTGTCGGTCGCCGGCGAATATGGCCTCACCCGAGTTGTTGTCTCCCGGCCCGGCTCGCTCATGGCCGAGCAGGCGGACATCTTGCTGCCCGTGCACTGGCGCGAAAATCAGGACATTCTGCGCCCCACCCCAGGCCGCTATGCCTTCCTGGCCACGCTCGACATTCTCTCCCAGACCATTGCTGCGCGCCTCGGCCCCACCGCGATCGCCAGCATGCGCCGCATCAAACATCAACTTGTCGTCAATCGCGACGGCGACGACGCCCAGCCGCTGGGGGATTGATGCTTCCCCGCGCACCAACGCAAGCCACCCCCACTAGCCTCCCCCTGTAAGGGGGAGGGACGGTCCTGGTGTTGGCGCCGGCAATCCCGCCCAGCACTCGATCAATCCCTCCCCCTCCTTCAGGGGAACTCGACCACCACGACACAATACTGGACCCCTTTATGTCTTTTTCCCTCGTCACCACCTGGTCTCCTGCCACCGACAGCGAACCGCTGGGCTACGGCATCGAGCTCACCAATAATGGCGATACGCCGATCAGCAATTTCCAGCTCGGCTTTTCCGGTCCCGCCCGTATCGACCCGCAGGCCACCCTGGAAAACGGCAAGCTTCTAAAGCGCCTCTCCAACCACACCATGATCGCCCCGCCCGATGGCTATGTGCTCGAGCCCGGCGCCACCTGGACATCCACGGCCCGCGGCCTGTCCTATGGTCTGCGCCATTGGAGCGACGGCGCCAATTCGGCCTATCTGGTGCTTGAGGGCGGTGACATTGTCGCTATCCCCACCGCGCCGACCCAAGGCAAGGGTCACAACTCGCCGCTGCTCAAGGGCGCGATGAAGTTTCCCGTGCCGGCCAAGGCACCCGCACCGTTCTCCATCATCCCCTGGCCCAAGCATGTCGCGGCCAGCGGCAATCGCATCACCCCTCCGGGCTTCGATCTCAAGCCCGAAGGCGACCTGGCCAGCCGTGCTGCCTCGGCCTTCGCCGACCTCACCGCCGAGCTGTTCCCTGTCGAAGCCATCGTCCGCCCTGCATCCGAAGCCGGCATGCCGGTCCATATCGTGGAAGAGTCCGGCCTCGGCGCCGAAGCCTATGAAATCGCCTTTGCCGACAACAGCGCCACAGTGTCCGCAACCACGCGCCAGGGCATGTTCTATGGCCTGGTGACCTTGGGCCACATGCTGCGCGGTGCCAAACAGCACCCGGCGACCTTCAGCTTCCCCACCCAAGGCACCATCGCCGATGAACCCGGATTTGCCTTCCGCGGCAGCCATCTCGATGTGGCGCGCCAGTTCTATACGGCCGCCGAGGTCAGCCGCCTTATCCGCCTCATGGCCTGGAACAAGATGAACAAGTTCCACTGGCACCTGACCGAGGACGAGGCCTGGCGCCTCGAAATCGATGCCTATCCGGCCCTGACCGAGATTGCCGCCTGGCGCGGCCATGGCAAGGCGCTTCCGCCGCTGCTCGGCTCTGGTCCGCAGCCCACGGGCGGCTATTACAGCAAGCAGACCGTGCGCGAGATCGTCGCCCTGGCCGATGATCTTGCCATCGATGTCATCCCCGAAATCGACATGCCGGGCCATTTCTACGCCGCTCTCCAGGCGCTGCCCGAACTGCGCGATCCCAATGAAAAGGGCGAATACCAGTCGGTTCAGGGCTTCCCCAATAACAGCCTGAACCCCGCCCACGAGCCGGTCTACCGCTTTGTTGAAACCGTCATCGACGAAGTGCTGGAGCTCTTCCCCGCCGGTGTCTTCCATCTCGGCGCCGACGAAGTGCCGCTGGCCGCCTGGTCCGGCTCGCCCCTGGCCCTCGACATGATCGAAGAGCTGGCCGGTCCCGCCATGCGTAAAAAACACGAGGCTCAGTTCAACGTCCTCGGCAATCATCATGGCGCCGACGAAATCGAGGGGTCGCCCACCGCGATCCTGCAGGCCGAGTTCATCAAGCGCGTGCACAACTACATCGCTTCAAAGGGTGCCATCACCGGCGGCTGGGAAGAGGCGGCCCATGGCGATGCCGTAGCCAAGGACAAGTCCTATGTCATCGGCTGGCGCAATGTGGAGATCAACGCCGAACTGGCCGAACGCGGTTTCGACATCGTCGTGTCCCCCGGCCAGCGTTACTATCTCGACATGGCCAATGGCGTGAGCTGGGCTGAGCCGGGCGCCGGCTGGGCCGGCTGGTCCGGCCCGCAGGAAACCTACGAATTCGAAGCCCGCGAGGGGTTCTCCGAGGAGGGCCTGAAGCACCTCATCGGCGTCCAGAGCTGCATCTGGTCCGAAAGCATGACCGACCGGGCCATCTTCGACCGGCTGGTCTTCCCCCGCATCTCCGCCATCGCCGAAGCCGGCTGGACCCTGCCCGAGCGCAAGAGCTGGGAGCGCTTCAAGTCCATGGTCGGCCTGATGCCGATCATGTACGGAAACTGGTCTGCGGAGTAAGAGTTACCCCACCCGGCTTCCCCCTGAAGCGGGGGAGCAGCGGGGCGGTGTCTGACCGCGAAATTGCAGCATACTGGATCGGTCCCTCCCCCTTCTTCAGGGGGAGGCCAAATAGGGGTGCTTGGCCGAAAGGCTCAAGCCCAGGGATCTTCCATCATCGGCCAGATATCCTTGCGCGCCTTGCGGTAGTCCGTCTCCGCCGGCCGGTTGGGATAGGGCTTGCCGGCCGAGCAATAAACGATCTCCGTAGCGATCCTGGAGAACGAGTCGTAAAAATGGTTGGTCGACTTGATCAGCAGGATTTTTCGCGATTTTGGGTCGATGCCCAGCGCCGCAAACAGGCTGGGGTCGAAACTCTGGGCGCGGGTGGAGTTGAGGATCACATCGATCCCGTCGAAATGCACCCATGCCGCATCGCCGAACGGGGCAAAGCTATCGCCGAATTTCATCTCAGCATTGCGCACCAACCGCTCGACACGCACGTGCGCATCGATCGGCTGGCCGGTGAACGGCGCCGATTTGGCCCCGAAGCGCAGCGGAATGACCGCGCCTTCGCCTGCCGCAAAACAGATCTGCACGGCAATCGGGTCCCAGATCGTGCCCACGGCGACATCGGTAACGCCACGGGCAATCATCTCGGCCAGAATGACTGTTGCATCGCCCGCTGTGCCGCCGCCCGGATTGTCCCACACATCGGCAATCACCACCGGGCCCTTCGGCGCCGCTAGCGCAGCGTCCACGGCGGTCTTTTCATCCACCTGGGCGACCATGAAGGTGCCGCGCATGTCATAAAGCGCGCGCCCCAGCTTTTCGGCCAGCGCCGCGCCCAGCTCGGGCCGGTTGTCGGTGATTGCCACCAGCTTGGTGCCCATTTCGGGCACATCGCCCGCCATGAAACCATGCACGACCGAGAGCGAGAGCAGCCCCGGCTCAGACTTTTCCAGCGCCATCAGATTGTCGACAAAGCCGCGCATGGGTTGTTTCGAGGTCGGGAACACATCGATCATGCGGCAATCGAAAATGCTCATCACCGGCTTGATTTCCCCCTTGAGCGCGCGCACGGCGAGGTCCCACAGATCGCGGGCCCGCTCGACGAAATCGGTATGCGGGAACTCTTTGAAATAGACAAAAAAGTCCGCTGCGGCCGCGCGCTTGGCGGTCAGGTGGCTATGCGGATCAAGCTCGGCACAGACCAGCACATCGGGGCCCACAATGGCGCGAATGCGCGCCAGCAGATCGCCCTCTGGGTCGTCATAGCCCTGTGCCACCATGGCGCCATGCAGCCCCAGCACCACGCCATCCACCGGCATGGCGGCGTGCAACTGGCCGATGATTTCGTCGCGCAATTCCTCGTAGGTCGCCTGGGCAACAAGGCCGGCCGGATCCGCCCAGCTTGCCGTCCCCTCGATCAGCGTCCATCCTTCCCGCGCGCAGACTTCGCGGCCAACGGTAATCGGCGCGGTGCACAGGGTCGGGGTCGATGGATGCTGGCCCGGCTTGGCATGCAGCGAGGCCTCGAAGGCACGCTTGTCGATGGCAATCGGGGAGAAGGTATTGGTCTCGGTGGCCAGGGCTGCGGTGAAAAGGCGCAAGGGAAGCTCGTGCGATGAAAAAGGCAACAATGCTGAAGCGGTGTCGCAGCCAAACTACACCATGCGGGGGCGAGATTCACGTAACAAATTTACATTTTTTATCCTGCCTATCGCATCTTCCTGCTGAATGTGGCTATAAAACTGCTATCGAGAGAAATTGAATTTCAAAATCTACAGAAAGGACATCCCATGCCGATCAAACGCTATGGTGCAGACAAATCCGGCGCCGGCGGGCAGAACTTGCCCTTCGCCCGCGCCGTCGAGGCTGACGGCTGGCTTTATGTCTCAGGCCAGGTGGCCATGAAGGATGGTGAGATTGTCGGCACCGGCATCATCGAACAGACCCATCTAACCATCAAAAACGTCATCGCCATTCTCGAAGAGGCCGGTTACGGGCTCGAACATGTGGTGCGGTGCGGTGTCTGGCTCGATGATCCGCGCGACTTCTGGAGCTTCAACGCGGTCTACAAGTCCTATTTCGGCGAACATCCCCCCGCCCGCGCCTGCGTGCAGTCCACGATGATGGTCGACTGCAAGGTCGAGATCGACTGCGTCGCCTATAAGGGGCCGTGACGGCCTAACCCCCGAGAGGGAGGGTTCGTCCGGTGAACTGAACCGGATGTGCCGCGAATGCGATATGTCCCTCCCCCTATCAGGGGGGGAGGGTAGGTGAGGGTATCCCCCAAGAGGAACGATGAATGACCCAGTCCCCCTTCCGTCTCGATGGCAAGGCCGTTCTCATCTCAGGCGCCGGTGGCGGCATTGGTCGCACCCTGGTCGAAACCTTCCACGCGGCCGGCGCCCAAGTCATCGGTGCCGATCGCGAAGCTTCGATGCTCGAAGGTCTGCCGCTTGCGCGCAGCATTCTCTTCGATCAGGCCGATGCCACATCGACCCGGGCCGCAGTTGAGGCCGATATCGCCGCCCATGGCGCGGTGGACGCGGTTATCGCCAATGCCGGCTTCACGCGCGCCGAACATCTCGGTCATCTCGACGACGATGTCTGGGCCAGCGAAATGGCCATCAATCTCAATGGCGCCTATGCCCTGGTCGACCCGATCACCAACGCCATGGCCGCGCGCGGCGCGGGCAATGTGGTTCTCATCTCTTCGGTCAATGCCATCCAGCATTTCGGCAATCCGGCCTATTCGGCGGCCAAGGCGGGGTTGATCGCCTATGCCAAGGCGATTGCCGTCGAACGCGGTGGCGAGGGTGTGCGCGCCAATGTCGTGGCGCCCGGCTCCGTCCGCACGCCCGCCTGGGATCACCGGCTGGAGGCCGATCCAGGGTTACTCGATAAGGTGCTGCCGCATTATCCGCTGGGCCGCATGGTGTCTCCACAGGAGGTCGCCAACGCCGCCCTGTTCCTGGCATCTGACGCCGCTTCGGGAATTACCGGCGTGACCATCCCCGTCGATGCTGGCCTCACAGCCGGCAATCTGCGCTTTGTCAACGAAGTCCTGAGGGCGCAATGACCCACTATTCTGAACTCGACACTCCCGCTGTGCTCATCGATCTTGACCGGGCCGAGTCCAATTTGAGAAAGGCGCAGGACGCAGCCGACAAAGCCGGCATTGCCCTACGGCCGCATATCAAAACCCACAAACTGCCATTCTTCGCCAAAAAGCAGGTCGATCTGGGGGCAGTGGGCATCACCGTACAGAAACTGGGCGAGGCCGAAGTCATGGCCGATGCCGGTCTCACCGATCTGCTGCTGACCTTCAACATTATCGGCGCCGCCAAGCTCCAGCGCCTCAAGGCCTTGCACGACCGCGTCACCATTCGCGTCGTCGCGGACAGCCCCGATTGCGTCACGGGGCTGGCGCAGGCCTTCACCAATGCCGAACACCGCCTTGGCGTCTTCGTTGAATGCGACACCGGCATGGGCCGCTGCGGCGTGCAATCACCCGCCGCCGCATTGGACCTCGCCCGCCAGATCATCGCCGCACCGGGCCTCGAATTTGCCGGCCTGATGACCTATCCGGCCGCCGGAAAATACCGCGAAGCCGCGCAATGGCTCGCCGATTCACGCAATGTCTTTTCCGCCGCAGGCGTCGATCTCCCCGCCATTACCACCGGCGGCACCCCGGACATCTGGCACATGGATGAAGCGGCCATTGTCGCGACCGAATACCGCCCCGGCACCTATATTTATATGGACCGCTCGCAGGTCGCGGCCGGCGCTGCCAGCCTCGACGACTGTGCCCTGACCGTTCTGGCAACAGTTGTCTCCCGCCCCACCGAAACCCGCGCCATCATCGACGCTGGCTCTAAGGCGCTGACCAGTGACTTGCTCGGCCTTGTCGGGCACGGACATGTCCTGGAGTTCCCCGACGCCAAAATCGTGGGGCTCAGTGAGGAACACGGCACGCTCGACATTTCGGCCTGCGCCAGCAAACCCAAAATCGGCGACCTTGTCCGCATCATCCCCAATCACTGCTGCCCGGTGACCAATCTGTTCGACCAGGTCCACCTGATCCGAGGCGATGTTCTGGTTGAGACCATGGCTGTCGCGGCGCGGGGCAGGGTGAGTTAGCCTCCGCTTGCACTGCATTCGTGGCCATGAAACTCTTGCGACAAAAAGAGGAGATCCCAATTGGCCGACCTGACCAACCGCATTGCCGTTTCCACCTGGTCACTGCACCGTCTGCTGGGCACCACTTTTCCGCATGATCTGACCACCGACGCGGTCGGCGAGATGCAGGAAACCTATGGGGAAGGCGAGGAATCGCTGCTCGGCCTGCCTTCGGTCTTGGCCAATCACGGCTATCATCGGCTCGAGATCGTCTCTTCCCACCTGCGCAGTCGTGATCCGGTCTATCTCGGTGAATTGCGCGACCAGCTCAACGTCTCGGGTGTGACCCTGCAGACCCTGCTGATCGATGCCGGCGACATGACGCATCATGAGCATGGCGCACGCGACACACGCTGGATTGCTGGCTGGGTCGATGTCGCCAATATGCTGGGCGCGGAGAACGCCCGTATCATCGCCGGCAAGCAAAAGCCAACCGCAGAGACCATGGCCCGCTCGGTTGCCAGCTTCAAGGAGCTGCTGGCTGCCAATGCCGGTTCGCCCCTGCGGCTCGTCACCGAAAACTGGTTCGATCTACTCTCGACCCCTGAAGCGGTGCACGAACTGCTCGATCGCCTAGAGGGCGAGGTCGGCCTTCTGGCCGATTTCGGCAACTGGAACGGGCCCGACAAATATGAAGGTCTCAAGTCCATCTTTCCGCGCGCTCAATTGTGCCACGCCAAGGCTGGCTTCGACGGCGGCAAGATGGATGAGGCCGATTATGGGCTTTGTGTGCAAGTGGCCGAAGAAGCCGGCTACGCCGGTCCCTACACCCTGATCTTCGACGCCGACCATCCGGGCGAATGGGCCGGCCTGGCCGAGGAGCGGGATTTCATTCTCTCCCGGCTCGAATAAGTTCGGCGAAGGTATGAAATGTGTCGCCGGCGAAGCCAGTTGTTAAGGTCCGCGCGCCGAATATGACGGCATGGTGACACCAAGTGCGAAATCCCAGGACGTGTTTGCCGCCGATGCCCTGCATTCGGCGCAGACTTTCATGCGTCTGCTCGACGCCGCGCCATTGGGCATGCTGGTCTCAACCCTTGACGGCATGGTGGTCTATGCCAACCCCGCTTTCAGCGATTTGTTGGGGCATCGGCCCGAGCCGGGCCATATTTTTCAGTTTGCTGATTTGGTTTCGGATGAAACCAAAGCCATCACGCGCCTCCACTTCGAGCGCTTGCTGCGCGGCGAAGTGTCGGTCAGCCGTGGTGAGCACCAATTGCGTCACGCCGATGGCTACCCCGTCTGGGCCATGGTCGGGGCCACCATCTTGCCGGCTGATGGCGATACGCCGCCTCTTATTCTGGTTCAGATGAATAGCATCGAACTACAGAAGCGCGCCGAGGAAGCTCTGGCCGCCTCCGAAAGCCGCTGGAACTTCGCGCTGGAAAGCGCCCGGCAGGGGGTCTGGGACCACGATATCCGCACCGACACCATGTTCTACTCGCGCATGTGGCGCCTCATGCGCGGCTTTCCCGCCGATGAGGAGGTGGACGGCGATCAGGCAAAATGGCTCGAACGCGTGCATCCCGACGACCGCCCCCGGATCATGGCCAATGTGCATCGTCAGGACCGGGGCGACAGCGATTTCGACGCTTTGGAATATCGCGAGCGGACACGCAACGGCGACTATATCTGGATCCTCAGCCGTGGCCGCCCGGTGGAATGGGATGCCGAGGGTAACCCCACTCGAACCATCGGCACCGATACCGACATCACCCGCATCAAGAAGATGGAACAGGAACTGGCCGCCGAAAAGGAACGGCTGCGGATTACGCTGGAGGCGGTGGCCGACGGTATGATCTCCACCGATCTGGACGGCCGCATCATTTTCATGAATCCGGCTGCCGAAATGCTGACCGGCAGCAACGCCGCCACAACGGTCGGCCAAAGTGTCAGCGACGTCTTCCATTTGCGCAGCGAGCGCGGTGAAGAAAAACTGCCCTGTCTGGTGCGGGCCTGCCTTGCACAGGCGATCCAGATCCGCATTGATGACGACAGCGTGCTCTGCGCGCTTGACGGGCCCAGGCGCGATATCCGCGCCACCGCCTCCCCGGTTTTTGATGCCGCCGGATCGCTCACCGGTGCCGTATTGGTGTTTCAGGATGTCACCCAAAGCCGGGCCCTGCAGCGCCAACTGGCCCATTCGGCCTCTCACGATGACCTCACCGGCCTGCCCAACCGGGCCAGCTTTGAGCGCGGCCTGTCAGCGGCAATCGTCAGTGCTCGGCATGGCCCGCGCCAGCATAGCTTGGTCTATCTCGATCTGGATCGCTTCAAGCCGGTCAATGATACGGCCGGCCACGCCGCCGGGGACGCCCTGCTCAAGCAGGTGGCGCAAACCATCCGAGGCGTTTGCCGGAGTCACGATCTGGCCGCCCGCATTGGTGGCGACGAATTTGCCATCATTCTAGAGGACTGCCCCATCGCCCACGGCCGGGCAGTCGCCGAAAAAATCGTGCGCGCCATCGGCGCATTGGCCTTCTCCTGGGCCGGCCGCGACTATTCCATCGGCGCCAGCGCCGGGGTGACCACCATGGGTGCTCAGCCCGCTTCGCCATTGGGCTTCATGGGCGAGGCTGATGCGGCCTGCTACGCCGCCAAGGCCCAGGGCAGGGGCTGCGTCGTGGCCTATCCCGATATGGCAGCCAGCTAGCCGTAGTAGACCGAAATCAACTGGCCGCCGATTTCGTGCACCTTGATGTCCATCTCGTAGATTTCGGACAGCACGTCCGGCCGGATCATCTCGGGGGCCGGGCCCTGCGCGGCCACCTTCCCCCCCTTCATGGCCACGATATAGTCCGAATACCAGGAAGCGAAATTGATGTCGTGCAGCACCAGCACCACGGTCTTGCCCAGTTCGGACGCGGCCTGCCGCATCAGCTTCATCATGCCCATGGCATGCTTCATGTCGAGATTGTTGAGCGGCTCGTCGAGCAGCACATAATCGGTGTCCTGCGCCAGCACCATGGCCACAAAGGCCCGCTGCCTCTGGCCACCCGAAAGCTCGTCGAGAAAGCGGTCGGACAGCGCGCCGAGATCGAGATAGTCAATCGCCTTGTCGATGTGGCTCCTGTCCTCGGCGGTCAGCCGCCCTTTCGAATGCGGGTAACGGCCAAATCCGATCAGGTCGCGCACCGTGATGCGGGCCGAAATATGATTGTCCTGCCTGAGGATGGAAAGCCGCCGTGCCAGCACGTCGCTGGGCGTGCTGGTGACATCGAGCCCATCTACTGTCACTGTCCCTGCGCTCATGTCGAGCAGCCGGCTGACCATGGAGAGGAGGGTCGATTTACCCGCTCCATTGGGCCCGATGATCGAGGTGACGCCGCACGCCGGAATGTCGAGCGTGACATTGTCGACCACCAGCGTGTCGCCATAGGCGCGGGAGACCGCCTGGGTCCGGATCATTTGCGGTTTCCTTTCAACAGCATGGCAATGAAAACGACGCCGCCCACGAACTCAATGATGATGGCCAGCGCCGAGTCAAAGCCGAATACCCGCTCCAGGATGACCTGGCCGCCAATCAGGGCGATGATGGCCAGCAGCACTGCAGCGGGCAGGATCAGGGCGTGTTTGTGACTGCGGATGAGCATATAGGCAAGGTTGGAAACCAGCAGGCCGAAAAAGGTCACCGGTCCGACCAGCGCCGTGGAGACCGACACCAGTATGGCGATGATGACCAGGACCTGGGAGACCACGCTGCGATAGGCCACGCCAAGATTGATCGCATTGTCCCGGCCCAGATTGAGCACGTCGAGTGCCGGGAGCAATCGCCACACCCAGACCCCGGTGCCCAGAATGGCAAGCGTTGACACCGTCAGCAGGCCTTTGTCGATGGTGTTGAAGCCAGCGAACATGACGTCCTGCAACACGGCGTAGTCATTGGGATTGATCAGGCGCTGCATCAGCCCGGCGAGCGAGCGGAACAGCACGCCAAATACGATACCGACCAGCACCAGCAGATACAGGTCCCGGGCAGCACGATTGAACAGCCAGCGAAACAGCAGGGTCGACAACCCGACCATGAGCACGGTCTCGAAGGCAAATTGCAGTTGGGCGTTGAGCGTGGCGTAGGAGAGGCCGCCCAAAAAGAAGATCTGCACCGTTCGGACCAGCCGGAACAGGGCATCATAGCCCATGATTCCCGGGGTCAGGATGCGGTTGGCTGTTATGGTCTGGAACAGCACGGTCGCCACGGCAATGGCACCGCCTACCATGGCGATGCCCCAGACTTTGGTCCCCCGGAACGGCAGGACGAAACCCCAGCTGCCCTTGGCGCCGATCACCATGAACGCGGTAATCGACACTGCGGCTAGCGCGGCCAGAATGATCAGCACCTGCCGTGGCGACAGGCCTGGAGAAGTGGATCGTTCAGGCATCGGCAGGGCGCCTCCGCAACAGCAGATAAAGGAACAGCGCCGAACCGATGACCCCAAAGACCGTGCCGATGGGGATCTCGTAGGGGAAGCGGATCACGCGGCCGATGATGTCGCAAATCAGCACGAAGCCGGCGCCTAGCAGCACGATCCAGGGAATGGCCCGCCGCGCATTGTCGCCCACGGCCATGGCGACCAGATTGGGCACGATCAGCCCAAGAAACGGAATGGTGCCAACCGAAACCACAACGGTCGCGGTGACCATTGCGACGATGGATAGCCCGAGCGTGAGGACGCGACGGTAGTTCAGGCCCAGATTGGTGGTGAAATCCTGCCCCAGGCCGGCCACCGTAAACCGGTCGGCCGCATACCATGCGATGCCTACCAGCAGCGCGCCCACCCAGAGCAATTCATAGCGGCCGCGCAACACGGCGGAGAAATCCCCAAGTTGCCAGGTGCCCAAGGTCTGCAAGAGGTCCAGGCGATAGGCAAAGAAGTCCGTGACCGAGGCAATGACGCCGCCCAGCATGATGCCCACCAGGGGCACCATCAGCGTCGAGCGCAGGGGAATCCGGCGCAAGATCTGCATGAACAGGGCGGTTCCGAGCAGCGCCGTGACCGTAGCGGCGAGCATTTTGGCGAGCAGCGGACTGGCAGGCCAAAGGATGGTGATGAGCAAGATGCCAAAGATGGCGCTTTCAACCGTCCCGGCAGTGCCTGGCTCGACGAAGCGGTTGCGCGCCAGCATCTGCATGAGCAACCCGGCGACGGCCAGGGCGGAGCCGGAGAGGATCAGCGCCAGTGTGCGCGGAATGCGGCTGATCAGCAGCACCTGCATCGGCCGGTCTTCCGGCGATGACGAAAACAGGCTCATCGGTGTGACGTCGCTGACACCGATGAACAGGCTGACGATAGCCAGCAAAAGAACGGCGAGAACGCCAATGATAAGCTTGGGCATGGGGCCGGTGCCTGCAGACGCGAAAGCCCCCGCCCGTCAGGGCAGGGGCAAGACATTGAGTTCGCCAGGTTAGTCGCTGAGCGCTTCGGTGACCTGGTCGGCCATAATGCCGAACGAGATCAGGCCGCCATTGACGATGTAGGCGCGGACCGGATCGATATAGACCACATCGCCATTCTGCCAGGCAGTGGTCTCGCCAACCAGTTCATTGTCAAGAATGGCAGCGGCAGCGCCTTGGCCTGTGGCGGCATCGCGATCAATGACGAAAAGCAGGTCGGGATTGGTTTCGAGGATAAACTCGAAGGAAATGGAATCGCCGTGGGTGGCGGCTTCGACGTCTTCGATGACCGGGGTGACGCCGAGGGTTTCATGAATATACCCGAACCGCGATCCGGGACCATAGGCGGTCACTTCGGCACCGCTGGTGAGGACCACCAGACCCTTGCCGGCATCTGCCGCCGCAGCCCGGCTGGCCTCGACCTTGGCTTCGGTCTCGGCAATCAGCGCCGCAACCTCGGCTTCCTTGTCGAAGATCTCGCCAATGATTTCGGCATTGGTCTTGATCGAGCCGTAAAAGTTCGTCCACTCATTGGAAAGGTCGACCGTGGGCGCCAGATTGGCAAGTTCCGGATAAGCCGTGGAGGAGCGGCCTGCGACGATGATCAGGTCCGGCTCGAGAGCGGCCAGGGCTTCGTAGTCGGGCTCGAACAGGGAGCCGACCTTGGCATAGTCGTCGCTGGCATATTTTTCCAGATGCGCCGGCAGGTTCGAACCAGGCAGGCCGGCCACCTCAACGCCGATGGCCTCGAGAGTTTCGATCGCAGCAAAGTCGAAGCTGACAACTTTCTGCGGCACGCCCGGCAGGGTGGTTTCGCCCTGGGCGTGAGTCACGGTGAACTCCTGCGCCACAACGGGAGTGCTGAGGGCAACAAAACCGGCAAGAAGCGCGGCGGCGGTACGGCTGAAGGTCATCTCGGTACTTCCGATTTGAAATGGATAAGGCTCTGCGCAAACTTGACTGCGCTAGTCCGCTTCAATATCGGCGAGTTTGGGGAGTGTCAAAGCAAACCTGATATTTTTTATCAGGAAATTTTTTGTCACACGGAGGGGAGATAGGTCTCGGCGGCCAACGAAACGAAACTCTTCATGGCAGCCGACAATGGGCTCGACTTCCGCCGCGCCACCAGCAATTTGCGCATCGCCCAGGGCTCCGATAGCGGCGCGCAGACCAGATCCGTGCCCGCCAGCAGATGCAGGCTTGTCGAGCGCAGAAAGCCGATCCCGAATCCGGCCTCCACCATCCGCACCAGCGCCGGGAAGCTCTCGACACGCAGCGCTTCATTGAGCGGATGGCCCAGCTTCTTCGCCGCTTCGCTCAGCAGCCTGTCGAGCGAACCGGCATGATGAATACCGACGATGGCATGGGGGACCACCGTGTCGAAACTGACCGATTTACGTGGCTCCATGCTGGCGGCCAGTTCATGTTCGGGCGGTACCAGCACCCAGACCCTTTCATCCTCGAAAGGCCGGATCTCGAAGCGCGAGAAATCGTAATTGTCCGAGACGATGGCGATGTCTGCCTGTCCCTCATCGAGAGACAGGAGCGCCTTGGCCGCACCCATTTCGGAAATGGCAATCTCGATCCCGGGATATTTGGCGGCAAACTTGGCCAAGAGTTCGGGCAGGCGTCCGGTCAGCGCCGAACTGGTGCAAGCAAGCCTCAGGCTCCCGCGTTGCCCGGAGCTGAAATCATCCATGATGGCGTCGAGATCGGCGATGGAGCGCAACACCGTGCGGCATCCCCCGGCATAGGCTTCGCCCGCTTTGGTGAGTTTGACGCCATGGGCCGAGCGGTCGAACAGCACCACGCCCAACCGGCCTTCAAGATCGGATACCCGCCGGCTGACGGCCGAGGAGGCGATGCCCTCCCGCTCTGCTGCGCGGCCGATTGAGCCCGTCTCGGCCAAAAGCAATATCAGGCGCGCGGTTACGCTATCGAATGGTGCCATGTCGTCTCCCGCAGGCACCATAGCGATTACGAACCGACGAGCAACAAAATGCCGCGTGCCAGATAGAATATGCCCAGCATAGTCACGATCCATCGGGTCCAGCGCCGGAACCCGGCATCGGAAAGCTTCTGCAGGATATGATAGCCCAGATGGGTGCCCGCGATGGCAAAGGGCGCCGCAATGGCCACCAGCATCCAGTCGCCCATCGCCATGGCTGCGGTGGTGGCGCCATAGAAGACCACCTTCGCCCCATGCGAAATCACCTGCATGCAGGCCTTGGTTGCGATGATCTTGCGCCGGTCCATTTGGGTGCGGATGAAGAAGATGTCGATGCTGGGGCCGGCCACTCCGACCGCCAAATTCAGTCCGCCGCTGATGAACCCGCAGAAGAAGCCATGCACCGGCCGGCTGGCATCCAGTTGCAGCCAGCTTCTGGGCAGCCATACCAGGATTGGCATCAGCCCCACAGCGATGCACACGGTTGCCAGGTCCGGCTGATAACGCACCAGCAACAGCAGGGCAGCAGCCACAACGATACCGGCCACCATTGTGGACATGATGCGCCAGTCGATGAAGTGGCGCGAGAACAAGGCCCGCGATCCATTGGCCACGATCTGAATGGCGCCTTGCAGGGCAATCGCTGTGGCCACCGGCAGGATCGTCAACAGTCCTGCCAGCAGCAACATGCCACCAGCCATGCCAAAAATGCCAGAGAGAGTAGAGGTCAGAAAAACCACACCGACCAATAGGGCCGAGATCAGGGGTGTCATGTGCATGCGTCCTTTGCGTGGCTCATGCACCCGGCAACGGGTTGTGCGCCAGTCCGGACTGGGCAAGGGGGCATGCCGACGCTATTTTGGCTGCATCGTTGCATTTTTTGCGCAAATTGCACCTTGAATGGAAGACGCAATGCGCTTTTTATAGGCACGCGAGTTTTGATTTGCCCGATTGCCGGTCGACGGTTCTCCCGCCTCTCCCTTTCGGGTCCCACCTAACTGACGTCTGGATACTCCCTTGATCACCCTCAAGGCTGGCCGCGAGCGTTCGCGCGGCGATGCTCGGGACCATGTTGCTGCAGCCCATGCCGGTAAGGGCATGGCGCCATTGACGCGCATTATCCTGTTTTCCCTCCGCCACCCGTTTCAGGCCAGCCTGGCCGTCGGGGCCACCCTCATTGCAGCCACCCTGCAATTGGCCATTCCGCGTTTGCTCGGGCAGGCCATCGACCAGGCTCAGAACGTGCTCAGCGTCGCCGGCGAAGGTGCCCAGGAAGCGCTGCTCTGGACAGCATTGACCCTGCTCGCCGCATCCGTCGCGCGCGGTCTCTTTACCCTGGTGCAGAACTATTTTGCTGAAAGCGTGGGTCACCATGTCGGCTATGAGCTGCGTCTGGCCTTTTACGACAAGGTCCAGCGCCTGTCCTATTCCTATCACGACCGGGTGCATTCGGGCGATCTGATCACCATCGGCTTGCTCGATCTGGACGGGCTGCGCATGTTCTTCTCCACCGGCCTGGTCCGCACCATCCTGCTGTTCGTGCTGATCGGTGTCGGCGCCTGGATGCTGCTCTCGACCGACGTGCTGCTCGGTTTCCTGGCCCTGAGCTTCGTGCCCTTTGTGGCCTGGCGCTCATCAGTAGCCCAACTCACCCTGCGCGCCACCTGGCTGATCCTGCAGCAAAAGCTCTCCGTGCTGACCCGCGTCATGGAAGAAAATCTCGGCGGCATTCGCGTCGTCCGCGCCTTCTCGGGCCAGAAGCACGAACTGAACAAGTTCGACACCGCCTCAAAGGCCGCGCTGGAGCTGGCGCACCGCCGCGTCCGGGTCCGCGTCAAGAACACCTCGATGATGACCTTCTCCTTCTTTGCTGCCATGGGCCTGGTGCTCTGGGTCGGCGGCAACAAGGTCATCGCCGGCGAAATGACCGTGGGCACGCTGGCCAGCTTTCTCACCTTCATGACCATCCTGCAGATGCCGGTGCGCCAGCTCGGCCTGATGGTCAATTCCTATGCCCGCGCCTCCACCTGCGGCGAGCGCTTTTATGCCTTCCTCGATGCGCCCGTCGAAATCGAGGACAAGCCCGGCGCCACCCCGCTCGAGATCAGCAAGGGCGTGCTGCGCTTCGAAGATGTTCATTTCACCTATCCTGGCTCCACTGTGCCGACCCTCAATGGTGTCAGCTTCGAAGCAAAGGCCGGCCAGACCGTGGGTATCGTCGGCGCCCCGGGCAGCGGCAAATCCACGCTCGCCCACCTCATTCCGCGCTTTTACGACATCACCTCGGGCCGCATCACCATCGACGATCAGGATGTGCGTGACGTCACCCTGCAAAGCCTCCGCCGCTCGGTCGCCGTGGTGCAGCAGGATACGTTCCTGTTCACCACCACCATCGAGAACAATATCGCCTATGGCGATCCCTGGGCCAAGGAACGCAAGATCGAGCGCGCCGCGGAAAGCGCTCAATTGCATAACTACATCATGGGCTTGCCGGCCGATTACGACACTGTGGTCGGCGAACGTGGCGTTTCGCTCTCCGGCGGTCAGCGCCAGCGTCTCTCGATTGCGCGGTCCCTGGTGCTCAAGCCCGCCGTCATGGTGTTCGATGACTCGACTGCCGCCATCGACGCGGGCACCGAGCATCGCATCCGCTCGGCCATTCGCCGTTTTGCCAGCGACCGCGTGACCATGATCATCGCCCATCGCCTGTCCTCGCTGATGCATGCCGACCTGATCCTGTTTCTCGAAGATGGCAAGATCGTCGAGCGCGGCACCCATGAAGAGCTGCTCGCGCAAGGCGGGCGCTATCGCGCGCTATACGATTTGCAGACCCGCCCCGCCGACGATTTGGAGGCAGCCCAATGAGCGTCGTTGATGACGAAAGCGAAGTCGCAGCCTTCCCCGGCCAGCGCCCGCCCCGCGCCTCGGTTGGCAGTCACCGCATCGAGGAAGAAGTTTTCGGCAAGGCTTATGACCCCAAGACGGTCCGGCGGATCTGGGCCTATGTGAAGCCCTATCGACTCAAGATCTATCTCGCCGTCGCTGCCGTGCTGGTCTTTACCGGTACCCAATTGGCGATTCCGCTCATTATCGGCAATGCCATCGATACCGCGCTGGTTGCGGGTGGCGATCCGAACAATCTGCTTTGGGCCGTTGGCGCATTCGCCATCGCGGTGCTGTTCAATTTCGCGGCGTCCTGGGTGCAGGAAACCCAGGTCGGGCAGGTTGCCGAACATGTGCTGTTCGACATGCGTCGGGCCATGTTCGCCCAGCTTCAGCGCGTTTCGCTCAGCTACATGGACAGGACCGAAGTTGGCCGCCTGATGAGCCGCCTGCAGGGCGACGTCAATTCCATGCAGGAATTTCTCGAGACCTCCGTCATCTCGGTAGGTGACATCGTCCTGCTCTTCGGCATCATCATTGTACTGTTGAGCCTCGATCCTTGGCTGGGGCTGCTGACCCTGATCACCATGCCGGTGCTGTTCATCATCCGCATCTTTTGGCTGCCCCCGGCCAAGCGCGCCTTCTGGGCCGCGCATGAAACCAATTCATTGACCGCCGGCGCCATGGCAGAGGGCATCAATGGCGTGCGCACGGTGCAGAACCTGGATCGTCAGAAGGTCAATTTCGACCTCTATGACGATAAGGCCTATCAAAACCTGCGCACCCAGCTCACCGGCTCAAAATTTGCCCAGGTGATGGTGCCCATCGTCGATACGCTGACCGGCATCTCCATGGCCACGGTGGTACTGGTGGGCGGCGCCATGGTGCTCAACGGCGCCCTGCAGGTGGGCGTGATCGTGGCCTTCCTGTTCTACGTGCAGCGCTTCTTTGACCCAATCCGCTCGCTCACCATGCAATACTCCATCATGCAGCGCGCCATGACCTCTGGCCGCCGCATCACCGAGGTGCTCGACCTACCCACCGTGATCGAGGACAAGCCGGACGCCAAGGTTCTGACCGGCGAGATGGATGGCTCGGTCGAATTCAAGGACGTGGTCTTCGGCTACGATCCGGAGCGCCCGGTGCTCAAGAACGTCTCCTTCAAGGTCAATCCCGGCGAGACCGTCGCGGTCATCGGTCCCACCGGTTCGGGCAAGACCAGCGCCATGGCGCTCGTGCACCGCTTCTACGAAGTCCAGGACGGGGCCGTCATCGTCGGCGGCCACGACGTGCGCGATGTTACCCAGGAGAGCCTGGGCGAGCAGGTGGCCATGGTGCTCCAGGAACCCTTCCTGTTCACCGGCACCATCTTTGAGAACATTCGCTACAACAAGGCCTCGGCCACCCGCGAAGACGTCATCGCCGCTGCCAAGGCCGTAGGGGCGCATGAGTTCATCGACCGCTTTGCCAATGGCTATGACACCATGCTTGAACAGCGCGGCTCCAACCTCTCGCTCGGCCAGCGCCAGCTCCTGAGCTTTGCCCGCGCCCTGGTGGCCGACGCCAAGATCCTGGTGCTCGACGAAGCCACCGCCAATATCGATAGCTACACCGAGCGGCAGATCCAGAAGGCGCTGGAAATCCTGCTCAAGGGCCGCACCGGCATGGTCATCGCCCATCGCCTGGCCACCATTCGCGGCGCCGATCGCATCATCGTGCTGCAAAACGGCGAAAAGATCGAAGAGGGTAATCACGACCAGCTCATGGAACTGGGCGGCTTGTACTCCAAGCTCTACAACATGAACTACGCCAGCTTTGATGACATCCCCGATGAATTGGTCACCGGGAGCAACGCCAAAGAATCGAGCACCTGACATGGGTGTCACACGCATTGTCGCCAATTTCGCGGTCGAACGTCCGCGAGAGGCCGAGGCATTCTATCGGGATATTTTGGGCCTCGATATTGTCATGGATCATGGTTGGATCCTGACTTTCGCGGCCGCCGAGAGCCATGGACGCCCGCAGCTCAGCATCGCCAGCGAAGGAGGCTCCGGAACGCCGGTGCCAGATCTGTCAGTTGAGGTGGACAATCTCGATGAAGTGCTGGCGCGGGTTCGCGCCTCAGGCTTGCCGGTCGAATATGGTCCGGCAGACGAACCCTGGGGCGTACGGCGCTTCTACGTGCGTGACCCGGTCGGGCGCCTGATTAACATCCTTTGCCATTTGGAGGCCTGACCACCGCGTCGGCTACTCGGCCTCCAACTCCGGATAGATCAGCGCCGAGCACTGCCGGTTGTTGGCGTCGAGCTTGGCCTGATCCTCCGCCGACACCAGGCCGCTGAACACCGGCTCCCACAGATCATCCCGCTTCACGCCTTCAAGGCCGCATTGGCAATAAATGGCGCATAGCGCTGCCGTGGTGCCGCTCGCCTCGCAACTCATCTGGCAGGAGTTGAGAAACTCCGTGTCGCGGCTGGCCGCCTGCGTTCCCATGGCCATGGAGAGCGGCATGATCACCGCGAGGAGCAGTGGCTGGTGCACCAGATAAATCACCAGGCTCCACCGCCCCATCCAGCCAAGCACTCGCGCCATGCCATTGCGGGGCTGGATCGCCGCCATCCGCTGTTCAACCGCACTCCCCCGCACCAGCCGCATGGCCAGAACGCCCAGCAGTACCACCCCGAACCAGGGAAACACCGGCACCAGATCATTGGTCGGCGGCGGCACCACCCAGAACCCGATCCAGGAAAACACCTTCTCGTTGTAAAGCGGATCGGCAAAGCCGAAATGCAGCCCGATCACTGCGGCCGCCACGAGTCCCACGAGCCAAAGCGGGATGAACAGAAACGGCAAGGCGAGAAGACTGGTCAGAGCAATGGCGTGCAGCACCCCGAAATAAACAAAGCTGTCGGGGAAAGCGAACCACGTGCCAAGCGAAATCAGCCCCGCGCCGCCCAAGACAAATAGCCAGCGGCGCCAGAAGCTGCGCCAGCGCACGCCATCTCCATGCCCCAGCACCAGGCCGACACCGACCAGGAACATAAAGGCAAACAGGATCGTGCGCGCAAAGGCGACCCAGCCGGGATCGAAACCGACATCGACGGGGATGAAGCGGTAAAACGCCAGGTCCCAGCACAAATGGTAAAACACCATCGCAATGATGGCGACGCCGCGGGCGATGTCGATGACCGGCAGGCGGGGGCGTTTCACAGTGACGATATCGCTCAACTCATCCCCCTCACCGACCTATGCTTCGCTTCGGCCACCTCTCCCCGAGAGGGAGAGGAAACAGCATTGTGTACGCTCTTGTTCTTCTCCCTCTCGGGGAGAAGGTGGCGCGTAGCGCC
>JBGTUK010000017.1:0-19884 GCA_041939225.1 Devosia sp.
CGTCGAGGCCCTTGAGCACCTTGATGCTGTCGGCGCCATACTCGGTCGGGATCGGGTTTTCGCTGTCGCTCATGGGGTCCGAATCAGTCGATTTCATGTAATTTCTGTTCTAGCCGAACGGGGCTCAAACCCCAAGGATATTGGCCGTTTGAGGCGTATTTGCGGGGGATTTTCAGCCCCTATGCGCAAGCCGCCCCTCGCGTACCCCAATCTGCTGGGCCCGCCCTTCCAGCGCCTCGAACAGCACCGGGTCGGTGCCGGTGAGAAAACACTGCGTTTCGAGGCCGTCCAGGGCCGCAAACAGGGCCCGGCGCCGGTCCGGATCGAGATGGGCCGCAATCTCGTCAAGCAGCAGGAACGGTACGATGCCGGTGCGCAGCCGCACCAGCCGGGCATGAGCCAGAATCAGCCCGATCAACAGGGCCTTTTGTTCGCCGGTTGACCCCAGCGCCGCGGGCATGGATTTTTGCGCATGGATCACGTCGAGATCCACACGGTGTGGTCCTGATGTGGTGCGTCCGGCGGCTCGATCAAGAGGCCGCAGCCCCTGCCAGCGCTGCGCCAGCACCGCTTCGAGTTCGGCGGAAGTCGCCGGCTCGACTAGGTCCTCGAACAGCGGGGTGAGCGAGAGCCGGGCCGCCGGGAAACTGGTGTCATCCAGGCTCTGGGCGATCAACGCCTGCAGATGGGTCAGGCTGTCGGTACGGTTGAGATGGATCGAGGCGCCGAGTTCGGCCATCTGCGCTTCGATGGCGCCGAGCCAGCGCGGGTCCCCGTCTTCTTCGAGCAGCTTGTTGCGTTGCCGCATGGCCTTTTCGAAGTCGGACACGGTCGCGGAATGACCCGGGATCAGCGTGGTCACCAATCGATCGAGAAAGCGGCGCCTATCCCCGGCCGGGCCGGAGAACAGGCCGTCCATGGCCGGGGTCAGCCAGAGAACGCGCAGATAATCGCTCATCGCCTCGATGGAGCGGGCATTGGCACCGTTGATGCGGACTCGGCGCCCGCCATCGGGCAGAGCGCCTGTGCCGATATCGGCAGGGCCGTCATCGGTTTCGATGGTGGCCGCAACCGCCCAGGGAAGGTCGGACCCCTGCGCCTGCAAGGTGTCGAAGCTGGCACCACGCAGGCCGCGTCCTGGCGAGAGCACGGAAATGGCTTCCAGCAAATTGGTCTTGCCCGAGCCGTTGGGGCCTGTCAGCACGACATGGCGCGCATCGAGATCGAGCGCAGCGGAGGCGTAATTGCGGAAGGCCGTCAGGCGCAGGCGGGAGATGTGGCGGATCATCACGCGGCCCTCTCCGCCTGCCCTTTACTCAAGAGGATGACGGGACCCAACGGCCAAACTCTGCCCCGGCCCTCCGGGGTGAAGGCAGCGCGCCAGCACCGGATGAGAGAATGGGAGTTCAAGGTGCGCAATGAACTCGACCTGGGGTCTCGAGCGAGTGGCTCGAAGCCACTCACACCCGCATCGGCATCAGCACATAGAGAGCGCTGGATTCGCCTTCTTCCTTGACCAGGGTCGGGGAATTGGCATCGTTGAACAGGAAGACGGCGCTCTCTGAGCGGATCTGGGTAATGATGTCGAGCAGATAGCGGGCATTGAAGCCGATCTCGAAGCCATCGGTATCGAATTCGACCGCCACTTCCTCGCTGGCCGTGCCGTGATCGGGATTGGTGACGGACAATTCGAGCAGGCCGTCCTTGGCCGAAAGCTTGACCGCCTTGCCGCCGCGATCCGAGGCAATGGTCGAGACGCGATCCACGGCAATGGCAAAGCCGGACTTGTCGACCAGCATCTGTTTGTCATTGTTCTTGGGCGTCACCCGATCATAGTCGGGGAAGGTGCCCTCGATGAGCTTGGACAGCAGCACCACGGGACCCACGGTGAAGCGAATCTTGGTGTCGGAAACCTCGACATGCACGTCGCCATCGACGCCATCGAGCAACTTTTGCACTTCGCCCACGGTCTTCTTTGGCACGATGATCCCGCTCATGCCGCTGGCGCCTTCTGGCGAGGCCATTTCGGCGCGGGCCATGCGGTGACCATCGGTCGCCACGGCGCGGAACAGCGAACCGGCCGCCGAACTCTCCACGGCATGAAAATAGATACCGTTGAGATAGTATCGCGTCTCTTCGTTGGAGATGGCGAACTGGGTGCGCTCGATCAGCTCGCGCAGGGAGGCTGCAGCGATGTCGAATTCGTGCGCGAAGGCGCCGGATTTTAGATCGGGGAAGCTGTCAGGTGACAGGCAGGCGAGGTTGAAGCGCGAGCGGCCGGAGGTGAGAACCATGTTCTCGCCACCATCGGTTTCGAGCCGCACCTCGGCACCGTCAGACAGCTTGCGCACGATCTCGTAAAGCGTATGGGCAGGCACAGTGGTGGTGCCAGGGGTCGAGACCATGGCAGGCACGCTCTCGGTCACTTCGATATCAAGGTCGGTGGCGCGCAATTCGACCCGATCGTCCGATGCCTTGAATAGCACATTGGCCAGAATCGGATAGGTGTTGCGGCGCTCGACCACCCGATGCACATGGCTCAGCGACTTGAGCAGATGATTGCGTTCGAGCGTGACTTTCATGGAGTTCTTCTTCCCGGACATACGCGACAGCTAAACCCGGCGCGAGCCGGGGTTGGGACGTTTACAGTTTCACAGGAAATTGGCAAGGCCGAGGGGGTGTTTGGCCGCATGCTAGCTGTGGACTTCAGGATCTGAAATGCACGGTGATGTCGAACCGCTCGCCTGGCCCGGCCCCCAGCTCCGCCAGCCCTTCAAAAGGCAGGCAGTTGGCGATGGCGTCGCCAATCGAGTTGATCAAATCGGGATATTTCCCGGCGGTCCGCAGGCTCTCAGGCACGATATAGGGGTCACCGTCCAACGTGCCATCACCCAGAAACGCCAAACGGATCGAGATGGAGCGATCCTGATAGCCCGATGGCAGGACCCAGCAGGACAGAAGCTGGTCCTGCACGGAGGTGGCGATGGCCAGGTTCTGTGCGGCCCGCTCTTCGGGCGTCAGGACGGGTAACTTGTCCTCGGCCAAAACGGGGGACAGGGCGACAATGGATAGAGCAATGAGGCGGGCAAGGATTTGAAACATCTGCGATCCTTGCCCGGCCAATCCGGCGGGATAAAGGCTATTCCTCAAGCATGCGCTTGAGCAATTCGATTTCCTGGCCCAGCTCCAGATCGTCCTTGATCATCTGCTCGACCTTGCGCACCGAATGGAGCACCGTGGTATGGTCACGACCGCCGAAACGCCGGCCAATTTCGGGCAGGGAGCGGCTGGTCAGGGCCTTGGCCAGATACATGGCGATCTGGCGCGGGCGCACCACGTCGCGGCTGCGGCGGGCGGAGAGCAATTCGTTGCGCGGCACCTTGTAGTGGCGCGAGACGATCTTGAGAATATCTTCGATGCGGACGCGCTTGGCGTCGCGGGCGCGGATCAGATCGGCCAGGGTCTTTTCGGCCAGCGGCACAGTGATCAGTTCACCGGTGAGCTGATTGGCGGCAACGAGGCGGTTAACGGCGCCGTCGAGATCGCGGCCATGGCTCACCACGGCGCGGGCAATGTAATCGATCACCGCCACCGGAAACTGCATGCCGAAACGGGAATTGACCTGGTCTGCGCGGCGCTGGACGATATCGCGGCGCAATTCGTGATCAAAGGTGGAGATAGGCACGACCAGCCCGCCGGAGAGGCGCGAACGGACGCGTTCGTCGAGCATTTCGAGATCGCGCGGGGGCGCATCACCAGCCACCACGACCTGCTTGGCGCCGGTCAGCAGGGCGCCCAGCGTGTGACCGAATTCGGTCGCCGACTTGCCCTGCAGGAACTGCATGTCGTCGATCAGCAGCAGATCCACCCGGCGCAGCCATTCCTTGAAGCCGAGCGCGCTCTGGCGCTGCACGGCGGTAATGAAATGGTACATGAAGTGGTCGGCTGTCAGATAGACGATGTTCTTGGACGGATCGGCCTGGCCAACGGCGTGGGCGATGGCATTGAGTAGGTGCGACTTGCCCAGGCCCACGGTGGAATGAATATAGACCGGGTTGAAGGTCACGGCATTGTTGATGGCAGAATTGGCGATCTGCTTGGCGACGCCCAGCGCCATCTCATTGGCCGAGCCGGCCACGAAACTGTCAAAAGTCATGCGCGGGTCGATGGCGCTGCCCGAAAGGGCATCGCCGGACTTGGCATTGTCGCGCACCAGGCGTGGGGTCGCAGGCGCCGCAGCGACCGGCGCGGTCTGCTGGGTGGCCGGGGCTTCGGGGACGACCTCGGCGACCGGGGCAAGGCGCGGACGGGCTTGACCATTGACCCGCATGGTCACCTGTAGGCGCGCGGCTTCGGGGACATCATGGCGGAAGGCTTCAACGATGCCGTCGGCGTAGTTGGACTGCACCCAGGAACAGAGGAACCGCGTTGGCGCACTCAAGTGCACCAGATCGTCCACCAGTTCCTCAAGTTCGAGGCGTGCAAACCAGGAGGCAAAAACGTCCTCGCCCACACTCGCTTTCAGCCTGGCCCGCACCCGGGTCCAGAGTTCACGCTGATCATCGGAGGAAACGTCGGGGGTGGCCATGACAGGAGTGCCGCCTTTGCTGGAAGTGGAAGGAGAAGAGGAGTTGGCCGCAGCCCAATCATCTCTTCCCGCAGTCGCCTGTCGCATCATCGATTCTTGCCCCATTCTGTGTTGCTGCCTTTCCGGTCCGCAAAGCCCTGGAAAAGCCCTGATCTGTTCGACGTGTCCGCCCGCAGCTTGATGGCCTGCAACTGGACACAGCTTCGCCCCTGCACCCGCTCATGCGGGCACAACATTATTGTTCGGCAGCTTGAAGCCACCGTTTGCCACTTGACCTTTCACTAGAACCCGGCCTGCCCGGCCTGTGGTCGAATGAACGCTGCCAACTCAAATTCGACGGACCACAGCAATTGCGGCCGACACAAAAATCACTGGCTGAAATGACCGACATCGCTGCCGACCCTGCCCCAAACCTGCCCTCCTGGCGGAAGACGACCGATGGGTCAGGAGGGTCGTTCCACCCCTCTTTTTCCCCGTCGGCAGATGTACATTAGAGGCACGAAATGGGACCCGCAACACGTGAATCATTGAAAAAGGGGCTTGACTCTCAAGCTGTATTTTTGGGCCCCACCGGGGTCCAAAAGTCACCTCCGGCAAGGGCCTGTGACTCAAGGCAGATTCGAACACTTAGCGGGTTTCGACATGGTAAAATAATTTTTCACCTTGCCGATTGGGAGACTGTTGTCGCAATAGCAACAATGCCCCCGCCGGCGACCGAACCCCTTGACAGTGCAGCATAAAAACAACTCTTCACGCTTCGTTCCGCTGCCAGGGCAGGTGTCACCTAATAGTCATGCGACAGAACAATGACGAAAAAACCTGCCTGGCTACCATACAACAAAAAGGGCTCCTTGCGGAGCCCGGATTGTAGCGCTGGTCGCTTGCCAAGAAGCGCCTTGCCTGACCGCGAATTAGGCAGAGAGGGCCTTTACGCGGCTGTTGAGGCGGGAGACCTTGCGGGCAGCCAGATTGGCATGGACAATGCCCTTGCCGGCGGCGCGGTGGATCTCGGGCTCGGCAGCCTTGAGTGCGGCGAAGGCGGCTGCGTGATCACCAGCGGTGATCGCTTCCTCGACCTTGCGAATGAACGTGCGCACGCGGCTGCGGCGAGACTTGTTCACGGCAGTGCGGGCTTCGATCTTGCGGGTAGCCTTCTTGGCTGAGGGCGTATTGGCCATTGCGGTCCTCTTGGCGTCCAACCGGCCGATTACACGCGATCTGCGCGGCAATAGTCCGGGATGAAATGAAATCGGCGGCTTTCGACTGCCGCCAAGTTGCGCGGTCTATAGGGTATCGGCCGGGGGGCGTCAACTGGATTCAGGGCCCAGGCCGAGTCTTGAGAGGTATGCGTTCACGGTGCCTTCTGGCATTTCGGACAATAGAAGGTCGAGCGGCCCGATTGTACGATGCGCTGGACGATGCCCTGGCACATCGGGGTCGGACATGGATCACCTTCCCGGTCATAGACGGCGAAATTGTGCTGGAAGTAGCCGGCCCCTTCAACACTACGGAAATCGCGAATGGTGGAACCGCCCACCTCGATGGCTGCCGTCAAAACTTCCCGAACAGCAAAGACGAGGACTTCCAGCGCTTTTTTGGGCCTGCCAGTGCTGGTCACCAAGCTCCCTGCCAGCACCGTAGGCAGGATATGGGCGCGATGCAGTGCCTCGGCCACATAGATATTGCCCAGTCCGGCCACGACCCGCTGGTCGAGCAGAGCCGCCTTGATCGGCGTCTTCTTGCCGGCAAAGGCGGCGGCCAGTTGTGAGGCGGAGAACTCATTGCCCAGCGGTTCAGGCCCCAGCCCCTGCAGATAGGGACTTGATGAGAGGTCGTCATAGAGATCGACAAAGCCGAAGCGCCGCGGGTCCGCATAGATCAGATGACTGCGTCCGTGATCGGGGTGGCTGAGCGTCCAGACCATATGGTCGTGTTTCGGTTCAGTGCCCGGCTCATAATAACGCGGCGGCTTGTCGATGGGATGTTCGGCAAAGCGCCAGGACCCGGTCATGCCCAGATGGCTGAGCAGGGTCGCGCCGCTGGAAAGTCCGATCAGCAGGTACTTTGCCCGCCGCCCGACATGGGTGACGCTTTTTCCCGTGAGCGCGTTCTTCAGTCCGTCCGGGAAGGGAAAGCGCAAATCGGGCCGGTTGAGCGTCACGCTTTCGATGGTCGCGCCTTCGAGCCAGGGAGCCAATCCGCGGCGCACGGTTTCGACCTCGGGCAGTTCAGGCATATGACGACTCCTTCACCCTGTGCGGCTTTGTGGCATGGGCAAGCCATAAAGGCTTATGTATAGGGACGATACACACTCTATCGACCCCAATGCCGGTTGAAAAAGGGCCCTTGCCATGACCGAGACCCGCGAAACGACCCATTTCGGCGAACAGACCGTCGCCCTGGAGGACAAGCAGGGGCTGGTGGACAAGGTGTTCCACGACGTCGCCGATCGCTATGACCTGATGAACGATTTGATGAGCATGGGGGTGCACCGGCTCTGGAAGGACGCCATGGTCGCGGACCTGGCGCCACCCAAGGCCGGATCGCGTCCCTATAAGGTGCTCGACATGGCCGGGGGCACTGGCGACATTGGCGAGCGCATCGTCAATGCCTCCCTTGGACATGCCCAGGTGGTGGTCTCAGATATCAATGCCGACATGCTGCGGGTCGGCAGCGAACGAGCCCGATCCTGGCGCTATCCGGGGCAGGTCGAGTTTGTCGAGGCCAATGCCGAGGAACTGCCGTTCGAAGACAACAGTTTCGACGCCTATACGATTGCCTTTGGCATTCGCAACGTACCGCGCATCCAGAAGGCGCTGGACGAGGCTCACCGCGTGCTGAGGCGCGGCGGTCGTATTCTGGTGCTCGAATTCTCCCAGGTCGACGTGCCGGGGTTCGACGCTGTCTACAGGCTCTATTCCGACCAGGTCATCCCGCCCATGGGCCGGGTGGTGACGGGCGACGCGCAGCCTTATCAGTATTTCATCGAGTCGATCCGCAAATTCCCGGCACCGGCCGAGTTTTCGACCATGCTGGGGCGGGCAGGATTCAAGCGCGTCAAGCACCAGAGCTTTACCGCCAATATCGCGACGCTGTTTTCGGGTTGGAAGCTCTAGAACATGTCCATCGCTTCCACCTTCCGCCTGTTCCATGCCGGCTGGGTGCTGGCGCGCGAGGGCGCTTTTTCCGTGTTGCCGGCCGAATCGCTACCGCCGATGATGAAGGCGGGTATTGCCATGGCGCGCCTTGTCGAGCGTCGGTCAGTGCGCAAGACGGGCAGCGTCGAGCGGCTCAACGCCGCGCTGCACAAGCTGGGGCCTTCTTACGTTAAGTTCGGCCAGACCCTGGCCACCCGGCCCGATATTGTCGGCATCCAGGCCGCGGCCGATCTGTCCGGCTTGCAAGACAAGATGCCGCCTTTCGATCCCAAACTGGTGCCAGGCATTCTGGAGACCGCCTTAGGCGCCAAAGCGGCACAACTGACCGAAATCAGCGCACCCATTGCTGCCGCCTCGATTGCCCAGGTGCACAAGGCTCGGCTGCGGGCGCCGGGCGAAGTACCTAAACTGGTGGCCGTAAAGATGCTGCGCCCCGGCATTGCCGAGCGCTTCCACGCCGATACCGACAGCCTCTATGCCGGGGCCAGACTGGCGGAAACCCTTTCGCCTGCCAGCCGGCGGCTCAGACCCACCGAGGTGGTGCGCACGCTCGACCACTCCATGCGTCTCGAACTAGATCTGCGACTCGAGGCCGCCGCCATCTCCGAAATGGCGGAGAACATCCGCAATGACGAGGGCTTCATCATTCCCCAGGTGCACTGGGACCAGGTCGCACAAAATGTGCTGACCACCAGCTGGATGGATGGCATTCCCATTCGCGACCATGCAGCGCTGGACGCAGCGGGGGTGGACCGCAAGGCACTGGCCGCCAAGTTGCTGCAGAGTTTTCTGCGCCATGCCATTCGCGACGGCTATTTTCATGCCGACATGCATCCGGGCAATCTGTTTGCCGACCCCAAGACCGGCAATGTAATCGCTGTCGACTTCGGCATTATGGGTCGGATCGGCAAGGACGAGCGCCGCTTCCTGGCCGATATACTTTTCGGCTTCATCACCCGCAATTATCGTCTGGTGGCGCAGCGCCATTTCGATGTGGGCTATGTGCCCAAAACGCAGTCGGTCGAAGATTTTGCTCTGGCTATCCGCTCGATTGGCGAGCCGTTGCATGGACGTACAGCGGCCGATATTTCCATGGCAAAGGTGCTAGGCCAGCTTTTCACCATCACCGCTCTGTTCGACATGCAGACCCGGCCCGAACTGGTACTGCTACAAAAATCGATGGTGCTGGTGGAGGGCGTGGCCCGCACGCTCGACCCCAATCTCGACATCTGGACTGTGGCCGAGCCCGTGGTTGGGGAATGGCTGCGGCGCGAGGAAGGCCCGCTTGGTCGCATTGAGGATCTGTCCGGGCATCTGAGCCGGCTTGGCGAGGCGGCCGGGCGGGTGCCGTCGCTGATCGCCCAGGCCGAACTGGCGCTGTCAGAGCATCGCGCCCTGGTCAACCGTCCGCGCGACAGGCTGCTGCGCAACACGGCACTGGCTGTGTTGCTGGCCACATTGGGGCTAATCCTGGCCCTGATCTGGCGCGTGCTCGTTGGCGGCGGACTTTGAACGGGCCAAAAACCTGTTCATGGCGCGCATCGGAACATAGATTGCGTTCACCGGCGACGGCCGCCGGCAAGCACGGGAGAAGCTTCATGAGCGTCAAATTTTTCGGCAAGCTGGCTGCGGCCGGTTTGCTGGCCGTGGGATTGGCCGGATGCATCGACGTCAATATCGATGTGGCCATCACCAGCCCTAGCACGGCCAGGGCGACCATGACTCAGGTCATGAGCGCCGACGTCTATTCCATGGTCAAGATGAGCGCCGAGAGCGATCAGCAGCAGGACGACAGCTTCTGCGCCGAAGGTGAACTGACCGAGAACAGCGATGGCAGCGCCACCTGCACTATCACCGAGGAGGGCAGTTTCGCCCAGCTCGATCTGGGACAGGATGAGGGTGGGATGACCTTCACCGAAGCGGGTCCGGGCCTGGTTCGCGTGGCCCTGCCCACTGCAGACATGGAGGCTGAACTGGGCGCCGATGACACTATGGACGAGCAGACCCGCCAGATGGTCGAAGCCTTCTTTGAGGGCCGGACCATGACCATCGGCGTTTCGGGCGCCGAGATCGTGGAGTCAAATATGACCGTCTCGGCCGACAAGACCCGCGCCGAACAGGTCATCGACATGCTCGCGCTGATCAATGGCGATGCCGGTCTGCCCGATGAATTGTTTGCCGTGGTGCGTGCGCCGTGAGCGTTCGGATCAATGTGAAATGGCTCGCGCATGGCGCGGGCCTGCCTCTGCCGCGCCAGCAGACTGCCGGTGCGGCGGGGCTCGACCTCTGCGCCGCCATTGATGCCGGGGAGACCATGACCATTGCGCCGGGCGATTACGCGCTGGTTCCGACCGGGCTCAGCATCGCCCTGCCCGCGGGATATGAGGCGCAGATCCGTCCCCGCTCGGGTCTTGCCGCCAAGCACGGCGTTACGGTGCTCAACTCCCCTGGGACCGTTGACGCCGATTATCGCGGCGAAGTCAAAATTATGTTGATCAACCATGGCAAGCTGCCCTTCGCGCTCAGCCGTGGCGAGCGCGTTGCGCAGATGGTGGTGGCGCCGGTCAGCGCCGTGGAACTGGTGGAAGTGGATGAACTTGATGCAACCGAACGCGGGACTGGTGGCCACGGCTCGACTGGCCGCTAGCGGGCTGGTCCTGTTGGGCCTTAGCCAACCGGGTCTGGCTGGCGATCGTGCCCTGATCGACTATGTCGGGTTCTCATCCGACTTCCGCTATTTCGCCTTTGAGGAATTTGGCATTCAGGATGGGTCGGGCTTTGCCTATTCCAACCTTTATGTCGTCGACCTCGCCTCCGACAGCTGGGTCGTTGGAACGCCGGTGCGGCGGCAGGCCGAGAGCGAAGAGACCAGCCTTGCGCAAGTCCGCGAAGCGGTCGCGGACCGGGCCAGCAGCCATATTGAGAGTTTCTCGATCAACGTGCCGGTGGAAATCGCCGCCCTGATCGGCGACGGCGTGCCGAACACCGATGCCCGAAGCCTTGATTTCGGCGCGCCGGGCTATCGGCCCGGCGCGGTATCGGGTGACTATACCCTCGAACTGGACACGTTTGAAACCACGGCGACCAGCCCGTGTGCCGACTGGTTTGGGCTCGAGCCTCTGGGCTATGAACTCTTGTTGTCCGATAGCGGCACGACCCGCCTGATCCATCGCGATGGCGGGCTGCCACGTTCTCGCGGCTGCCCAACCGACTATCGCCTTCATTCGGTGGTGATGCCCTTCCAGGGCACGACGCTGTCCAACGCCGTGGCCATCATCTCGGTGTACCCCGGCGGCTTTGAAGGGCCAGACCGGCGTTTCCTGGCGGTTCCCCTTGGCCTCTGAGAGCCCGCTTACGCCCGAGGAAACCCGACGCTATGCGCGTCATCTGGTGCTCAAGGGTTTTGGTGGACCAGCGCAACAGAAGCTTAAAGCGGCTCGCGTGCTGGTGGTGGGTGCCGGCGGACTGGGCAGTCCGGCAATTGCCTATCTGGCCGCGGCCGGCGTGGGGCGCCTGACCATCGTTGACCCGGACGTGGTTTCGCTCACCAATTTGCAACGGCAGGTGGTCCACACGACGGCCTCCATCGGCACCGGCAAGGCGGCGAGCGCGGGCACCTTCGCCGGGGCGCTCAATCCGCATGTCGTGCTGGACTTACACGCCGAGGCTGTGACGAACGCCAATGCCGAGCAACTGGCGGGTGCGGCCGACATCGTGCTCGACGGCACCGACAATCTCTTGACCCGCCGAACCGTAGCCGCCGCGTGCGAACGGAGCGAGAAGCCGCTGGTCTCGGGCGCCGTCTCAATGTTTTCTGGCCAGGTGACCGTCTTTGCGCCGCATTTGGGCGGCCCACCCCACGCCGCCCTCTATCCCAACGCTGCCAGCGACGACGCCCTGCCCTCCTGCGAAGCCAATGGCATTCTGGGGCCCGTTACAGGCGTTATTGGCACGCTGATGGCCATGGAGGCGATCAAGCTCATCACCGGGGTCGGAACCCCACTGATCGGGCGGCTGCTGATCTATGATGCACGAGAGGCGAGCTTTTCGGAGCTGGGATACTAGCCGGCGCACTGCCGCCTATTCCTCTCCCCCTCGGGGAGAGGTGGCTTGGCGGAGCCGCGTCGGTGAGGGGGATGTATTCACATCACCAGCCATTCGAGCGTAGCTCTCAAGGCCTTATTGGCTAGAAAGGCTCCACTGGAACCTTTCTTCCGCTATGCGGATCGCCTGCTAAGCATCCGGATGCTTGAACACCAGAGCCGCATTGGTCCCGCCAAAGCCGAACGAATTGGACAGCACATAACCGAGATCGACGTCGTCGCGACGCTGGCGCAGGATCGGCATGTCTTCAAAGGCCGGATCGAGGGTCTCGATATTGGCGCTTTCGGCGATGAAGCGGTGCTTCATCATCAAGATCGAATAGATCGATTCATGCACGCCGGTTGCACCCTGGCTATGTCCGGTCAGCGACTTGGTGGCCGAAATGGGCGGGCACTTGTCCTCAGTGCCGAAAACGGCGCGCAACGCTTCAATTTCCTTGAGGTCCCCCACCGGGGTCGAGGTGGCGTGCGGATTGATATAGTCAATCGGCGCCTTGATGTTTTGCAGGGCCATGCGCATGCAGCGCTCGGCACCTTCACCAGAGGGCGCGACCATGTCGAGCCCGTCAGAGGTGGCGCCATAGCCGACCAGCTCGGCCCATATCTTGGCGCCGCGGGCCTTGGCGTGTTCATATTCCTCCAGCACCAACACCCCGGCGCCGCCGGAAATCACGAAGCCGTCGCGGGCCGCATCATAACAGCGACTGGCCTTGGCCGGGTTGTCATTGAAATCACTGCTCATGGCGCCCATGGCATCGAACAGGTCCGACAGGGTCCAGTCCAGATCCTCATGGCCGCCAGCAAAGACAATGTCCTGCTTGCCCAGCATGATCTGCTCCATGGCATTGCCGATGCAATGCTTGGACGTCGCGCAGGCTGCAGTGATGGTGTAGTTGATGCCCTTGATGCCAAAGGGCGTCGCCAGCGTCGCCGAGGCGGTCGAACCCATGGCCTTGGGCACGGCCAGCGGGCCGATGCGCTTGGGCGAATTGTTCTTGCGCGTGGTGTCGGCGGCTTCGACGATGGTGCGGGTGGAGGCACCGCCCGAACCCATGACGATGCCGGTCATGGGGTTGGAAATATCGCTTTCTTCCAGGCCCGCATCGGCAATGGCTTGCTGCATGGCCAAATAGTTCCAGGCCGCGCCCTTGCCCATGAACCGGGTGACGCGGCGATCGAGCTGTTCGAAGGGATCGAGGCGTGGGTCGCCCTTGACCTGGCTACGGAAGCCGAGTTCGGCATAATCTTCGGCAAAGACGATACCCGGCTTGGCGGCGCGCAGGCTTTCCGTCACCTCGTCAAGCGAGTTGCCGATCGAAGAAATGATACCCATGCCGGTTACGACAACTCGTCTCATTTCGTCCTCGTTTCAGTCGTTTCGTGCGTTCGCATCGGGGTCAGCGTCGCACTTATATAATTCTATTCGGCCGTAATTCTATTCGATCAGCATTATGGCCCTCAGGCCGTCTGCTGCTCGTGGAGCTGAGCTTCGGTAAACAGACCAACGCGCAAGTCCTTGGCCTCGTAGATCACTTTTCCGTCAGCCTTGACCCAGCCATCGGCAATGCCCAGCGTCAGGCGCGAGCGCATGACGCGCTTGAGGTCGATGCCATATTCGACCAGTTTAACGTCGTTCGTTACCTGACCGGTGAACTTGATTTCGCCGCCCAAGGCCCGGCCCTTGCCGGGCTGGCCGATCCAGGAGAGGAAAAACCCGGTCATCTGCCAGACCGCGTCCAGGCCCAGGCAGCCGGGCATCACCGGGTCGCCGATGAAATGGCACTTGAAGAACCACAGGTCCGGATTGACGTCGAGTTCGGCGCGCACCTGGCCCTTGCCGTGGGTGCCGCCATCTTCGGTGATCGAGGTGATCCGATCGAACATCAGCATGGGCGGGGCCGGCAGGCGGGCATCACCCTGTCCCGGCAATTCGCCGCGTCCATGGGCCAACAATTCCTGGTAATTGTATGCGTGTTGCCGCTCAGCCATCAAAGCTCCTCGCTCTCGCTCAAGCCTCGTCTCGTATAGGGGCACCGGTTAAGGGTCAAGCCAGCCAAGGGACGGTGTGGCTGGTCCGGCCCGGCGCTGCGCTTGTATGAACGAGCGGCGATCATTATAGATGGGTTCAATTGTGGACCTAAATGACGAGACTTAAAGGCCCTATGCCAGACCGCGATACCGCCGCCCGGCCCGTTCCTTCCCGCAAGCCGTGCCTGACGGCCGTCCTGCGCATGGCGGGGCTGAGGCCCACACGGCAGCGCGTTGCCCTGGCCGAGCTATTGTTTGCCGGCCCGCATCGCCATGTCAGTGCCGAGCAATTGCATGGCGAGGCCAGTTCGGCCGATGTGAATGTGTCGCTGGCCACCATCTACAACACGCTGCACCAGTTCCACGAGGCGGGCCTGTTGCGCGAAGTGGCGATCGACGCCTCGCGCTCCTATTTCGACACCGACACCTCGGACCATCACCATTTCTATGTCGAGGATGAGCAGCGGATGATCGATATTCCGGCCGAAGCCGTCGAATTCAAGGCGCTGCCCAAGACGCCGGATGGCATGGAAGTGTCCCATGTCGACGTGGTCATTCGCGTTCGCCGGGCGCAGACCTGAGTGCGGTCCAGGCGTGGCCTATTATCGGCCAGCCAGTGACAAAGGCGTTCGGCGTGACCATATTGTGCCTCGGTTTCAATAGCGGCATGGGTGGCTAATGCCTGAAAAAGTCAATCTCAAAGGCTATTTCGAGCGAATCGGATTTGCCGGCTCCATTGCGCCGACCCTCTCCACGCTGGATCTGCTGCACGCGCTGCATCCGGCCGCCATTCCCTTTGAGAACCTCGGGCCCCTGCTGGGAGAGCCGGTCCAGCTCGATCAGCCGAGCCTTGAGAAGAAACTGCTTACCGACAGGCGGGGCGGCTATTGCTTCGAGCATAATCTGCTGTTCATGCGCATGCTGGAAGATCTCGACTACACCGTGCGGCCGCTGCTGGCGCGGGTGGTCTGGACCAATCCGGACGGGGCCAGCCTGCCACCGAGCCACTTGCTTTTGCTGGTTGAAATCAATGGGCAGAACCACATTGCCGATGTGGGTTTTGGCGGGCTGACGCTCACCACGCCGCTGCGCTTGCGGGCCGAAAGCGCCCAGGCGACACCGCATGAAACCTTCCGCCTGACCGGCGGAGATCCAGACTGGACGCTGGAGGTCAAGCTCGCCGATGACTGGCGTCCGGTCTATGTATTCAACCTCGACCAGGTCAGCCTCGACGATATCGCCTCGATCAACCAGCAGACAGCAAGCGACCCCGCCTCGCCTTTCACCCATGAGCTGCGGGTGGCTCTGGCGCCCAGTGGGAAACGGCTCAAGCTGCATAATACAAAATTCACGCGCCTGCCCACCGGCGAAGAGGCCGAATATCGCGAACTCTCGACCCTCGATGAAATCAAACAGGTTCTGACCACCGATTTTGGCATCAGTCTGCCTCAGGACGAGCGCCTCGACAGTGCGCTTTCAGGCCTGTTGGCGCCCAATCCGGCACCTGCGACCTAAGGCCATGGCGCCGGTCAGTGTTCCTACGGACAAGCTCCGGGAATTCGTTGATTTCGACGCATTCTATGTCTGGCTGGCGGAAAACCATGATCAGGCTGACGAGATCTGGATCCGCATCTTCAAGAAGGCCTCCGGCAGGCCCACCATCACACCAGTGGAAGCGATCGACGCGGCGCTGTGCTGGGGCTGGATCGACGCGATCAAGAAGAGCTGGGACCCGGAAAGCTTTGTGCAGCGCTATTGCCCGCGGCGCCCCAAATCGGTGTGGAGCCAGATCAACCGCGACAATGTTGCCCGGCTGATCGAGCAGGGCCTGATGACCGAACATGGTCTCAAGCATGTCGAAGCGGCCAAGGCCGATGGCCGCTGGGACGCCGCCTACAGGACCAATCAGGATCCACCCGATGACCTTCTGGCCGCCATCGCCGCCAATCCGGCCGCGCAGGCGACCTATGAGAGGCTGTCCTCGCAAAACCGCTTTGTCCTGACCTTCCGGACCATCTCGCTCAAGACCGAAGCCGGCCGGAAAAAGCGCATTGCCGACTATGTGGCCATGCTCGCGCGGGGTGAAGCCATCTATCCGCAGAAGGCGAAATCATGAGCCATGTCTGGGGCGCCTTCCTGCGCGGAATCAATCTGGGCAATCGGCGCATGAAGATGGCCGATCTCAAGGAGTGTCTGGAGGCCGTTGGCTTTGCTGAGGTCAAGACCATAGCCGCCAGTGGCAATGCCCGGATCTCGGCCAGCGGCGCGGAAGACACCATCAAGCCCAGGCTGGAAAAAGCTATCGAGGCCCGGTTCGGTTTTCCGGTCGGCGTGGTGCTGCGCGCCCAGGACGAGCTCGAGGCGATGCTGGACGATCACCCCTTTGGCATGCTCGACCGCAAAGCCGATTTCACCCGCCATGTGCTGATGTTCGACCAGCCGCTGCCGGAGGGCATCGGGCTCGACAGCCTTCCGGGCAACACGGAAATCCTGCGCATCGACCCGCGCGAGATCTATATTGCGGCCTACCGCCAGCCCAATGGGCGCTATACCGAGCATGTCGAAGAGGTGCTCAAGCCAGTCTATGACAGGATCGGCAAGTCCAATCTCGACACGATGCGCAACTGGAACACGATTGAGAAGATTCTAAAATGATCACCATTTTCGGCTCCACCAACCTCGACCAGATCGGCACCGTCACGCGCCTGCCAAAGCCGGGCGAAACCGTTGCTGGCGGCACATTCTCGATGGCGCCGGGTGGCAAGGGCGCCAATCAGGCGCTGGCGGCGCGGCGCGCGGGCGCCGAAGTGCTGCATGTCTCGGCAGTGGGCGATGATGCTTTTGCCGATCTGGCGACCGCGCTGCTCAGGGACGGCGGGGTTGATCTTAGCCAATTGCGCAAGGCCGAGGCGGCAACCGGCATCGCCATGATCTTTGTCGATGCGGGCGGGGAAAACGTCATTGCCATCCTGCCCGGCGCCAACGGCACCATCAGCGCCGAGGACGCCGAGCGCGGTCTCGCCAAGCTCTCCAGTTCAGACACACTGCTGGTGCAGCAGGAAGTGCCCCAGGCAGCGACCCGCAAGGCGCTGGAAATGGCCCGCGAGGCGGGCGCGCGCTCGATCCTCAATACCGCGCCCTTCCTGCCCGACACGGAAAAGCTGGCGCCCCTGGCCGATATTGTGGTGGCCAATGAGACCGAGTTCTCGCTGCTTACCGGCCGCCCGATCGAGGAACTCGACATGGCCATGCAGGATTGGGTCAACCGTACGGGCCGCACCATTGTCGTGACGCTTGGACCCGAGGGGGCCCGCGCCCGCACGCCGGACGGCCCACTTTCAGTCGCCGCGCACAAGATCAAGCCGGTCGATACGGTCGGCGCCGGCGACACGTTTTGCGGTTATCTCGCAGCCGGGCTCGATGCCGGCTATTCGCTCGAGGCTGCTCTGCACCGCGCCGCCGTCGCAGGCAGCCTGGCCTGTCTCAAGCCAGGCGCCCAGCCGGCCATTCCGATGAAATCGGATGTCGATGGGGTCGTTGGCGCCTGAACCGACACCACGTCGCGCAGTGAAACAAGAAGGGCGCCTCGCGGTGCCCTCCACAATTCTCAGTTCGACCCGCCTCAGGCGCTCTTGTCGATGCCATCCGCATCGTCACCGGCCTCGGGCGCCGCGGCAGCAGCAGCGCCGCCCTTGGCCACGCCAACCATGGCCGGACGCAGGACGCGATCGCCAATGGCAAAGCCTTCCTGCACCACCTGCACCACCGTGCCTTCGGGCACTTCGGTGTTGGGCACTTCGAACATGGCCTGGTGCTTGTGCGGATCGAATTTCTGGCCCGCGGCCTCGATCGGCTTGACCCCATGCTTGGCCAGAAGGCGCTGCATTTCGCGGTCGGCGAGTTCGATGCCGTCGATCAGGCTCTTGAGCGCCCCATCGGCGTTTTCGCGGGTTTCGGCCGGGATCACCACCAGAGCGCGGCTGAGCGCATCGGTGGCGGTCAGCATGTCTCGCGCAAAGCCGGCAATCGCGTAGGTGCGGGTATCGGCAACATCGCGCTCGGTGCGCTTCCTGAGATTTTCCATCTCGGCATGGCTGCGCAGCACGCGATCCTTGAGCTCGGCGTTTTCGGCCTTCAACGCTTCAACGGGATCGACTTCCGTGGCTTCGGTTTCCGGGTTTTCGGTTTCCGGCGTTTCGCCCTGGGCGGCGTTTTCGTCGCTCATTCGGTCTTCTTCCGTATTCAATGAAAAACTCTTGCCCGCCATATCGGCCAAGCGGCACCAAGTTTCAAGCGCATGGTGCTCATTTGCCGCGCTTCCGCGCCATCAGCGAGGAAATCACATTGGCGGTGTAGTCCACCACCGGCACGATGCGGGCATAATTGAGCCTGGTGGGCCCGATCACCCCGAGCACGCCGACGATGCGGTCATTGGCATCCTTATAGGGGCTGAGGATCACCGAAGAGCCCGAGAGCGAAAACAGCTTGTTTTCTGAGCCGATAAAAATACGCACGCCCTGGGCGCGTTCGGCGTCGCCCAGCAGATCGAGCAATCCGTCCTTGCTTTCCAGCTCATCGAACAACTGGCGCATGCGCATCAATTCGTCGCTGGCCATAGTATCATTGATCAGATTGGCGCGGCCCCGCACGATGACCGTGGGCGCACTGCTGCCGCCCGGCTCGGCCAGGGTGGCGATGCCGGCATCCACCAGTTTCTGCGTCAGCTCGTCCAGTTCCGCCCGCTGCTCGGCCCGGCGTTCATGGAGCACTTTGCGGGCCTCTGCCAGGGTGCGCCCCACGACATAATTGGCGAGGTAATTGCCGGCTTGCTGCAGGGCGCTGGCGGTATAGCCAGGCGGCAGGTCGAGAATGCGGTTTTCCACCTGACCATCATCGCCCACCAGGATCGCCATGGCGCGTGTGGGGTCGAGCCGCACGAATTCGATGTGCTTGAGCACCATGTCGGCCTTGGCCGCGATGACGACCCCGGCACCCTGGCTGAGGCCCGAGAGCAGGGATGAGGCCTCGGTCAGCACGTCCTCGACCTGGGCATTGCCGGCGGTGCCCTCGATATGACGGGCAATGTGGCTGCGCTCCGTCTCGTTGACGGCGCCGACTTCGAGCATGGAATCGACAAAGAACCGCAAGCCCTGCTGGGTCGGGGCGCGGCCGGCCGAGGTGTGCGGCGCCGCAATCAGCCCCAGATCCTCCAGGTCCGCCATGACGTTGCGGACCGAGGCGGGCGACAGTTCGACCTGCAGCAGGCGCGAAAGATCGCGCGATCCCACTGGCATGCCGGTATCGAGATAGCGCTCCACCAGCCGCCGGAAAATGTCCTGGCTGCGGGCGTTGAGTACCGAGAGGAAGTCTTCGGCCGGTCTGGTCATGATGGTTTGATTAAACTCGTCGACTTTAACCCTGACCCTTCATTTAGGCCCTTGTTTCCCATCCGCCAAGCGTCCGGCGCTTGTGAGCGGGCGGCTTGAGGGTTAAGAGGCGGTTAATTGCAATAGGAACTGGAATCACCATGCGGCCTTCCGGCAGACAGCCAAGCGATATGCGGGCAGTAACCCTTGAGCGCAATGTGGCCATGAAGGCGGAGGGCTCATGCCTGGTCGCGTTCGGCAATACCAAGGTGCTGTGCACGGCATCGGTCGAAACCAGCGTTCCGGGCTGGTTGCGCGGCAAGGGCCAGGGTTGGGTCACGGCTGAATATGGCATGTTGCCCCGCGCCACCGGCTCGCGCACCCGCCGCGAGGCTACCGCGGGCAAGCAATCGGGCCGCACCCAGGAAATCCAGCGCCTGATCGGCCGCTCCCTGCGCGCCGTGGTGGATCTCGAGGCGCTGGGCGAAGTGCAGATCACCTGCGATTGTGATGTGCTCGAAGCCGATGGCGGCACCCGCACCGCTTCGATCACCGGCGCCTATGTGGCTCTTTGCGACGCCATCGCCTGGATGGACGAGCGCAAGCTGACCAAGGGCAAGGCCCTGATTGACAGCGTTGCA
>JBGTUK010000018.1:0-19802 GCA_041939225.1 Devosia sp.
AAAGGGGGGCGTGGTTACTCTTGCCAGCCAACCCCGGTTCGCGCTAATCGGTGCCGGTGGCATCGCCCTCGGGCGGGTATAGCTCAATGGTAGAGCAGCAGCCTTCCAAGCTGAATACGCGGGTTCGATTCCCGCTACCCGCTCCATTTTCCGAACATCCAAAATAACTATGCATCTGGATTTGCTGGAGTTTTTACGGCGATCTTTGTTTGACCGTACGCAATCGGCAGAAAATTGCCCTACAATGTGCCCTGCAGTGGTGCGAAGCGGAAGCGCGAATGCCTAAGCCAAATGAGCTCGACCGGTATCTAAAGCGCCGTGGCTACAGCTGGCTTTACTATCGGCGCGTGCCTACCAGACTAGCACAGCTAGATCGCAGATTTCCGGTTATCGAAAGCGCCCCTAATCGGCCGTTCAATTTGCTTGGCGATTTCGCGAGATCTGCCATCCGGGTTTAGTGATGAGTGTCAGGGGAGGGCGGCTAGCGAACCGTCTCGACGTAGCCAGCAGCCTGAGAAAACCATGCTGGCGGCTCGAAATAACCGTACTGCTCCAAGGCAGACTGACAAGCAGCGACCAAAATCTCTGCAATGGGCGCGCCATATTGGAACATTTTTATTGCGCGGCGACTCACTTCCGCCGCAGCAGGACGTGGCAACGCTGAACCCTGCGCAGCCAGTCAGCTTTGTTCATTCACCGCTGGGCAAGTCGGAGAGATCTTTCTCTCCATATTTAGCGGCTTCATAAGCTCGGTGCAGGTGCGGAATTAGCGCAGTATCTATGACTTTTGCCCTGCCTGCGTCCTGAAAACTGCCGTCTGGCATGCGACGGTATTCCGACCCTTCGTATTTGAAGGGCCACGGCATGGTTTGACGGAGATAAAATGCTCCACCCAGGAGTGCGACCACTCCGATCAGTATGCCCGCTTCCAACATCGTACACCCTCACCCTCAACCCTGGAAGGTTGCTTTCCTGACAAGATTTCCCTCAGCGGCTCGTCAGATTTAGTTGCCCAGGCTGGCGCAGGTGTCCCAATCATATTCGAGATCCTCGCCCGCCTCGAACTTCGCTCCGATGGATTCCCCATAAAGCTGGCCCAACTGTTGGCGTGCGGCCTCGTTGTAACCAGCCTCAACCATCAGATCGTCGCCTCGGTTAGCCAGTGAGATGCCCAAAGCCTCAAGGTCAGCAGCGACTTTGGTATCACCTTCATCCTGCTTGACGCGTGCGGCGGCCATGAAGCCGACGCCACACGTCATGTATTTATTGATCTCAGCCTCAAGCGCTGCTGCATCGGCTTCGGCCACAAGGGCGGGACAGTCTTCAGGCTCGAAACCTAGATCCAAATCCTTGGTCAGGACCTCGTCCATTTCCAATGTATAGCGCCTGCCGATTTCTTCTCGTTCCGCGCCGGAGACTCCTTGTTTGGCGAGGATCTCGTCCGCATGGTTCAAAAGAGAATTTGCCATACGCTTAAAGTTTGCGATCTCCTCTTCTGTATTATTCATTTCCGGCATGTCTGCAATGAGGAGATAACCAGCGCCACAGCGCAATCGAAGATCATTGGTCTCGTCAATTTCAGCGGATTGAGCAGCAATAGTTAATAATATCGTCGAGAGTGCTGATAATGTTGTTATGGCTTTGCGCATTTATATCGTCCATATGCTGATTTTTACTACTTCAGGTTTTCAAGATTTGTAACGTCTGCGAGCCCCTTACGTGCAAGTTCGACACCTGCATCCAAAGCCCTCTGGTACCATTGTCGGGCCAGCACCAAATCGCGCGGTACACCAAGTCCCTTTTCGTAGTGGTTGCCCAGGTTATTCCAGGCTATCGGCTCTCCTAGCTCTGCAGCCTTGAGCGTCCAGTGCAGCGCCTCGCCATGGTCGAGAGAAACCCCTTCGCCAGTGGCATAGAGGTGACCTAAGGATACCATTGCGGTGGGCTCACCTAGTTCAGCGGCTTTCAGCAAAAGCTCGGCGGCATATGCAGGGTCGGCTGCAACGCCTTTTCCAAGCAGATACATTTGGCCCAAGTTGGCGATGGCTAAAGGCTCGCCTGCTGCGGCTGCTCGCGAGAACAGGGCGATAGCCCGCACTTCGTCGATTGTCGTACCCACGCCCTCAGCGTAGATGTGTCCCAGTTGATTGATAGCCAGCGGATCTCCCAGGTCTGCACCGCGCTGATAGAGCTTTGCGGCCTCAGCTCGATCCTGTTCTGTGCCTAGACCTCTCGCGTGGAGCCCGGCCAACTGCCAAATTCCATAGGGGTCGTTTTGCGACGCAGCCTCTCTAGCCCACCGCAAGGCCTTGCCATAGTCCTGCTCAACGCCCAGACCCAGCTCGTAAAGCGATGACAAGGCGGCCTTTGCTCGAGAGTAGCCTTGGTCCGCAGCGAGCTGATAGTAAATGGCTGCTCGCTGGGGGTCGGCTTCAACGCCATAGCCGAAGTCATAAGCACGACCTAGGCCGTGTTGTGCTGGCGCGATGCCTGCGTCGGCCAGCGGGCGAAGCATCGCCACCGCCCGAGACGGATCCGCTTCGACATGTGGACTATCCAGTAGATAGGTCGCATAGAGCGCCGTTCCAATTGCATGGTTCCCTGCTGCAGCCTTTTGTAAGTATGCCACTGCCGCCTTGTCGTCGAAGGCTTCAAGATACGCCCGCCCGAGCCATGCAGCGTTTGCAGCATCGTCGGGCTCTGCCGCTTGGTCAGTTTTACACACTGCGATGGCACGCTGCAGATCGGCAATGCGCTGAGGATGGTCCGCGTAAGCTGGCTCAAAAGGTGAAGCTGCAAGTTCGGCGCACCTTTCGCCAGGTCTGGCAATGGCGTCTTCCCCAAGGGCAAGGACTGACACAATCAAGCTCAACCAGAACACAGGCCGCTTTTTTCGCATCATCCCCCTCCCAAAAAGCTCACTGAGCATTTAATGGATTGACCGTGGGCTGGCAATGCCTAACTCTCGCGTTCACTACTGGCCACGTCACTGCTCAAGGAGGCCTCGATGCGATTGCCAGGTGCCATCATTAAACTCATGCTTGCTTCAACGGTGGCGTTGGCTTCATCGCCATTCGATCTATCGAATTCTTACGCGCCGCTCATGACGCTGACACCTGGTTACTATGCCTGCCGATCAGGCCTGGACTTCGACACCTTCACCCATAGCTTCGACCTGGCAGCGAATGGCCGCTATACGTTGCGCGGAACGGAAGGGCAGGGAGAAATGATCTTATCTAATATTGATGGGGTCATCGAATTTCAAAGCGGTCCTTTTCTCTCGGACAGAACGGCAAAAATCTATGGGCGGAATACGACCCGGATTTCCGATGGAAAGCCCGTGATTGTGATCCGCTATGACTTTGGCACTCAGGTCACGGACGACTACTGCGCCATCGTAGAATAGTGTCAGTTGCCCTGGTGTCTGCCGGATTGCGGCCCTGTCACAACAGCTGGCTTTCTTAGCTGACTCTATTGCCTGCGTCTCAAACCGCCATCCAACCGCTGCCAAGCCAAAATCCATTGGCGCCCTGGGTGAACGTAAGGTATCTGCGATGATGCGCAGCGAGGGGGCGCCACGTTCATGTCCAGACAAGTCGACCCAAGGTCTGCTCAGCAGCGCCAGGTGAAAACTGCCGCGCTACTGATTTGGATGACCTTGGCAGCATTTGTTGCCGTCGTTCTCGCACTGGCACTTCACGACGACGTTGCTGTGCTCTCTGGCATTTCGCCTGCGGAACCAGAAAAGGCGTTACTGGCCGGCCGTGTCGACTCGGCGGTAGATGCGATCGGCACATTGAAACTCGAAGATATCCTTCAGCGGGATCCCTCGTTCTTTAGTGACGCCGCCAATCGTGGCGTCTCCCCAACTACGACGGCGGCATTCTGGCTTCGCATCGCGGTGCCAAGCCTCGACCCTAGTGAATATGGCCTCTCCTTGGAGCTGACCCGGGCCCGGAACGCTGTTCTATTTATACCTGATGACGACGGTTACCGGCAGTTACGGTGGCGGCGCGGCGATTGGTCAAGTCTCACCCGCTATCCAATTTTTGCTCTGGACGGTGCCGCTATTGCTGGAAAGACGCTCTATCTTCGCACCGTGACCAGTTCGTCCATGCGCGCGATGCTTCACCTGAGACCGCTCCAGTCCCTGATCGGCAACTACAGCATGGAGTCGGTTACCCTTGGAATCCTGGCCGGCGTGTTATTGGGTCTGGCTGTCTATATTGGCGTCATGGCAGCAACCCTGCGTGATCGGCTGTTCGGATCGCTTGTTGGGGTCATCGTTGCGTTCACATGCTACATGCTCGCCGACAGAGGAATTCTTGATACTCACATCCTGCCAGGGGCCGTAACGCTTGCCAGCGTGGTGTCCCTCAGCGCCACCATTTTGACTTATGCGGCGCTGCTGACATTTGCCCGCTATTGGCTCGAAGTTCGGTCCTGGTCCGCGTCGCTCGATCGGGCGCTTAACATCTTGGCCATCGGTTTTGGCATCCTCGCCGCTGAAACTGCCCGCGAAACCCTGATGGGTGACCAGTTCGTTCGCTTGTACTCGGCCTTTGCGGGCGTGCTGGCGCTGGCGCTCTGCCTGGGAGTGGCACTTGTCGCACTACGGCGCATGCGGACCCGAGCAATCCTGTTCCTATTGGGCTGGTCGCCCGCCATCGCGACGGCTGCGCTTCGGTTGGCGCTCGATCTGTTCCCCAGCGTCGGCGACTCCGCGCTGTTCGCAAATTCACTCTATGTTGGCGCTACAGCTTCGCTGCTTTGCTACGGCGTACTTGTTTCCGACAGCCTCCAGCATCGCGAGCGACGCCTGCGCCAGCGCGCTGAACTTATGGAGACCCGTTTCCGCAATTTCGCCGATAGCGCGGCAGATAGTTTTTGGGAGACGACGGCAGAGGGACACATCCGTTACTTGGAAGGGCCCCAATTCGACGGCCTAAAGCTTGAGGTAGAAAAACCCCTAGTCCAGTCTCTCGCCGCCATATCGCGTCACAGCGATACGGCCCTGGCTCAAATCCGGGAGAACCTCGGAAAAGGTCTTCCATTCCGGGATATCACGCTTGTTGTCTCGGGTCCGGATGGTCGGAGCCGGGAGGTTCTGATCAGCGGGACCTGTGCGCGCGATCCGCGCGGACGCCTGTCCGGCTTTGCCGGCACTCTGGTGGATGCGACTGAGCGGGACGCCCATCTTCAACAATCAGCACGCCGTGAAAAGATGGCTGCTCTGGGACAGATGGCAGCCTTTGTTGCCCATGAGATTAACAACCTGCTGCATCCAATTATGAGCTTGTCCCGGCAGGCGCGGCGCCGTGCTCAGGACGACAAGGAGACAGCACGGCTTCTGGACTCGGTGATCGATCTTTCCGAGGACATGCGCGACATGGTGGTGTCGCTACGCTCTTCGACGGCTGTCAAACCTCCCGACACAACCCTTCTGCCCTTGAGCGCTGCCGTGCGCCGTAGCCTCGCCACCGTGCGCCCCATTCTTCCCCCGCGTATTGTCCTCACCGACGATATTACCGAGCTTGATCACCCCCTGGTTCACGCAGGCGAAGTGCTACAGGTGATCGCCAACCTGATGGCCAATGCAATGAATGCAATAGAAAATGAGGGCTTCATTACAGTCAGCCTGGTTGGTGGCGTCGCACCAAGACTGACCGTTCAGGACAGTGGTTCTGGCATGTCCCGGGACATCGCGGCGCGGGCTTTCGAGCCCTTCTTCACGACAAGGTCCGAGAGTGGGGGTACCGGATTGGGGCTGTCGGTCGTAGCAGGGCTACTGAAGAGTTGGGGGGCGACGGTTCGCATAGATTCTGAGCTTGGCAAGGGCACATCGGTCCATATTACTTTCGTCGAGGAACGCACTGACCCATGACTAGTATGTATCGTGTTCTCGTCTGCGATGATTTCGCGCCACTGCTTGCTTCCGTCGCAGGCTGTCTTCGTCGGGCAGGACTGGAGGTCGACACGGCGGCTACCGGCCTTGACACCCTCACCCGGCTCCGCGCCGCTCCTTATGACGTGCTGGTAACCGACATCTGGATGCCGGCCATGGATGGGCTCACGCTGATGAAACTGCTGACGACCGAATTTCCGCGTTTGCGGGTCTTCGCCATGACGGGCGGCGGCCCCGATTTCACAGTGGAGACAGCCGTGTCGTTGGCGGAGGTTTGGGGCGCTGAGCGCGTTTTCGTCAAACCATTTGACGAAGAGCAATTGGTCCAGGCTATTTTGGATGGTTAGTAGGCATGTCCGCATCACCTCTCCCATCGCCATCTTGATTTTGTAACTTTTTCGACTGCAGGCTACCCAAGATGCGCTCAAGCGCCTCCGCAAGAGCGCGCTTCTGTTCTCCATCGAGACTGGCGAGCGCCTGTACCATGACATTTATTGGGTCTGCCCGGAGCAGCTGATGCCCCTTTTCTGTGACATCGACGCGCCGAATACGACCGCGTCCCAGGGACCCCCCATTTTCTAGAAAACCCTTTTCCACAAGCGTCCGAACCGTTCGAGCGGTCGGTCCGGGTTCGATCCCTTGATAGCGCGCCAAGGCTATCGCACTGCGGTGCTGAGGTGCGGCCTTGGCGAAGTAGCGAAGGGCACTCCATTGAGCCGGGTAAAGGTCGGCTGCATGGTTGCTGGAATGAAAGTTCCGAGTCACTTGATCAAGCAGGCCGGCAAGTGCGGCGTCGGTCTTAGACCAATGGGAGGTGCCAGACGTCAATGGAGCCTCCAATCGGACTGCTACGCCACCATTAGGCATCATGCCCCATACGGCACACGAGTACTTGAGCGCAAGTCGGGGGGCGACTTCTCCTCGCACAGCCGGCGCCTGCTGCGAACTGGGGAAACTACAGTAACTCAGAGACCGCGGGCCCGGACACAATCCAATGGATGAAGGAGCCTCGATGCACAGGTCAAAGAGAATAGAAATCTGGAGGTAAGTCTCAGACTGTATCGTCTCGCAAATTGCGGGCAGCGGCCGGTACGCGGGGCCGGCGGACGCTCTCTCGAGGCAGCAGGTGGCCGACCGACAAACCGCTCGCGATAATCGTTCTCTGACTGGCCAATAATGGCCAAAGGAGAATGAAAATGGGTATCTCACAATATGACCCCGCCGCCAGAGGTCGGCCGGCGTGGAACGCCGGTCGGCAAGTCGGCGCCAAGCGGGCGCTCAAGGTCCGGCAGATCTGGGCCATCCGGTTCTTCCTGGATCGGGAGGGCCGAATGCGGGACCGAGCGTTGTTTGACCTGGCCATCGATAGCAAGTTGCGCGGCTGCGATCTGGTCAAGCTCAAGATCGGCACACTGGTGACCGGTCATGACATCCGCGCTCGGGCGATGGTCATCCAGCAGAAGACCCGCCGACCGGTGCAATTCGAGATCACAACGGATGCCAGGACGAGTTTGCTGGCGTGGCTCGAAAGGCGAGGGGGCTCGGTTGAGGACTTCGCGTTTCCCAGCCGGGCGGATCCGGACGACCACTTGAGCACTAGGCAATATGCCCGACTGGTGGATGAGTGGGTGACCGCCATCGGTCTTCGCAAGGAGGAGTATGGTACGCATTCGCTCCGTCGCACCAAGGCCTCGCTCATCTACAAGGCCACCGGCAATCTCCGCGCCGTGCAGATCCTTCTTGGCCATACCAAGATCGAGAACACGGTCCGATATCTGGGCGTCGACGTCGAAGACGCACTGGAACTGGCGGAACACACCGAGGTTTGATGATCAGCGGCCCCACCGCAGGTGAGGCCGCACGAGGACACCGGGCATGCTCGGTGTCCGGGTCGATATCTGGAACTGGACGGTCAGCAGCCACAAGATCATGTTCTGTTCAAGAAGAACTCCGGACCATCGCTGATGCGCCCCATTCCCGCCGCTCGACAGACCTCAACCGCATCCCGATAGCTTCCGCAGCCGGGATGAAGGCCGATCTTCACAAGCTCGGCCAACTCGATCTTCTCGGGTGCGGGGCATCTCATTCTTGGTCGCGATCATGTTTCACTAGCAGTCGCCGCGACCTTTGGAGGTTTTATCGGCTCGAGCACTGGCTCGGTCGTGGACTGCTAGAACCACCCGATTGCTCAGACGCAGCGATCAAGGCGCGGGGCTCGATAGCGTATCTCCTCAGCCGGGTGGCCCCTACGTTTCCGCTGATTTTTTGAGACTACCAATCACTCCGGTGGCTGCTTGGTCATGAGCAGGGCGCCGATAAGTGCACTGTCATGACCAAGAATTGCCGGCACAATGTCTGTCCGGAACAAAGCGGGTTCGTCCTCCAGGTGCCGAAGAACACGGCTCCGATAGCCTTCGGCCAAACCAATACTGCCGCCGATCGCGACTCGGTCCAGGCCCAGGATCGTGGTAAGATCGGCGATCAGCGCTGCAACGGCGGCCGCAGACCGGTCAATGTGCGAACTAAGCGCGGGATCTGCGAAGACGGCGCGGCCGTCCGGAACTCGGGCAATTTCTGCCAAGGCGCGACCTCCGGCAACGCTTTCCACTGTTCCTCGCCGGCCGGATCCGCATGGGCGGTTGCTCAGCCGGGAACTGGTGAACCCGACATGTCCGGCGATGCCATTGCTACTCTCAAGCAGCCTGCCGCCGAGTACGAGACCTCCCCCAACTCCGGTAGAAATGGTGATGTAGGCGAAATTCTGCGCCCCTCGCCCGGCCCCCAGTTCTGCCTCTGCAAAGGCTGCGGCAGCTGCGTCATTGACGGCACGGACCTGTGGTCCGAACCGCTCACGCAGCATGGACTGCAGCGGCGAGGCAGCGATGGTTCGCAGGGTGCCGGTATTGACGGCATGCCAGTTACCCGAACTGTCGACACGACCCGCCACGGCCACCCCCAAAGGGCTGCCATGTTCATAGCCGAGCTCGTCTAGCTGTCCGGCCATTGCATCGATCTGTGCCGTCAAGCCCGCGTCTGGATCCGTTGGATGCTGCAAGCGGGCAATAACTTTGTTGTTGTCTAACTTTGCGGATGCTGTCTTGGTCCCGCCAAGATCCAGGGTGAAGCCGGAAACATTCATCGTGGGTCCTTCTTCAGCGCATCGGCGAACCAACCCGCTACATGCTCAAGCCGGGTCAGGGCGCTGCCGACCGTAACGGCGTCTGCACCAGCCGCCATGGCCTGACGGGCGAGGTCTGGAGTGTTGATCCGGCCTTCGGCCATGACAAAACCGTTAAGGGCACGGAACTGTCGAATGAGGTCGAAGTCAGGGGCGTCGCCTGTGCCTTGGGTCTCGGCAGTGTAGCCCGACAACGTGGTGCCGATAATGGCTGCGCCATCTTCCAGCGCTTTGCGACCATCTTCCAGCGTTGCGCAATCCGCCATGGCAATGCATCCGCATTCCCGGATGGCCGCCAATACCGCTTCGCGCGGATCGGTGCGGGGACGTGGTGTCGCATCGTAGGCGATGATGTCGGCTCCCGCTTCGGCAAGGGCCCGCGCTTCGTCTACCGTGACGGTGATGCGGACTGGGCTGTCCGGCAGGTCAGATTTAACAATGGCGACAATCGGGACGTTGACCAGAGGTCGTACCGCGCGGAGGTTGTCCACGCCTTCAATGCGTAGCGCGATAGCGCCGCCAGCGATCGCGGCCATCGCCATTGCAGCGACAATGTCAGGATGGTCCATGGGACCGTCGTCGACGGGTTGGCAGGACGCCACGAGGCCGCCCTTGAGCCTGTTGAGCACAGTCATACGATTTGCCTAACTCTGAATTGGGGACCGGCGCGCCACGGCTGGGATGCATCTCTGCGTACCAAGCGATTCCGATAGCTCAAGGATAGCAGACATTGGTGAGACCGCGCCACATGGAATGCGGCTGTAGTCAGGTCGCTCCTGGTCGGACTAAGGGCCGGCGCCATCCGATCGCCGGCCCTGAAGTATCAGGCGAGCGTGGGCGCAACTTCTTTTGCCGCAAGCCGGACGGCATCGATCGTCTTGTTGATCACTTCGTCATTGTGCTCGGACGACACAAACCACGCGCCGCGCTCAAGTACGCGGACGCCATTGCGCAGCAAGGCCTGTGCGAAGCGGGCATAGCCAGCCTTATCAGCCTTGGCCATATCACGGTAATTGGTGGCAGGGGCATCCAGGCCGAAGGCGACATGGAACATGAGTTCAAAGCCCGTCACCTGCACCTTGATCCCTGCATCAGCGAGCGCAGAGCGCACGCCTTCGCGCAGTTTGACGCCATAAACAGACGTGCGCTCGTAATGCTGGGTCGTCAGCGCCTGCTGGGTCGCCACCATTGCAGCCATCGGAACAGGTTGGGAATTAAAGGTGCCGCCGTGCAGCACACCACCAGTGGCGAACATGTCCATCAGGTCGGCGCGACCGACAATGGCTGCAACCGGGAAGCCATTGGCAATGGCCTTGGCAAAGATGGAAAGGTCTGGGGTTACATTGAACCGCCCCTGAGCGCCTTGTTGGCCCAGACGGAACCCTGTGATCACTTCGTCGAAGACCAAAATGGTGCCATATTTGCGGCAAGCGGCCTGAACCCCTTCGAGATAGCCGGGCGCCGGAGCAATGGCACCCTGATTGCACATGGCCGCTTCCATCAGCAGCGCGGCGACATCGCCCTTGGCCAGACGGGCCTCGACGGCTGCCAGATCATTCCATTGCAGCACGTCCAGGCCGTTGGCGTCGTCAAGGCTCTGACCCTTGCTGCCCGCGACAGGCGTAGGATCTTCGGCGGAGCCTGCATCGGCCAGGCCCGGGGCGGTCGACCAGAGAATGTTGTCGAACCAGCCGTGGTAGTGGCCCTCAAACTTGACCACCTTCCGACGCCCGGTGGCAGCGCGCGCCAGGCGCATTGCGGCCTGCGCAACCTCGGAGCCGGAAGAGCCGAAACGCAGCCGTTCCGCGCTGGGTATACGTTCGCAGATGATCCGTGCCGCTTCGTATTCGATCGGCGTCTGACCCGCGTAGAGGATGCCCTTTTCAATCTGTTGCTGAACGGCATTCTTCACACCTGCAGGGCTGTGGCCGAGGACCATGGCGCCCATGCCGCAGTAATAATCGATGATCTTGTTGCCATCAACGTCATGCAGGTAGGCACCTTCACCATGGGTGAAGACAAGCGGACCGTGGCCCATGCCAAGACGGAAATTGCTGTTCACTCCACCGGCTACATAGCGAGACTCCTGCGCAATGATGCGCGCGGACTCTTCAAACTTCAGCATGTTCTGCTCCTCAAAAAAACTGGTGTGAGGACACACCAGTCCCCAAGTGAAGTAAACGGCGTGGCATTTCGTGGGACGAAACTGTGGACGACGAACAGGGTACAGTACGAAAATCGACTGGCTTGTTATCTTGTTATTATGATAGGTTGAGCTGCGAAAGGAGCTCAGCTTCAATGCGTCGGAAACCGGAAAGAGGCGTGCAGGTGTCCAAAGGCACTGACCCGTATGTGGTATTGCCCGTGGCCAAGGCCATGCAGGTGTTTGCATATGTCGCCGGCCAGGCACATGGCGTGACCCTGAAAGAAGTTGTCGATGCCGTCGGCCTGCCCAAGACAACCGTCTTCCGCTACCTCCAGACCTTATCGGCCTCGGGCTTGTTTGCACATGACGTCGTTCTGGATCGTTACGGAGTTGGTCCAACGTTTCGGGAACTGGCGCGGAAGGATGCGCTTCACCACAGCCTGAGGAAGTCCGCGGAGGTCGAGCTTGTCACGCTCGCCGAGGGCTTTCGCGAGACGGTCAATCTGGCCGTTCTGGCTGAGCATGAAGTGGTCTATGTAGATATCCGCGAGGCCACGCGGACACAGCGATTTGAGGCGCGCATCGGCCATCGGCATCCCGTGCATTCCACATCGCTAGGCAAGGCCATGGCTGCTTTTCTGCCGGATGAAGCGGTTGAGCGCGTTGTTGATCCAAGCTTTGTGCCACGCACCTACCGCACTATTTCCGATGTACGGACGTTCCGACGCCATGTCGCGGATGCGCGCCGTCGTGGGTTCGCAATTGAAATGGGCGAAAACGAAGATGGCGTAACCTGTGTCGGGGTCCCCATTCTGGATAGGGCGGGGTACCCCATTGCTGCCATGAGCCTTTCGGCGCCAGACAATCGCATGAAGGCTGTGACGGAACGTGCTGCCGAGGCGTTGCTGGTGGCTGCCCGGCGCATCGCTGCCGACTTACCGATCATGAGGCGGCAGTCCGCCGACTAGCCGCCTGACAGCGATGGCCGCGTCATCGGTCCCAAGCGTTTGTCGCCTGTCACCGCAAATGATAATCGCCCGCCCAACTGGTGCGACGCGGCGATTCAATGTCCGGGACTGGGCGGTGACTAGCCGATGCGTTCGGCCTGTTGGCGCGTCGCCTTGGAGTAGGCTACGCAGTCCAACTCGAACTTTAGTGTGCTGCCCAACACACCCACAATGGTGCTGCGGCTCGGGCGCGGCTCGCTGAAATATTGGGGGTAAATCTTGTTGTAGAGGGCGAGGTCGGCCTCATCGGCCACGTAGGATTTGACGTTGACGACGTGGTCAAGGCTCAGTCCGCCAGCTTCCAGAATGGCGCGCAGGTTCTCGATCGAACGCCGCATCTCCTCTTCAAAGGTCCCGGTGATGATCGCGCCGTTGGCACTGTCCACCGAGGCCTGCCCGGACACAAACATCATATCGCCGGCAACAAAGGCAGGGCTGAAGGGCAGGTTGGAGCGTGCGCCGCTATCGACGAGCTTAAGCATGGAGAACTCCTGTTAGATAACAAAGTGGGCGGGGAAAGTGTGCACGCCGCCTTCGGCACGGCGCTCGTCCAACTTCTGGTAAATTGTGGGCAGCACGGTTTTGAGCCATGCGCCGCTTTCAACCACAAAGCCAGATCGTTTCGAATCGAGGCTGTAGGGGTAAACACGCACAGGTTTGGATGCCGCCTCGGCCAGCCGCGCATGCCAGTTGTGGTGCATGTAACCGCAGATAAGGTCAGGCTGAAACTCGCTTATCGCTTGCTCGATATAGCCAATGTCAGCGGAGTGATCTTCCTGGTTGACCTGGATCACACGCAGCGTCTGAACAGCTGAACTGCCGTCGCAGGCGGCCTTGAACTTATGAAGTCGTGAGGCCTGCTCAGAGGAGATGTGGACCGTGTCGAGATAGATCACACGATTTGGCTTGGTGCCTAAGCGGGCAAACATGTCCTCGAATGCAGGGCCATAGTCGAGTGAATAGCTGTGAACGCCGTCGACCTCCACGACAGCGTCGAGCACGCTGATCTGGCTGGTCGTCTGGGCCAGTGCAGAGACATTGGTTTCTGCTGTGACACCGGCCAACATCACCATGTCCAGGCGGTCCCAGAATTCGACGGGCATCTTGTCATGGGTGAAACTTCCCATGACGAATTCATGGCCGTCCGAGACGATGCCCTGCTCAAGGGCGATGACCATGCGGGTATAGAACTCGTTGTTGAAAATGCCACCGCCAACGACGTTGCGATTGTAGAAGAATCCGACCCGATGGTGCGCTTCGGCCCAAGGGGCCTTGGTCAGGAATGATCCTCGACCGACCTGACGTCGAATAATCCCTTCGGCTTCCAGATCCTTGAGGGTCTTGATAACGGTGATCAGCGAGAAGTCGCAGAACTTGATGATCTCGTTCTGGGACTCGATCTTGTCGCCTGCTTTCATGCCCGCCGTCTTCCAACGGCGGAACAGCAGCTCTCGGAGCTGCAAGTGACGCGGTGAGAGATCAATATTCAAGGGTCGATGCCCCAGGACAATTGGTTGGCAAGAATCCCACCATCAACGAATAGCATTTGCCCTGTAATATAGCGCGCGTCGTCCGACGCAAGAAAGACTGCTGCGCCAGCAATATCTTCTGGTTGGGCAATCCGACCCAAGGGAATCTGCCTTGAGAGTGACTTATGCAGGTCAGGGGACGCCAGCGCCTGAGCGGTCAATGGGGTTTGGACCAATCCGGGGCCGAGGCCGTTGACGCGAATCCCTCGGCCCGCAAGCGTGACGGCAAGGGACTTCACCATCATCAGAACTGCGCCTTTTGAGGTGTCGTAGACAACGCTATCGCGCTCAGCCGCCATAGAATTCGTTGATCCCACGCAAATGATGTTGGCCCCATCGTGGCTGGCGCTAACGCGATTGGCGAAGGCCTGGCTGGCAAATAGGTAAGCGCGAACATTAAGTGCAAAGGTTCGTTCAAAGACGTCTTCGGTCAGTGAGCCAAAAACCGTGTCCTGGAACGTGCCCGCATTGTTGATCAGTGTGTCGATTGTGCCCCAATGCGACCAGGCCTGCTCGATCAATGCCTCCGCACCGCCTGGCTTGGCCAGATCAGCCTGGACAAAGTGCACATCATCGGACGCAGACAGTTCGGCTATAGCATTTTTGGCGTGCTCGTCGCGGATATGGGCGTTCAGAATGACCCGGTCCCCATTGGCAATAAACGCGCGGGCTATGCCCAGACCAATGCCTTGGGTTGAGCCGGTAATGCAAATGGTGCGCTGAGCCATGTTTACACTCAAAGGAAACTGAATTAGCTTATTAATATAATAACATGCCAATAAAGGTTCCTGAATGAGTGTCAAGCAAAAGTGGGCTGGCGGCTTGGTGGTGACCCCGACCGGCGTCTTCAGTCGTGACGTGCTGGTTGACGGTGACCGCATCGTTGACCTGGTTTTGCCCGACACCCAGACCGGCGCAGATTGGCAGGTTCACGACGCCTTAGGAAAGTTTGTCTTTCCTGGACTGATTGACCTTTTGCAGCATGGTTTCGACGTTAATCATTATGCTGACGCAACGGCGACCGGGGTCGCCGACTCGTCAGCCAAGCTGCCTGCTCGCGGGGTGACGGCCTTCTTGCCGTCCATTGGATGTCAGGTGCCGGAAGCGTTCGGCGCGATATTGTCGCGTTTGGCTCAGGCCTGCGGACGGGCAAAGGGCGCGCGTGCTCTGGGCATTCATAGTGAAGGGCCCTGCTTCAATTCGCCAGGCGCGCATAACCCGAAAAACCTCCAGCTCCCGTCAAGCGGACTCGCCGAAATGATGCTTGAGCGCGCTGAGGGCAAGCTGGCGGCGGTGACGATCGCGCCCGAACTGCCCGGCGCCGAGCCGTTCATTGGCAAGATGAAGGCCGCTGGCGTCTCGGTTCACTTCGGGCATAGTCAGGCAGCGCCTGATGACGTGTCCCGCTATGTTGGATGGGGTATCGATGCTGTCACCCACATGTATGATGTGATGCGGACTTTGCCCCCGGACAATTCGGGCGTGCATGTCTTTTCGCTGCCGGACGCTTTGCTGGCCGAAAGGCATCTGGCGCTCGGCGTCGTGGCCGATGGCATACACACCCATCCCAAGCTGCTGAGCATTTTGGCTCAGTTGCCCGCTGATCGCGTGTTCCTAGAGACGGACTCGATGAAGTACGCCGGATTGCCCGGAACCGAGTTTGAGTTTTATCCGGGCTATTTCGTAACCAGCCGGCCCGGACACGCAGTGCGAGATCGCGATGGCGGGTTGTGCGGGTCTTCGCTGACATCGGACGAGGCCATGCGGAATTATCTTTCCATGGCCGGCGTGGATCTTGTTCAGGCCGCCCACGCGACCAGTCTTGTTCCAGCCGGTGTCATCGGTCGTGACGCCGACATGGGCAGTGTTGAGCTCGGAAAATTGGCTGATTTCGTGTTGCTGTCGGCCGACGACTTCTCTGTCGAGGAGACTATTGTTGGCGGACAATCAATCTACAGGAGAGGTCATGCCAAAGCAGCCTGAAGCGCCGCTTCGCTACCAGGAAGACGGTAATGTTCATCTCGATTTTCATGGGGCGGTGAACACAACGATTGATTTTATCGTGGAACGCTATGGCATCGGTGTTCTGCACGAGATTTTCGCCAAGGTCGGCAAGGAAGTTTACGTTGATCTTAAACGCCACCTGGCGGATGACGATCTCAACGAACTTGTGCGGCACTGGGACCATTTCTTCACCCGCGAGGGCGCTGACTACGATATCGCGGTGGGAAAGGAAGAGATCGTTCTGACGGTGCGCCATTGTCCAGCCTACCACCATGTCGCCAAAATCTCTCCTTCCGTTTCTCCGCACTTCTGTGATCAGACCACCAAAGTGAACGAAGCGATTGCTGAGGGTACGCCCTACAGCATCGACACTGAAATCACCGGGCCCGGCGCATGCCGACAGATTATTCGGAGGCGCGCATGATCCCGAGCGATCATTTCACCCGCTTTTACAATGAGGTTTTCAAATTCCTTGAAGGCAAGGGGCAGGAGGATCTCGAGCTCTATTGGCTTGAAATCAGCAAGAACCAGGAAAAGCACATTCTCGATCGGATCCAGACCAAGGGTCTGCAAGGCATGTTCGAGTATTGGTCGGTAATCGAGGAGGAGGAGAATTGCGACCTCGACATCACCGTCGATGACGACCATCTCGAACTGCATATGCATGCCTGTCCAAGCCTGACCAAGGTCATGAATAATGATGCCGCGCCTATGACGCGCTATTGCGACCATTGTGCCGGCTGGATTGGTCCTATCATGGACAAGACCGGCTATCACCTTGTCTATGACGCTATTAGCCGGACCGAGCCGCGCTGCGTGATGCGCATCTACAAGGATGCCGCGCAGGCCAAAGAAGCCGAGGCGTCTGCGCAGTTGTTGATGGGCTGGCCTGGAAAGAAATAACAGCAGTCCGCGTCGGAAAGCATTCCTGCGCGGCCAGCAGCGTTCCGGACCCTAGCGGGACGTCAGTGCCTCCCTGCTTGCGACGGCCATCAGGACTAGCAGGGCCGGGTGCGCTTGTTTGAGTTCAGCGACACCGTCGATAAGGATGTCCACCAAATGTGCCTGCGGATGCGATGATTGCGCCAGTTGGGGGCGCAATTGGCGCATCGTTGCGAAGCTAGCTGCGAGCGCTTCCTCGCCGCTGGCTGCCGCGGCCGCGATCAGCCGTGTCCTGAGGGCGCTGAGACCAGGGTCGCGTGGATCCAGTCCCTTGCTAAGCTGGGTCAGCAAAGAAGGCAGGCAGTAGCCGGGCATACGCTGCTCGCGCCGCCAATTGCGCGCAAACTGCTCTTCCAGCCGCATGATCTTGGAGATGGCCAGCAGGACGACCTTGCTGCGTGGTTCACTGATGAGGTCGCTATCTTGTGCTTGTTCGACGTAAACGCGAACCAGTTCAGAAACGCTTTGGGTATCGCCAAGCTTGCCCAGTGCCGAGGCGGCGGCCAAGCGACAATCGATGTCCTCGTCGCTCTTGAGCATCTGCCTGATCACGGGGAGATGATCCTGGTCGCGCAGGTCACCGAGTGCGCGTGCCGCGCGCGACCGCAAGAGCCGGTTTCCGTCATTGAGAAAGCGCGCGATCTTTTCTGCACTTTGAGTGGCCCGCAATTGTCCCAGAGAATCCAGGGCTGCGTATTGCAGTTCAATGAGCCCGTCATAGTCCAGCACCTCTTCAAGGGCGCGGATGGTCTTGGCGGTTTTGGGGAGGCGGCCAAGGGCTCTGATTGCTTCGTGTCTGACATCGAAACTGGGGTCGCTGAGCGACTCAATCAACTCATCCTTGGCCAGATTGCTGCCTGTGCCGCCAAAACTATAGGCGAGATCACGCCGTCTTTGCTCTGAAGTGAAACTTGAAAAGCGCTGAATGCCCCAAAACGCCCGCAAAGCGTTGCCGGATGAAAACTGCCCCAAGAAGTCGCGGACACCCGTCGCGCCTTCTTCCTTGAGGCGGGCAAATGTGAATGCCGAACTGGCGGTGACAAGTGCGCCGGCCAAAAAGAGAACCTCAAAGCCACCAAGGGTCGCCGAGCCGACGATGATGATGCTCGATTGTTCGAGCTGATGCACAAATATGCCAGCGAGGATGGTCAGGCCGCCGCCGAAAATGCCGTCGCTGCTATAGGCCAGCGACATGTAACTTTCGCGCTCAGTCGGCGGGACATAGTTGAGCATGTAGACGTTGCCCGCGACAATGCTCCCCTGCACTAGGAAGCCAAAAAGGAAGAATGCGCCGCCGGTCAGAAGATCAATTCCGGGTATCCCATTGTGCAAAAACGGCAGCGCGATCAGCATCAGTACCTGAAAGGACTGCAAGGTAATACGGATTGCACGGGTCCCGTGCCTGTCGATGAACCAGCCTGCTATGAAGCTGCCAGCAGCGCCGCCCACTGGGATCAGCGCAGCCATCAGAACGATCTGGCCGCTCGATATGCCAAGCCGCTCGCGCACGAACAGCAAGAGGAAGACATTGAGTGCCGAGAAGACAAGATATTGCGTGCCGGACGAGTAGAGAAAAGCAAGGAAGTTGCGATCCTGCAATGGCGTTGCCAATTGCCGGAGGGCGCTGCTGACCGATTCGCGCGTTGGTCGGGGCTGCCCGCCACCCAGACCGAGCAGACTGAAGCCTCCCGCGATCCCCACCAGGATCCCGGTGGCAAAGACAGGGTAGAAACGTTCAATTCCACTCTGACCGTCGAGCCAAAGCTGGATGAGAAACGATCCGATCAAAGCAACTGGTAGATAGGCGAGTGCGATTTTGCCGCTGATCTGCCCGCGCACCGGACGCGGAATGAACTCCTGCGACCATGGCGTGGCTGCTGCTTCCGAGAGGGTTCGGCAGATGGCGAAGCTGACAACTGCGCCCAAGATCAGGGCAAAGGCAATGTCAGGTGTGGCGATATAAAGCGGCGCAAGAAAGAGTGGTAGCAGACACAGATATCGCGCGATCAGGGCGAGTGCCGCGACCCGCCGGGTGCCGAACTGCAGGACCAATGGTAGACTGGTCACCCCGAGAATCTGGAAGAGCGGAAGTATCCCGCCGATCAATCCGATGCGGTCTTTGTCGATGCCCAATTCAGCGGAGAACAGAACTAATGGCGCACCGACCGTGCAGAGGACGGCCGTGGCCGTCAGCACGGAATAGCCGTAGTAGAAGGGGAGCCGGCGTAGCTTGGCGTAGTCGCTCAACTCAGCGATCGACATTGGAAAAATCCTTCAAAGCCGAATGCGGTAGGTCTTGATCACGTGTTGGCAGTTCTCCACCTGCCAACAGCAGGCGAGGAAGTCCTCGCCGCCCAAGGGCAGAAGGCTGGGCTGCCCGAAGCGCAGGTTGGCGAAGGGATCTGATTGGGCGTTCTCCTGTCCCAATTTCTCATCGTCAAACAGGCCTAGCCGATCTGTTACGTCCAACCCAGCAGCGCTCAAATGGGAGCGATAGACATTGAGCCCGACTGGGGACTGGCGGTGCGCGTGAATACTGAGCATTTCGTCCGGACCTAGAGCGATCCCGTTTGAAGCCTGCCCCGCGATACCGGTGTCGATGAGCTGAAACGTTCGTGCGTTGTCATGGGAAAGGGCGAGGTGGTTTGTGTGATTCTGACCCGAGGCGATGTCGTGGGCCCAGAAAAGTACGCCAATGGCGTCGCCACCAAAGTCGATCAGACGGCATTCCCAAGGCGCAATGTTCCCCTTTTCGGACCGAAAGAAGACAGATTTCTTGCACCAGCTTTGCCCTTGATCCGGGCTACTGATGATCCAGCCCTCATGGTCCGAGGTGGCAAGGTGGAAGGGCGCAGCCGCCCCCATGATCTCGCCAGAGGCGCGTTCCATGAGGGGGCCGGACAGTTCCAATCCTTGCCCTTCGACAATGAAACGCTCCGGTCTTGTCCACGTGCGGCCACCGTCATTGGAGCGCGACAACTTGTTGTGGAGCGGCAGAAGGGCGTTGTTGGAAGGCGCAACGATCGGAGTCAGAGGCGTGGGGCGGATGAAGACATAGCCGCTTGCCAGAACTGTACCATCTGAAAGCGCC
>JBGTUK010000019.1:0-19293 GCA_041939225.1 Devosia sp.
GACTGAAACACCATGGCCACGTCCCGCTTGCGCGGGGGCACACCATTCATCACCTCGCCGGCGATCTTCATGGTGCCGCCGCTGATGCTCTCGAGCCCGGCGAGCGAGCGCAGCAAGGTCGACTTGCCGCAACCGGAGGGGCCGACCAGAGCCACGAACTGGCCCTTGGGAATGACCAGGTTGATATTCTTGAGCGCGTGAAAACTGCCATAGTGCTTGTCGATGCCGACAAGCTCGATCTGGGGCTGGACACTCATTTGAGGGCTCCCGAGGTTAGGCCGGATACGATGCGGCGCTGCAGAATGACGAATACGAGAATGATTGGGGTCACGTACATCGCGGCATAGGCCATGATCCCGTTCCAGTCGGTAGAGTTGGGGCCGAGGAAGCCCGACAGACCTACGCTGGCCGGCTGGAGGGACTGCGTTGTAATGATCGACTTGGAGTAGATGTACTCGCCAAAGGCCTGCATGAAGGTGAGAATGGCCAGAACGAGGATGCCGTTTCGCGCCAATGGGAGCACGATGAAGAAGAAGGCACCCCAGCGCGAATTACCATCAACCAGCGCCGCTTCTTCAAGCTCTCCGGGCACGCTCATGAAGGTCGCGCGGACGAGGACAATGTAGAACGGTATCGCCTTTCCTGCGGCGGCGATGATCACCGCCGTTCGCGGATAGTCGAGCAGTCCGATCTGATTGAATCCCACATAGAGCGGCGTGATCATGACCGAGGCTGGCAGCACCTGCAGCATCAGGATGGCGAACAGGCCGATATCGATCCAGGGATTACGATAGCGGGCCAGCACGTAGGCGCATCCGGTGCCGAGCAGCACCGTCAATGTCGTCACGCCTGTGGCAATGACCAGGCTGTTCCAGAGGAACGTGTCCATGGTCCGCCGCTCCCAAGTCGCGGGAAAAATCGAGAAATCCGGGTCAAGTGGCCAGAAGGTCGGCGGATTGGCAAAGATCTCCGAGGCGCCCTTCAGGCTGGTGGCATACATCCAGTAGAGCGGGAACAGGTAGACCGCCGCCAGCGCCAGGGCGAGGATCAGCAGGGTTTTTGGTGCAGCAACCCGGGTCATCCGCGCACCTCATGGCGGGTCGAGCGGACATAGACGATCGAGGCAACGAGCACGAAGATCAGCATCATCATCGAGACGGTGGCACCCTTGGCAAAGTCGAAGAGCTGGAACGACCACTGCCAGGCCCAATATTGCGCCACATTGGAGCTATTGGCTGGGCCGCCTTCGGTAATGGCGGGGAAGAGATCGAACTGCTGGAGTGTGTAGATCAAGCCAAGCGCAAGGACTGCGCCGATGGTGGAGCGCATCATGGGCAGCGTGATGGTGGTAAAGCGTTGCCAGCCATTGGCGCCGTCGAGTTCGGCGGCCTCGTAAAGGTCACGCGGAATGCCGGCGAGACCAACCGATAGCAGCATCATGTTGAAGGCCAGGCCAAGCCAGATATTGGCAATGGTGACGGCCCAGATCGACAGGTTCGGGTCGGATTTCCAGAACATGGTGCCATCGATTATCCCGAGCCCACGCAGGATCGCATTGAGTACGCCGAAATCGCCGGCAAGGATCCAGCCCCAGAGCGCGCCGACCACAAGGCCGGGCATGACCCAGGAGACGAGAAACAGGCCACGGATCGTCGAGGCGAAGGGGAAGCTCATCATAAAGAAGATGGCCAGAGCGAAGCCGAAGATGAACTGCCCGGCAATCGAACCGAGAACGAAGATGGCAGTGTTGCGAATGACCAGCCAGAATTCAGGCTGGCTGACGATCGCAACATAGTTCTCGAAGCCGGCAAAGGGCCGTGAGAAGGTGTTGAGATTGAACATGTCGACTTGCTGGAAGCTCATCACGACATTGTAGACGAGCGGCACTCCGGCAAGCGCGAACAAGAAAAGCATCGTCACGCCGACCAGGATGAGATCAAAGCCCTTCCCATCGGTGATGCTGGACAGAATGCGACGCATGGTCCGACCTCTTCCCGTTTTTTGGTTCGGTGATATGCAGGGTCCTCCCGGGCGCGACATGGCCCGGGAGGACTGCTTGGCTGTCAGGCTCAGTCGATGATCGAGTCGATCGTCTTCTGCGCCTGGCTCAACGCCTCGTCAGGCGTCATCTGACCGGTCAGGGCCGCCTGTTCGGCGTCGTAGATCGCCTTGGAGATCTTCTGCCATTCAGGATGCGGACCACGCGGCTGGGCGTATTTTAGCTGTGCCTGGAACACGGCGAGCGCGGCGTCCTTCTTCTCGATGCCCGAGAGGGGCAGTTCGACGTCAGACCGCGTCGGCAGATAGCCGAACTCGGGGAAGAGGCGGTCGTCCTGGCTGACAAAATACTCCAGGACCTTGAAGGCTTCTTCGGGATGTTCGGTCGTGGACATGATGCCGAGGTTGAAACCGCCAAGCGCCGAGGAGCGCTCATCGCCTTCCGCGAAGGTCGGCAGCAGGGTCACGCCCCAGTCAAAGGCGGCGTCCTCAACCATGCGGTCGACTTCCCACGGGCCCGAGATCGCCATGGCGGCGTTGCCCGAGTTGAAGGTGCCGGTGGAATCCCACTGACCGAGCGAGAGCACGTCCTGGCTGAGCACGCCATCATCGATCATGCCCTTGACCATGGACAGCCATTCGCGGGCGCCCTCGGTGTTGACGTTTTCATATCCGCCGCCGGACATCTGGATGACGGGCAGGAACTGGAAGGTGCCCTCTTCATTGCCACGGGCCGAAAGGGTGGCGCCGTATACGCCCTCTCCGGGCTTGGCGAGCTTGCGGGCATATTCCTCGAACTCCGCCCAGGTTTGCGGCGGGTTTTCGATGCCGGCTTCTGCGAACATGTCCTTGTTGTAGAAGACGGCGATCGTATCGGTGTACTTTCCAACGCCATAGAGTTTGCCATCCCAACTCACCGAGTTGAGCGGTCCATCAAAGTAAACCTCAGGATTGATGACGTCGCTTTCGGCGGCCATGTCCGTAATGTCGAGGAACGCGCCACGCGACGAGAACAGGGCGAAGTCCGGATTATCAAGGCTGACGATGTCGGGCGCATTGCCAGTGGCAAAGGCGCGCAGTGTTTCGTTGACGATCTCGTCGAACTGCAGGATGCGGTATTCGACATTGATGCCGTTATCCATCTCGTCGAACTCGGCCGAGAACGTGTCGGACGGCCCAACCTGATTGGCCCCGTCAATCGACCAGACTGTGATGGTGACATCTTCCTGCGCCTGAGCCGGCATGGCTGCGGCCAATGCGCCTGCTGCCAGGCCTGCCAATAGACCAAGTTTGATAAACTGCATTATATCCTCCCTTTGCGGCCCTCGGGCCGTGAACACGCCACTCGGGTTTCCTCTTTCCCTTGCGGCTCTCCTCGCTGCCATGGGCGGTGCAAACGCCCGTGGCAGCATCTCAACTCTCCTGAAGCGCCTCCCCCTGATTGCGGACAGCGATGGCATCGCCGCCACAGGATTGGCGCAGCAAGAGTTTGCAGGGCAGCGTGCGGACACCTGGATCGACCGGCTTGCCCTCCTGATTAAAAGTCATATTCATCCAGCCACCGCCAGGTAGTCACCGCCGCGCGCGTGCTTGAGATGATTGAGAGCATGGACCTGCCCGGTCATTTCCAAAGCATCGCGATAGACCGGATCATGCCAGCCTTCGATATCGATCGAGCCCGTCCAGCCGACCAGGCGCAGCTCGGAAATAATGTCGGTCCAGTTGCTGTCACCAAAGCCAGGCGTGCGCATGAAGACAAAGGGCTCCTTGCCGAAAATCCCGTGCTCGCGGATCACGTCCCAGCGGATGGTGGCGTCCTTGCCGTGCACATGGAAAATCTTGGGCGCCCATCTGCGGATCTGCGGCAGCGGATCAATGAGATAGACCATCTGGTGACAGGGCTCCCATTCGAGCCCAATATTGTCATCCGGCGTCTCGTTGAACATCAGTTCCCAGGCGTCGGGATTATGGGCAATGTTCCAGTCGCCGGTCTGCCAGTTTCCGTCCATGGCGCAATTTTCAAAGGCGATCCTGATGCCCTTGTCGGCAGCACGCTTGGCGAGATCGGACCAGACTTCGCGGTACTTTGGCAGGCTCTCGGTTAGAGGCCGGTTGCGAATGCGGCCGGTAAAGCCGGCAACACAAGTGGCGCCAAAATGATGCGCATTATCGATGCAATCCTTCCAGCCCTGCAGGGTCTGGCGGTCCATCTCCTGATCCTCGAGCGGATTGCCGAACATGCCGAGGGTGGAAATGGTGATATCGCGATCCCCGATCGCTTCTTTGCAGCGCTTACCGAGCTCGGCGATGTCCTGCCCATTGGTTGTCTGCCAGAAAAAGGGTTCAAAGCTCTCAAAGCCGAGATCGGCAATCTCGGCGATACGCTCGGCGGCATTGCCGGCAGACGCCGAGACCATGGTACCGATACGGATGGATTTTGCGGGATCAGTCACGTTAAATCGTCCTTAATCTGCAATGGGGATGCGCTGCCCGGTCCGCGCGCTCTCGATGGCGGCAAGGACCATGGCCAGGCTGTTGATATTGTCGCTGCCCGCGGTTTCAGGCTGTGCGCCGGTTTCGATGGCAGAAAGGAAGTCGGCAATGACGCTGGCGTGGCCGTGGGTCTGGTCGGCTTCGGCCGGCGGCGGCACCTCGATATCCCTGAGGGGGCGGAAAAACCCACCGTCGCCGTCGACAACACGCGCTTCGAAACGGTCTTCACCATCCCAGATCAGCGTGCCCTTGGTGCCAATAATGCGCCAGGCGCTCTCCCAACTGGTATTGGCGCCTTCGGCGCACCAGGAACCGCGATAGTTGAAGACGACATTGTCTTCGAACTCGAAGATCGCGTTGGCGGCAGCGCCATGGCGATACCAGGAGCCGGGCGGGTTGGTCTCGAGGCAATAGACCGCCCGCGGCGCCTTGCCGGCCATGAAGCGCGCGGCATCGAGCGTGTGGATGGCCATGTCGAGCAAGAGGACATTATCCATCTCCTCGCGAAATCCACCGAAATGCGCGCCAATGAAGAAATCGCAATTCAGGCTGGTGATCTGACCCAGCGCGCCGCTCTCGACCAGGCGGCGAATGCGCCGTACGCCGGAGATGAAGCGGCGGTTCTGCACCACAGCGTGGACGCGCCCTGCCGCCTTGGCCTGTGCAATCATCGCCTTCGCTTCCGCAACGCTCGTGGCCATAGGCTTTTCGGTCAGCACGTGGCAGCCATGGCGCAGCCCGGTCTCGACCAGGCCGGCGCGGGCACGGGGCACAACTACGTCGAACAGCAGATCGGGTTTTGTCTCGGTCAGGACAGCGTCAAGCTCGGTACCGATGACGACGTCAGCTAGGTCAAACTCGGCAGCGCGGGACTCGGCCGTTTCCCGGTCGAGGTCGACTAGACCGTCAATCCGCACCTTACCCTTGAGCAAGGGATGCTCGGAAAGAGCCGTCAGCCAGCCCTTTGACATGCCGCCGCAACCGGCCAGCACCGCAGAATAGACCAAAATGTCCTCCCTCTGGACTTTAGCCCGCCCTTGCCATCTTGTGCAGCGTCAGGGCAGGTAGTCCCGTAAACGTTTACGACGTTACATTTGACGTGTTTTGAGAGTCAACCGGATTTCGTAAACGTTTTTTATCGCTCTAGGGGGCTGTGGGAAAAGTAGTGAAAAAATGACTGGCATCAGAGAGTTGGCGCAGCGCCTCAATCTTTCCATCGGCACTGTCTCGCGCGCCCTGAACGGCAAACCAGACGTCAACGAGCAGACCCGGCAGCGCGTTCTCGAAGCCGCCGATGCAATGGGCTATGTGCCCAATCAGGCAGGTCGCTCCCTGCGCAAGGGGGCCACCGGTGTAATCGGATTCATGATGCAGACAGGCGCCCAGATCACCGGCGAAGGCGATGTGTTCTTCATGAGCGTGTTTGACGGCGTGCAGACCGTTCTGGCGCGTCACCAACTGGACCTGGTTGCCCTGCTGTGCTCTTCGGAAGAAGACCCGGACGCCTATATGCAGCGCGTTGTGGCCCGCGGTTTTGCCGATGCCCTGATCATTTCAGCGACGAAGCGCGAGGACCATCGCATCGACTACCTCGCCAGTCGCAACATTCCCTTTATTGCCCTGGGCCGATCCCAAACCGATGCGGGGCACCCGTGGCTTGATCTCGATTTCGAGGGCATGGCCGAGACAGGTGTGGCCAGGTTGGTATCCAAGGGGCACCGGCGTATCGGCATCTTTGCTCCGCTTGACGACACCAATCTGGGATATGTGTTCATAGAGGCCTACCGCGAAGCGCTCGAGCAACGGGGGCTGACATTTGATCCGGACCTGATTTTTCGCGCGCATCCCAATGAACGCGGCGGGCATGACATCGCCCACACCATCGCCGCCATGCCGGTAACCAAGCGACCCACTGGGTTCATCCTCACCAACGAACTGATGACACTGGGCTTTTACAACGGTTTGTATGAAGTCGGTCTGACACCGGGGGAGAAGTTTGCCGTCATCAGCCGCGACAGCCCCCAGGCGCATTTTCTGGTGCCAAAACTCACCAGCTTCCGGCTTTCCCTGCGTGATCTCGGCATTGCCCTGGCTGAGGCGCTGCTGGCGACCATGCCGGCCTATGCGGCACACTACCCGCTGGGGGTCGTGCGCAAAATCGTGCCGATGGAACTGGTCGAAGGCGACAGCGACATGCCGGCCGCGTCCGACTAACCGGCAGCCAACTCGCAACGACCATCTTGACACTGGCTTTCCCTGAAGTGATGTTCTCACAGCTCGGAAAAGCTTTTCCGAACCTGTTTCTTGCCAATGCTCCGCGCAAATTGAGACCACGATGCCTGAGGCAAAATCCCCAAATCGCTACACGCTGCGTGACGTCGCACGCCGTGCCGGGGTCAGTCTGGGTACCGCATCAAAGGCGCTCAACAAATCTGGCACGCTACGGTCGGAAACGCGAGACAAGGTGCTCTCGGCGGCCAATGAACTAGGGTTTCGGCCCAACGATCTGGCCCAGGCCCTGCATCGTGGGCAAAGCTTTACCGTTGGTCTGATTTCCAATGACAGCTTCGGACGTTTCACCATGCCGATCATGGAGGGACTGGAAACTGTCCTGCACGAAGCCGGCATTGCCCTGTTCATGTGCAACGCCACCGACGACCCCGAGCGCGAAAAGCGACATATCGACCAATTGCTGGGCAAACGGGTCGACGGGCTGGTCTTCACCGGGCGCCGCGCCGATCGGCGTCCCGCCCCTGGCCTGGCGCTGGGCAATTTGCCGGTGCTCTATGTATTTTCGCAAAGCGACGAGCCCGACGCTGCCTGTCTTCTGCCCGATGACGAAGGCGGCGCGCGGCTTGCCACCGAGCATCTGCTTGCGCTCGGGCGAACCAGAATTGCCCATGTCACCGGCCCCGAGGATTTCGAAGCCGTCCGGCTGCGCAGACGCGGTTACGAAGCGAGCCTTTCTCAAGTTGATCCGACATTGATCCTGCACGGTCCGTGGTCGGAGGCTTGGGGCCGGGAAGCAGCAGCCCGCCTGCTGGCCCTACCACACCGTCCCGACGCCATCTTTGCCGGCAATGACCAGATCGCACGCGGCATTGTCGAGACGCTGCGCGACAATACCATTGCCGTGCCTGACGACATTGCCGTGATCGGCTTTGACAACTGGTCGGTGATGGCAGAGGCGAGCCGGCCGCAAATCAGCAGCATCGACATGAACCTCAAATCGCTCGGCGAGGAGGCCGGGCATCGGCTGATCCGCATGATCCGGGGCGAGAGCCAGGGCGGCACCAGCCGCCTGCCCTGCACTCTCGTCCTGCGCGCCAGCACCACGACAACCCCGTAACCAGGCCGATAATGGTCGGAGGAGACCCCAGTATGCGTCGTTATTCCCCAGTCGATTTCACCCGTGTGAGCCTGACCGGCCCGTTCTGGTCAGAGCGGCTTGAGACCGTGCTCACGCGCACCGTGCCCAGTCAGTACAAGAAGCTCGATGAGAACGGCCTCCTGGAATCCCTGGAGTTGAAGGATCCGCCACCGCCGCTGCGCGTGCCCTTCAACGATCAGGGCTTCACCATGCAGTATTTCTGGGATTCAGACATCGGCAAATGGATCGAAGCGGCCGGCTATGCGCTGCGGCACCGCCGCGACGCGGAAATCGAGCGGCAGGTGGACGAAATCGTCGACAAGCTCGAAGCCGCGCAGATGCCGGACGGCTATCTCAATCTCTGGTACCAGGGCCACGAGATCGAGAACCGCTGGACCAATCTGCGCGACCGGCACGAGCTCTATAATATCGGCCACTTACTGGAAGGCGCCATCGCCTATTACCAGGCCACGGGCAAGCGCAAATTCCTTGAGGTGATGGAGCGCAGCCTCGACCATATCCGCAACACGTTCGGCACCGGCCCGGACCAGAAGCGCGGCTATCCCGGTCACCAGGAAATCGAGATCGCGCTGATCAGGCTCTACCAGCTCACCGGAGAACGCAAGCAGCTCGATCTTGCCGCGTATTTCATCGATGAACGCGGCCGCGAGCCGCATTACTTCGATGAAGAAGCCATTGCCCGGGGCGACGACCCGACCAAGTACCACTTCTTCAACTCCGGCAATTACGAGTATGGCCAGGCGCACAAGCCGGTCCGCGAGCAGGACAAGGTGGTCGGCCACGCCGTGCGCGCCATGTACATGTACACCGCCATGGCGGACCTCGCCGCCGAACTGGATGATGACAGCCTGCGCCATGCCTGCGAGGTGTTGTGGAAGGATGTGACCACAACGCGGATGTACGTGACCGGGGGTTTTGGCCCCTCGGCCTCGAACGAGGGGTTCACGACCGACTACGACCTGCCCAACGACACCGCCTACTGCGAAACCTGCGCCTCCATTGCCTTCGTGTTCTGGGCACAGCGCATGCTGAATCTCGATCTGGATGGGCAATGTGCCGAGGCCATGGAACTGGCGCTCTATAATGGCGTGCTGTCCGGTCTCAGTCGCGATGGTGAGCTCTATTTCTACGAAAACAAGCTCGACAGCGATGGCAGTCATCGCCGCTGGCCCTGGCACCCCTGCCCCTGCTGCACCATGAACGTTTCGCGGCTGGTGGCTTCGGTCAGTGGCTATTTCTACTCGGTAGGACCGGGGGCAATTGCCGTCAATCTCTACGGCGGCAACAGTGCGGAACTCGAACTCGACGGCCGACGGATCCGGATCGAGGAGCAGTCGAATTACCCATGGTCAGGCAAGATCAAGCTCAGCGTGCATCCCGATGGCCATGGCGTGTTCGCGCTCAAGCTCCGTATTCCGGCCTGGGCACGCAATGGCGTCGCAACGCTGAATGGCAATCCGATTGATGTTCCCGGACAATTGCAGAACGGCTATCTGGTGATTGAACGGGACTGGATCGAAGGCGATGTGGTTGAACTCGACCTGCCCATGACCCCACGGCGCATCTATGCCAATCCCAAGGTCAAGATGGATCGGCACCGTGTTGCCCTGGCGCGCGGACCATTGGTCTATTGCGCCGAGCAGGTGGACAATGAAACGCCGGTTCCCGATCTCATTCTGTCGCGCGATGCCGCGATTACCGAGACGAACCGGCCAGATCTGTTCGACGGCATTGTCAGCCTCACCGCTCCCGCCAAAACTATCGGCAGCGACGACTGGGGGCTGGACCTGTATCGCACGACACCGCCGACCCCGGCCGATACAACACTGACCGCCATACCCTATTATCTCTGGGCCAATCGGGACGCCGGGCCGATGCAGGTCTGGATCCGCGAGGGCTAGAGCCTTTCAAATCCGCAAGGAAGAGGTGGCGCCCCGGCGCCACCTTTGCTTTTGCGCTCCGGAGCGCATTGACGCGATCGATCACCCCTTCGGGGACGGCTTTATCTTAGCGCATCTGGAGAAAAGCGAGATTTGTCTTGTTGATGCCACGATTTGATGCGATAAGCTGCCTACACGTTTTCAGCCTAAGTCGGCTGCCTCTAGCCGGTTCATTCCGGTCCTTGGCTCACTGATCTACTTTGCGAACGTATGTAAGCCCCTTTTGCATGTTGCGGGGGGGAAACGCTCGTTTCGCTTCGGCTCCGAGCTTTAAGGAACTAAAAATGGCTACCATGAACGGCACCGTCAAATTCTTCAACACCACCAAGGGCTTTGGTTTCATCACCCCGGACAACGGCGGCAAGGACCACTTCGTCCACATTTCGGCGGTGCAGAATTCTGGCGTCGACGGCCTGTATGAAAACGACAAGCTTTCCTACGAAGTCGAGACCGGCCGCGATGGCCGCGAGTCCGCCATCAACCTGGTGCTGCAGAAGTAAGCAGCAGCATTATTGATGCGAAAGGCCACCTACGGGTGGCCTTTTTTTATGCGCGCACTGGGAGTTTACCAGAGACACCGGCGCGAAATCAGGAACCGCGCAAGCGAAGCCCTGCGGGCTATGGCGCGGTCAGGGCGCCGGTCCGGATCGCTGCCCAGAGGCGCGGCGTGACCGGCCCGAGGCAAAAGGGACGCTCCCCTATTGGACGGGGCGCAAAGCGGGACTGGCCGGTGACGATGGCGGGCCGCGCTCATCCAGGATAGCGCTGATCGCCTGATGCTGGCTGAGGTGCACGCTGCCCGAGAGATGGGCTAGGAATTCGGTGTCCTTGAGCTTGTCCATGACCGGTCCTTTGACTTCGGAGAGGTGCAGGCGGACGCCCAGGTCCTCCAGGCGATGCTCGATGGCTTCCAGGCTCTCAAGCGCCGACATGTCGATCGTGTTCACCGCCGAACACATCAGCACAACATCGGTAAGGCCCGAATTGGCGGTGGCTTGATTGATGACGAGATCCTCCAGATAGCGCGCATTGGCGAAATAGAGGCTTTCATCGACACGGATTGAGAGGACGCCTGGCACCGTGTCCACCTTGTGGCGCCAGATATTGCGGAAGTGTTCGGTACCCGGCACCTGGCCGACAATGGCCGCGTGCGGCTGTGACGAGCGATAGAGGAAGATGAGGATCGACGCCCCGACACCGAGGGAAATGCCGACCTCAACGCCAAGCAACAGCGTGCCGGCAAGGGTGAAGGCGACAGCGGCGAAATCGGCCTTGGAATAGGACCAGGCGCGCTTGAGGATAGAGAAGTCCACCAAAGTCAGGACGGCGATGACGATGGTTGCCGACAAGGTGGCCTTGGGCAGGATGGCGAGGAATGGCGTGAGCAGCAGCGTGGCGCCGGCAATACCAATGGCGGTGAAGGCCCCTGCTGCAGGGGTGGCTGCGCCGGCGTCGAAATTGACCACTGAGCGGGCAAAGCCGCCGGTCACCGGATAGCCCCCACCCACGGCCGCCGCGATGTTCGAAGCGCCCAGCCCAATTAATTCCTGGTTGGGCGAGATGCGTTCGCGACGCTTGGCGGCCAGGGTCTGGGCCACGGAGATGGATTCGACAAAGCCAACGATGGAGATGATCAGCGCGGGCACGGCCAGTTGCTGGATCGTATCGAGATTGAAGCTGGGCAAGGACAACATGGGCAGCCCCTGCGGCACCTGACCCACCAGGGACACCCCCTTTGCGCCCAGATCCATGCCCACCGACCAGGCCATGGTGAGAAAGACCACCAGCACGGGACCGGCGCGGACAAGAATAGTCGCAACGCCCTTGGGCACGCCGAAGCGGCCCAGCCAGTTTTTGAGATCAAGCCGGATCCAGAGCAATAGGGCCAAGGCAACCACGCCGACGGCGAGCGTATAGAAGTTGACCTGCCCGAGATTGCCAAGGATCGACATCACCAGCTCAGGCATGGCGTGCCCTTCGGTCTTGATGCCGAGCAGACCACCAATCTGACTGGTGGCGATTATGATGCCCGACGCCGTGATGAAGCCGGAGATGACCGGGTGAGAGAGAAAATTGGCGATGAAACCGAGGCGGAACAGCCCCATCAGCGCCAGCATGGCGCCCGAGAGCATGGCCAGAACAATGGCGGCGCTGGCGTAGTCCGCCGTGCCTTCGGCGGCGAGGCGACCGACAGCCGCCGCAGTCATCAGGGAGACCACGGCGACCGGACCCACCGCCAGGGCCGACGATGTGCCGAATATGGCATAGGCAATCAGTGGCAGAATGGAGGCATATAGACCCACCTCCGGCGGCAACCCGGCCAGCAGCGCATACGCCAGCGATTGCGGGATCAGCATGATGGTGACGATGATCGCGGCAATGAGATCGCTGGTCAGCGTCTGGCGATTGTAGCGGCTGCCCCAGTCAAGGATCGGCAAATAGGTCTTGATGTTCATGGTTGGTCCGGTTGCCCTTCACCCACCGGTGATCGGCGCAGGGTCAAAGCAATGAGGTCAGCGGCTCAGCGTGGCGTAGAGGCTGCCGGCGCGAGCGCCGGAGCGGCAATAGCCGAGGGCGGGCTTGGGCAGGTTCTGCCAGGCGTCGTGGAAACGGATGATCTGCCCCTCACCGAGCGCGCCAGAGACTGGAATGTGAACGATCTGGATACCTTCGGCCTCGGCTGCGCGGGCAACATCGTCGAAGCCGGGCTGGCCGAACTCTTCATTGTCCGGGCGGGCGCAGACAATGGACTTGAAGCCGGCCTCTGCGACGGCCTTGACCTGTTCGGGGGTGAGTTGGCCGGTTACGGCGAAATTGTCGTCAAGCTTGCGGAAATTCATGGTCTCGGCTCGTGATCTAAAAAAGGAAAGTACTGTGTGCCATCTTGATATTCGCCCCTCCCCCGATTGCGGTCGGAAGGAGGGGCCGGCCTGCGCATAGGGATGCGCTCACAGACCGTTGAGAGGGACCTTGAGATAGCTCTTGCCACTCTCGTCCTTGGGAGGAAGTTTTCCGGCGCGCATGTTCACCTGCAGCGACGGGATGATCAGCTTGGGCATGGGCAAGGTGGCGTCACGCTCTTCGCGCATCTTGACGAAGCTGTCTTCGTCCGTGCCCCTGCCGACATGAATATTGTGGTCGATCTCGTCGCCCACGCTGGTTTCCCACTGGATGTCGCGGCCGTTTGGACCATAGTCGTGGCACATGAACAGACGCGTTTCGCGGGGCAGCGACAGCACCCGCTGGATCGAACGATAAAGGGTGCGTGCGTCGCCGCCAGGGAAGTCGGCGCGGGCCGAACCGCCATCGGGCATGAACAGGGTATCGCCAACAAAGGCGGCATTGCCCACGACATGGGTCATGCAGGCGGGGGTGTGCCCCGGTGTGTGCATGACATGGGCCGTCAAGCCACCAATCTGGTAGCTGTCGCCATCGGTGAAGAGGCGGTCGAACTGGCTGCCATCGCGCTGGAATTCGGTGCCTTCATTGAAGATCTTGCCGAAGGTGTCCTGCACGACAGTGATGTTCTCGCCGATGCCCAGCTTGCCGCCGAGTTTCCCCTGGATGTAGGGGGCGGCCGACAGGTGATCGGCATGGACGTGAGTTTCGATCAGCCATTCAAGCTTGAGATTGTGCTTCTCGATGAAGGCAATGATCTCATCGGCGCCCTCATAGGAGATGCGGCCGGCGGCGTAATCGATGTCCATCACCGAGTCGATGACGGCACAGGCTGCCGAGTTGGGGTCCTTGACCACATACGAGATGGTGTTGGTCGGCGCATCGAAAAACGCGTTGACCTCAGGCCTGACCGAGAGATCGATCGTGAACGGAAGAGTGCTCATTTCGAACTCCTTTGTATTTGCGTCAAACGACTTGGTTGGCACGCTGTTCCAGCGCGACACGGATGGTGCGGGCGGCAAAAATTCCGGCGAGCATGGCGCCGACAAAGGTCCAGGCTGAGACTTCGCCCAAGCCTAAAGCCGGAATGGCGCCACCTGGGCAAAATCCGGAAATTCCCCAGCCGATACCGAACACCGCCGAACCACCGAGCAATGGCAGGTCGAGCTTGCGGCTGGTGGGCAGGTGGAACCGGGCCTCGAGCACGGGTTTTTCGCGCTTGAGAACGAAGCGATAGCCAATGGCGGTCACCAGCAATGCACCACCCATGACGAACGCGAGCGACGGATCCCAGGTCCCGGCCAGGTCGAAGAAATTAAGCACCTTGGCGGGATTGGCCATGCCAGAAAGGGCAATGCCAGATCCGAAGATGAGACCGATCAGGCCGGCGAGAAGGATGCGCTGCATCAGAAACCCCCGATGAGATGGCGAATAACGAAGACGGTGAGAAAGGATGCGGCCATGAAGGTGGCTGTGGCAGCAAGGGAGCGGGGCGAGAAACGCGCCATGCCACAAACGCCATGCCCGGAGGTGCAACCGGAGCTGAAATAGACGCCGCCGCCGACAATCAGCCCGCTGATGAGAACCCAAGGCAAGGGCACGGGGCTGTCGTAGCCGATAGCGGTTTGAGACACGCTCAGTATGAGCATCGGCGCCACGATTGCACCGGCCACAAAGGCCGCACGCCAGGCCCAATCGCTGGACACGGGCGGCAGCAGGCCGGACAATATGCCGGTCATGCCGGCAATGCGGCCGTGAAAGGCCATGAGGAGAACGGCGGACAGGCCGATCAGGGCGCCGCCGAACAGCGACGCCAGCGGGGTAAACTCAGTCATCAATGGAAACCTTGCGGGTTGAGAGACCAAAAGGCGCGTAGAGCGGACAGAAGCGCACCATGGCCGCGGCAAGCAGCAAGGCTGGTACAAGGGCCGGGACGACTCAGAATGATCCGAGCTATCTGGTCGGCAGACCCAAGATGGATGCGCATCTCAAACTCCTTGAAAATCGCCCGGAAATGAGCGATAAGTCTTTTGCACGAATATTCGTATATACGAGCTTGCTAATATGATCAACATGGAAATGGAGAAGATGGAGCAGAATGCCGAACGGGCGTCTCAGCTCCTGACGGCGATGGCCAATCCGAAGCGATTGCTGATCCTGTGCAACCTGCTCGACAAGGAACGCAATGTCAGCGATCTGGCCGAGCGTGTCGGTCTGGGCCAGTCGCCCCTATCCCAGCATTTGTCCAAACTGCGCGCCTGGGGCCTTGTCCGGACGCGGCGTGAGGGCCAGCAGATCAATTACACGCTGGCCTCAGACGACGTTCGCAGCGTGCTGGTGACGCTCTACGATATTTATTGCGCCTGCTAGGGCCGCATCTGGAAGGCGGGGTGGACCATTGACGGTATTGCCGTCCTACCGACACTGCCTTAACGGGCCCAGCGCTTGTGAGCGCTGGACTGGACCATCTGCCATCACCCCTTGACGCCGGCCGAGAGCATGATCGCCTGGGTCACGCGGCGTTGGAATATAAGATAGAGAACGGCCACCGGCAGGCCGGCCATCACCGCCGAGGCCATTTGCCGGGCATAGACAATGCCATAGGCGTCCTTGACCTGGGTGATACCGACGGGAACCGTCATGGTTGCTTCGCCGGTTGCTGCCAGGAACGGCCAGAGGAAGCTGTTCCAGGCGCCGATGAAGGTGATGATCGCCAGCGCGCTGGTGATGCCCCAGTTCATCGGCAGATAGATGCGGAACAGCGTTTTGAAGTGCCCTGCCCCATCCATCTGCGCCGCCTCGCGGAACTCGCGCGGGACATTGTCGAAGAACTGCTTGTAGACGATGATGGTCACCGGCACGATCAGTTGCGGCAGGATAATACCGGCCCAGCTATTGAGCAGCTTGAACTGCGCCATCAGCACGAAATGATTGATAATGAGCGCCTGCATCGGGACCATGAAGCAGGCCAGGATCAGCACATAGATCAGCCGTCGCCCCGGGAAATCGAGCTGGCTGAGCGCATAGGCGCAGCCCGCCGAGGAGACGATGACACCGGCGGTAATCAGCGTGGAGGTGACGAAGGAGTTGATGTACCAGATGCCGATATTGGTATTGGTCCAGATGTGTTCATAGGCCTCGGTATTGATCCGCGAGGGCCACAGGGCAATGCCCGAGGCGATCACTTCGGTCTCGGATTTGAACGAAGTGACGACGGCCCAGTAGACCGGGAAGATCGCCATCAGGGCAAAGCCCAGGGTCACGACGGTCAGGGCCAGCCCACCGAAATCGATCAGGCGATCGCCCTTGAGGCGCGCGGCGTTTTCGACCGGGCGGGTGATTGCTTCGGAGCTCATTTCTCCCCCCTTGCGCGCAGCGCCTGATATTGCAGGACGCTCAGTATGATGATCATGGCGAACAGCAGGGTCGCGGCTGCGGCGCCCTCTCCGCCCTTGTTCTGCTGGAACGCCAGCTTGTAGATATATTGGACCAGCACAATGGTCGGGTCCTGCCGCCCGCCGGTCGAGAACAGGTAGACCTGGTCGAAAATCTTGAGCTGGGCGATGAGCTGGATGGTCAGCACCAGCGCTGTCACCGGCCAGATCAGCGGCCAGGTGATCTTGCGGAACTGGCGCCAGCGTCCGGCGCTGTCGAGCGAGGCCGCTTCATAGATTTCCGGAGAAATATTGCGCAACCCGGCGATGAACAGCAGCACGTTGAAGCCCAGGGTCCACCAGATGGTGACCACGGCCACGGTCGGCATGAAGAACGGGATGGTGCGGGTCAGCGACATCGGCTCGCCGCCATTGAAGGGGCGCACGATGTATTGGACCAGGCCGTATTGCACGTCGATGATCCAGTTCCAGGTGAGATAGACCACCGAGACGGGCAGGATATAGGGCAGGAAAAAACAGGCCATGACAAAGCCCTGCTGCCAGCCCTTGAGCCGGTTGACCGCCATGGCAATGGCCAGCGAGACCAGCGTGTTGGGCACGACCGTGAGCAGTACGAAATAGGCGGTGTTCCAGGTCGCGTTGCGGAACAGGCGGTGAGTGAGAATGTCGACATAGTTCTCGAGGCCGACCCAGTCTCCCGGCCCGATCAGGGGGGCGTCGGTGAAGCTGAGCATCACCATCTGGATGGTGGGCCAGACGAACAGCAGGCCATAAATGACCACAAAGGGCCCCACCAGGATCAGGGCCGCCAGATATTCCGAGCGCTTGTCGCGGATCACGTCGGTTCTCCTCCCGCAATAACCGTTTGATGGCCGGCACCCGTGGGCGCCGGCCCAAAGGCACAAGCTCTAGAGCTGGCTGTTGAGATCGTCGCGCATTTCCATGGCGGCGTCGGCCGGATCAAGTTCACCGGTGGTGGCCGGATTGATGAAGTTGGACCATGCGTCGCCCAACGGCGCGGCAGGACCGGCCAAAACAGTGCGCGGATCGAACACGGCGGTATCGGCGAACCCGGCATAGTCGGACTGCGGCTTCATCGAGGCGAAGCCTTCGCTTTCCCGCACCTCGTTATAGGCGGGGATGTGACCGGCACCGGCCCAGTCGAGCGAGTTCTTGTCCATCCAGGCGATGACTTCCATCACCGCCGCGCGCTTTTCGGGATCGTCCTCCTGCCCCGCATTGGCCGGGATCACGAAGGCATGGGAATCCGACCAGGCGGCCGGCTGATCGAACAGCACGGGCAGTTCCACCGCACCCCATTCGAACAATTCGCCCTTGGCGGCGAGATCGGTGAAGGTGGGGACTTCCCAATTGCCCATGATGAAGAAGGCGGCCTGACCCGATGTGAACTGGGCCAGCGCGGCCGGGCTTTCGATCTGGGCCGGGGTCCAGCCATTGTCCACCCAGCGCTTCATGGTCTCGGTGGCGGTAGCAAGCTTGTTGACGTCTTCATCGGTGGGGAAGAACCCGCCCGCCTCGGCGTCGAACATGGTGCCGCCCTGCTGACCGAAGAAGGAATAGACAGCGCGGTAGCGGTCGCCAGTGGGCATGGAGAGGCCATATTTGCCATCGTCCGTGGTGAACTGGGCAAGCGCCGCCTCAAAATTCTCCATGCCGTCGAGACCGGTCGGCATGCCGTTTTCATCGAGCATCCCGGCTTCGTCGAGCATTTCCTTGTTGTAATAGAGGATCAGCCCGTGCTGGTCGAAGGGCACGGCATAGCGGGTGCCGTCCACCTTGGCAGCCTGTGCAGCGGCAGCGGTAAAGCTGTCGTCGGAGAGCCCCACCGAAGCCAGGTCCTCGTCGCTGATTTCGGCCAGCGTGCCGCTATCGACGGCCAGCGGGATACGGCTGAGGTGGTAGGTGGCGATATCGGGCCCCTCCCCGATCGCGGCCGAGGTCTGCAGCTTGGTGTAGAAGGGTGTGCCCCATTCCAGGGTCGTGCCTTCGATGGTGATCTCGCCTGCATGCTCCTCATTAAAGGCGTCGATAAGCGCTTTCATGCGCACGCCGTCGCCGCCGGCCAGAAAATCCCACCAGACCACGGTCTGCTGCGCGGCAGCCGCCGAAGTCAGGGCCATCAGGGCCGTGGAAACCAGGGCAAGACGTTTGATTGTCTTGGTCATATCGCTTTCCTCCCAAAAAAGCTCAATGCGAAAATATGTCGGCCTGTGCGGTGCATTGAGCCATTGGCCGCACCGGCCGAAATCGCCGCCGCCTAGTCTGCGTGATACGCCAGACCGGCTGCGTCGAAGAGATGAGTGGCCGTTCCGTCCACCTTGAGCGAGACCGGGCCACCGGCCTCGAGCGTGCTCTTGCCTCCATCCTCGGCAACGACATTGCTGCCGTCAGCGAGGGTGACGTGCACTAGCGTGCGGTCTCCCAGCCGCTCCACCAGGGCAATCTGTCCGGTCATGTCGCCGGCCCCATCCTGCGCCACGCGCAGGGATTCGGGGCGAACGCCCAGCGTCAGTTCGCCATTGTCTTTCGGCTGCTGGCGGATTGTCGTGGCGACGGTTGCGCCCGCCACCTTGACCGCGAGACCATCGGGGCCGGCTTCGATGCCGGTGACGGGAATGAAATTCATGGACGGCGAGCCGACAAAGGCGGCCACGAAGCGGCTGGCCGGGCGCGAATAAACGTCCATGGGGGTGCCGATCTGCTCGACCTTGCGATTGTTCATCACCACGATGCGGCTGGCCAGGGTCATGGCCTCGGTCTGGTCGTGAGTGACAAAGATCATCGTCGTGCCGATGCGCTGGTGCAGTTGGGCCAGTTCCACCCTGGTACGGACCCGAAGACCCGCGTCGAGATTGGAGAGCGGCTCATCGAGCAGAAACGCCTGCGGCTCGCGCACAATGGCCCGGCCGATGGCGACACGCTGGCGCTGTCCGCCGGAAAGCTGGGCGGGGCGCCGATCAAGCAGCGGCTCGATTTCGAGCATGCGCGCCGCGTCTTCCACGCGCCGGGCAATCTCGGCCTTGTCGGTGCCGATGTTTTCCAGCCCGAAGCTCATATTCTGGCGCACGCTCATATGCGGGTAGAGGGCGTAGTTCTGGAAAACCATGGCGACGCCGCGCTGATTGGGCGGCAGATTGTCTACCCGACGCTCACCGAT